>NZ_CP032544.1:971250-1332500 GCF_003867075.1 Tenacibaculum mesophilum | reverse complement strand
AAAATGTTTTTCAGCAGTGAGGGCATGGGTGCTAAGGTCCATGTCCGAGAGGGAAAGAACCCAGACCATCAGCTAAGGTCCCCAAATATATGTTAAGTTGAAAAAACGAGGTTTGACTGCCCAGACAGCTAGGATGTTGGCTTGGAAGCAGCCATTCATTTAAAGAGTGCGTAACAGCTCACTAGTCGAGCGGTCGAGCATGGATAATAATCGGGCATAAACATATTACCGAAGCTATGGACTTTTAAAAGTGGTAGGGGAGCATTCTATATGTGCTGAAGGTGTGCTGTGAGGCATGCTGGAACGTATAGAAAAGAAAATGTAGGCATAAGTAACGATAAAGGGGGCGAGAAACCCCCTCACCGAAAGACTAAGGTTTCCTCAGCGATGCTAATCAGCTGAGGGTTAGTCGGGACCTAAGGCGAATCCGAAGGGAGTAGTCGATGGACAACAGGTTAATATTCCTGTACTTCTTATAATTGCGATGGGGTGACGGAGTACTGAAAGCACCGCGAACTGACGGAATAGTTCGTTGAAACATTTAGGTATTAGACTGGTAGGCAAATCCGCTGGTTTAGCTGAAGTGTGATAGTACCACAAGTCTTCGGATGCGTGGATAGTGTGCCTAAAAACTTCCAAGAAAAACCTCTAAGCTTCAGGTTATAAGAACCCGTACCGTAAACCGACACAGGTAGTTGGGATGAGAATTCTAAGGTGCTCGAGAGATTCATGGCTAAGGAACTAGGCAAAATAGACTCGTAACTTCGGGAGAAGAGTCGCCAACAGCAATGTTGGCCGCAGTGAAAAGATCCAGGCGACTGTTTATCAAAAACACAGGGCTTTGCTAAATTGAAAGATGATGTATAAGGCCTGACACCTGCCCGGTGCTGGAAGGTTAAGTGGAGTTGTTAGCTTCGGCGACGCAATCAAATGAAGCCCCAGTAAACGGCGGCCGTAACTATAACGGTCCTAAGGTAGCGAAATTCCTTGTCGGGTAAGTTCCGACCTGCACGAATGGTGCAACGATCTGGATACTGTCTCAGCCATGAGCTCGGTGAAATTGTAGTATCGGTGAAGATGCCGATTACCCGCAGCGGGACGAAAAGACCCCGTGAACCTTTACTATAGCTTCGTATTGACTTTGGATAAGTAATGTGTAGGATAGGTGGGAGACTTAGAAGCGGCGTCGCTAGGCGTTGTGGAGTCATCCTTGAAATACCACCCTTTGCTTATCTAGAGCCTAACTCAGCAATGAGAACAGTGCGTGGTGGGTAGTTTGACTGGGGTGGTCGCCTCCAAAAGAGTAACGGAGGCTTCTAAAGGTTCCCTCAGCACGCTTGGTAACCGTGCGTAGAGTGCAATGGCATAAGGGAGCTTGACTGAGAGACATACAGGTCGATCAGGTACGAAAGTAGAGCATAGTGATCCGGTGGTTCCGCATGGAAGGGCCATCGCTCAAAGGATAAAAGGTACTCCGGGGATAACAGGCTGATCTCCCCCAAGAGCTCACATCGACGGGGGGGTTTGGCACCTCGATGTCGGCTCGTCACATCCTGGGGCTGGAGAAGGTCCCAAGGGTTGGGCTGTTCGCCCATTAAAGTGGCACGCGAGCTGGGTTCAGAACGTCGTGAGACAGTTCGGTCTCTATCTGCTGTGGGCGTTAGAAATTTGAGTGGATCTGACTTTAGTACGAGAGGACCGAGTTGGACTGACCTCTAGTGTATCTGTTGTCTCGCCAGGGGCACTGCAGAGTAGCTACGTCGGGAAGGGATAAGCGCTGAAAGCATATAAGCGCGAAACCCACCACAAGATGAGATTTCTTTAAAGGGTCGTGGAAGATCACCACGTTGATAGGCTATAAGTGTAAGTGCAGTAATGTATGTAGCTGAGTAGTACTAATAACCCATAGGCTTATGTACGTATCCCGGTCCTAGTGGCCGGGAGCAAACTCTTTGATGAATTTATGATATGATTTTACTAATATGTTAACTTTTACAGTTGAAATATACTGAAACGATTTAAGGTGATTATCGCAATGGGGCTCACCTCTTACCATTCCGAACAGAGAAGTTAAGCCCATTAGCGCCGATGGTACTGCCACAGGTGGGAGAGTAGGTCGTTGCCTTTCTTTATAAACCTCAATCTTTTAAAGATTGAGGTTTTTTTTTGATCTTATTTTTGGGATTGCTGTATCTCGTAGTTTTTAATCCTTTGCCCGTTATTTTTATAATTATAAAAGAAGTAACTATACTAAATAAGATTTGTACATTGAAATTTGTTTTTAAATATTTACGTTTTAGAAATACGAAATGAGTTTATATAACGAAGTTTTATTTTTTATTTGCTCTTTAGGTGTTTTTAATGGTCTATTGGTGAGTATCTATTTTTTATTAATAGATAAAACAAAAAGAGTTCCTAATTTTTTGTTTGGGCTGTTGACTTTCTTTTTAACAGTGCGAATAGGGAAGTCTGTTTACACAATATTTACTCCTAGGGAAGAAAGAAATTTATGGGTTGTCCAGATAGGACTATCTGCTTGTTTTTTAATAGGAATCTCGTTGTATTACTATTTAAAGTCTTCTGTAACTAAGACGAAGAAAATTCCATTAAACTGGAAAATTCATTTTTTAATATTATTCCCAGTAATATTTATAGTAGGAGTCATAAAACCACATGCAATAGATACTCTTTTTTGGAATACCTATTTATTTATTTGGTTGGGGTGTTTATGTTGTATTGTCAGGTTTTATTCTAAAAGATATTTTCAAAAAGCTATTTTAAAAAAAAGAAACTTGGATGACATCAGAAGTTTGGTTGGTTGCTGTTTATATGAGTAACTTATTAATTTAGCTAGCGTACATTATTGGGTATTTTAATTTCTATTTTGTAGGAACGGTTACTTTTTCTATTGTGTTTTATGGTCTAGTACTATTGTTTCTCTCTAAGAAAAATAGAGAGTCAATTTTTAGAGATTTGCCTGAAAAATATTCAGCAAAAAAGATTGAAAGTGATGAAGTAATCTCTTTGAAATTACAATTAAATGCTTTGATGGGAGAGCAAGAGTTGTATAAGAATTCAGATATGAAGTTATCTGATATTTCAGCTAAAATGGGTATATCTTCTCATAAATTATCTCAATTTTTAAATGATAACTTAGGAAAAAGCTTTGCAATGTTTTTAAATGAGTATAGCATTGAGGAGGCGAAGAAACTATTGAAAGAGAATCATAAAATTACTTTAGAAAATATTGGTTTTGAAGCTGGTTTTTCTTCAAAATCAAACTTTTATGCTACCTTTAAAAAGGTTGTTAGGCAAACTCCAGCTCAATATTAAAAGCAGTTTTTATAAGGTTTTTAGTACAGAATTATAATTTAGGACGCCTAAATTATAGGACATCATTAAAAAGGAAGATTGTTTTAAGAGGTTTGAATTCAAATTAAAAACCTTTTAAAATGAAATTTATATGTACAGCAGTAGTGTCTTTCTTTTTTCTGTTTAGTTTTTCACAAGAAAAAGAAGATACTAAAGGGAAACTTCTAGCCAGTATTTATGGAAGTAAACAACAGAAAGTAATTAACTATGGTAAGAGTTTTATTTCTGGAGATCGTTTGTTTTATGGAAATATAGATCGTTCAGGGATTAATAGTTTATCTCCTTCAGATGAAGAATTGATTGAACAGACGCTTAATAATTATATTGAAGGAAGTTCTTTTAATAAAATGAATACTCTTAAAAACTCTTTTTACAAATATGTAACATTTTATTTAACAGGAAAAGATGGCTTTAAACAGTTTAGTACTGAAGAATATTCAAATTTTTTTTCATCAAACAAAAAGGGAGAGTTTAATGGTAGGGGACAGGAGAGATCATTTCAGTTGATATAACGAATGATATTGCTACGGCAAAAGTTGAAATCTTAATACCTAATCGTAAATGGAGGTTTGTAGATCTTTTTTTACTGAAGAAGTTTGCGAATAATTGGAAAATTATAAGTAAAACCGCAACTAGAGAAGCTTCTTATGAGACAGGAAATAAAATCTTATTTGTGGTTTCTAATACAGATTATTATGTAGGTACTAATATACCAACAGGAAATAGTTTTGATGAAATAGTATTGGCTTATAAAATGTTTACGGAAGCTGGGTTTAATATAGATATTATTAGTCCCAAAGGAGGTGCAATTCCTTTAAAATATGTGGATACATCTGAAAAGAATAAGAAAAAAATACTTGTATGATAATGACTTTATGTATGCTTTAAAAACGACTAAAAAAACAACAGAAGTTCATTCGTCTAGCTATAAAGCAATTTATTATGTGGGAGGTGGAAGTGCTATGTTTAATGTACCTAAGAATAAGGAAATACAAAAAATAGCTATGGATATTTATGAAAAGCAAGAAGGTGTTATCAGTGCAGTGTGTCATGGTACTGCTGGAATTGTTTTTCTAAAGAAAAGTGACGGTGAGTATGTGGTAAAAAACAAGCGAGTAAATGGGTTTCCTGAAGATCATGAAAAGAAAGAAAAAGAATATTTTAAAAGTTTTTCTTTTTTAATAAGAAAAACAGTTGAAGATCATAGAGGAAAGTTCTTTTTTTCAGATGTAGCAGATGAACATCTAGAAGTGGATGGAAGGTTAGTAACTGGTCAAAATCCAGCGTCGGTACCTAAATTGGTAAGAGAGGTAATTAATATTATTAACTCCAAATAAAGTAGATTTGATTTCATAAAAAAAACTCACCAAAGGTGAGTTTTTTATTTATAATTTATTGAATATTAAGCTAACATTGTAACTGGATTCTCTAAATAAGTTTTTAAGGTTTGTAAAAACTGAGCTCCAACAGCACCGTCAACCGTTCTGTGGTCACATGCTAAGGTTAACTTCATAGTGTTTCCAACCACTATTTCTCCGTTTTTTACTACTGGTTTTTGTACAATTGCACCTACCGATAAAATAGCAGAATTAGGTTGATTGATAATTGAAGTAAAGCTTTCAATACCAAACATTCCTAAGTTAGATACCGTAAACGTACTTCCTTGCATTTCGTTAGGAGTTAGTTTTTTATTTCTAGCTTTTGACGCTAATTGACGAACTTCAATATCTATTTGATTGATATTCATGTAATCTGTATTACGAAGAACAGGTACAACTAAACCTTCAGGTACAGCAACGGCTACACCTATATTTATATGTTTATTGTATATTGTTACATCATCATTCCAAGTAGTATTAACTTGAGGGTGTCTTCTCAATGCCATAGCAGAAGCTTTAACCACCATATCATTAAAAGATACTTTTGTTTCTGGCATCTGATTAATAATCTTTCTAGATTCAATAGCATTGTCCATATCTACCTCTATGTTTAAGTAGAAATGAGGAGCGGAGAATTTAGAATTAGCTAGTGCTTTAGCAATAGCTTTACGCATTTGAGAATTTTTAACTTCCTCTATAGATTCACCTGCTGCAGTAGTAAAATTAGTTACTGCTGATGGAGTTGTAGCTGTACTTGTAGCTACAGGAGCTTCAACTTTAGCAGTTGGACTATAGTTTTCAACATCTTTTTTGATGATGCGACCATTTTCTCCAGAACCTTTAATATCTGCTAAATTAATTCCTTTGTCTTTAGCAATTTTCTTAGCTAAAGGGGAAGCAAAAATACGTCCACCTTTATTATTTGATGCAGTTTCTACTGGAGTAGCTACTGTTTCTGTTTTATTTTCTTCAATTGCTTTAGGAGCTTCTTCTTGTTTTTCAGAAGAGTTGTTATTTAAAGTACCTGCTTTATGAGCTTCTACTAATGATGAAACATCAGTACCAGCTTCACCAATGATAGCTAATAAACTATCTACAGGAGCACTTTCACCTTCTTGAACACCGATATGTAACAAAGTACCTTCATTGAAAGATTCGAACTCCATTGTAGCTTTATCAGTTTCAATTTCAGCTAAAATATCACCTTCTTCAACTTTATCACCTACTTTTTTTAACCAAGAAGCAACGGTACCTTCAGTCATTGTATCACTTAAACGAGGCATGGTTACCACTTTTACTCCTTCAGGAATAGCAGTATTTGTAGATGTTGCTTTGGGCTCTTCAGTTTTAGGTTCTTCTGATTTTGTTTCAGCAGAAGCGGAAGTGTTTCCATTTAATAATGCTGAAAAATCTTCTCCTTCTTCACCAATAATAGCTAATAAACTATCAACAGGAGCTGTTTCGCCTTCTTGAACTCCGATATGTAATAAAGTTCCTTCATGGAAAGACTCGAATTCCATTGTAGCTTTATCAGTTTCGATTTCAGCTAAAATATCACCTTCTTCAACTTTATCACCTACTTTTTTTAACCAAGAAGCTACCACTCCTTCTTCCATTGTATCGCTTAAGCGAGGCATGTTTATAATTGTAGCCATAGTTTACTTAGATTTTATAAATGGATAATCTTCTTGTTCATATACCATATCATATAATTGATTAAGCTCTGGATATGGAGAATCCTCTGCGAATTTTTCACATTCCTTAACCATATCTTTTACTTCTTTATCAATTGCTTTGATCTCATCTTCTGTAGCGTACTCTTTTTCTTTGATGACATCTAAAACTTGAGTGATAGGATCTATTTTTTTATACTCTTCAACTTCGTCTTTTGTACGATAATGTTGAGCATCTGACATAGAGTGACCTCTATATCGGTATGTTTTCATTTCTAAGAAAGTAGGACCATCACCACGACGAGCTCTTTGAATAGCTTCATCTACAGCTTCAGCTACTTTGATAGGGTTCATTCCATCAACAGGTCCACAAGGCATTTCATAACCTAAGCCTAATTTCCATATATCAGTATGGTTTGCAGTTCTTTCGACAGAAGTTCCCATAGCATATCCATTATTTTCTACAATAAATACTACTGGTAATTTCCAGTTCATAGCCATGTTAAAAGTTTCATGTAAAGAACCTTGACGTGCAGCTCCATCACCAAAATAACATAAAGTAACAGCATCGCTACCTTTGTATTTATCTCCAAAAGCGATACCAGCACCTAATGGAATTTGTCCTCCTACAATTCCGTGACCACCATAGAAACGGTATTCTTTAGAGAAGATGTGCATAGAACCTCCCATACCATGAGAAGTACCTGTAGCTTTACCATATAACTCTGCCATAACACGTTTTGGATCTTCACCCATACCAATTGGTTGAACGTGATTACGATAAGCAGTAATCATTTTATCTTTAGTCAAATCCATTGCATGTAATGAACCGGCTAAAACAGCCTCTTGACCGTTGTATAAGTGTAAAAAACCTCTTACTTTTTGTTGAATGTAAACTGCAGCTAGCTTATCTTCGAATTTTCTCCAAAATAGCATGTCTCTATACCAATTGATATAGGTTTCTTTGGTGATTTTCTTCATTATATACTTAGTTGTTTATTTAAATGTTTGTTTGCTTTACTTATTACAAAACGTAGCTACAAAAATAAGTAGTTTTTAGTAATTTAAAAAAAGTTATTACTAAAAGTTGAAGAAAGGTTTTTGGAGAAGTGTAAAGGTGTAATTATTGTTCTTTAGCTACAATTATAGTGGCTTTAGCACCTGTAGCTAAATTCCACTCATTAGATGAAATTAACATACCTGCATCGTTATAAATTTTAAATGCGGCTGTGTTTGGACCAGAGGTACCTTGGTTTAAAGCTACAATTTTTATAGTGTTGATTCCTTTATCTAGAGGAATATTAAAGGACTGATAGCGTTGTCTTAGTATAAGGTTGCTAACAACAGGTACATCATTTATATAGATGGTAACCTTATCTCCGTCAGGATATTGATAATCCCTACAAATAATGTTAACACTTTTTGATTTAGTACTAAAACTCCCTAAGTCCTGATCAATAACAGGATACTGATACATTCCATTTATTTGTTTGAATGATTTTAAGTATTGTTCTTCTGCAATTTTAGCTTTAGTTAAGATTCCTTTATTTTCTAAATCTCTTTGAGCTTGTCTTTTTTGAAGTTCTTTTTGTTGTTCTTTATGTGCAGTTTTAAATCCATTGTTATTGTCAAAATCTAACGCTTTAGGTTTTTTTACTTCTTTAACAGGTGCAGTTATAACACCAAAAGCAGAATTTCCCTTTTTTTTACTATTAACAGAACCATCCATTTGTGCAAGAACATTGGATGTAATGCTACATAAAAAAATGATTACAAGTGTTGGTATTATTTTCATCATTGTAAATAAATCTAAGCAAATATAATGCCGATTTTTAAGTGATTTTAAAATAAAAGATTAAAACTAGTTATTTTACAGGAAAATCAAAAAAGGTTTTAGGGAAAGGTTCTCCTCTTAGGGTAAAATGCCACCATTCTTTACTGTAAGGTCTAAAACCATGTTTACGCATCACAGTTTGTAATAGTTGTCTGTTCTTTTTTTGTTGTTTAGTAAGTTTTTCATAGGTGATATGAGATGAAACTCCAAAAAAGTCATACGGACTTCCCATATCTAACTCTTCGCCTGTTTCTAGGCGTATAATTGTTAAATCTACAGTGCTTCCTCTTGAATGACCAGATTTTGAAGAAATATATCCCTTTTTAAATAAATGACGTTTATTAACCTCAGGATAGTATTGTTGTTTCATTAATGTATCATTCATTACTCGAGCCCATTTTACAAAATGATTTACTGCTGTTTGAGGACGGTAAGCATCATAAATTTTTAAACCTAATTTTTGATTTGCTAACTCATTTTGGACTTTTTTTAAAGCTTTAGCAGTAGGGGTGGTAGCTATAAGAATATTTTCTTCATATCCATTAACAGGGACCCCCATAAAGTTGTTAGTATGACAATATCTTAATTCCCCTTGTATTGTAGGAGACACTTCTTTTATATATGTAAAACCTTCAGGTAATTTTTGAGACTGAATGCTTAAAGCGGCAAGTAAAAATAACGATAAAATCCATTTCATAGGGTAAAAGTAATGAAATGGATTTTAACAGTTTCTCTCTTAATGAAAGATTAACTTTTATTTATCTAAAAAATCTTGATAAGCGTTTTGACTAATAGCTCTTCCTAAAGAATCTAAAGGGTGGTAATTACCTTCTTGTATTACAGGTTTTTTGCTTACATAATCGTATACAAAGGTTCCGTTTTTAGAAACTGTACCAAATCCTTTATTAAACACATAATGTGCATATTGATTTTCAGAATTATTAAAAATATTTTTTCCAAATTGAAATTTTTCTGGATTACCTCCTAATATGTCAGTTAAAGTATATGCTAAATCACTTTGAGCGCTAAAATTATTAACAGTAATACCTGTTTTGTTAAGAGCACCACCTAACCAAACCATAGGAATTTGAAATCTTTTAGGGGAGTTAAAATAACCTTTGTGTTTAGGTAATGGATGTCCATGGTCAGATAAAATAATAACCAAAGTGTTATTCCACCAAGGTTGTTTTTTAGCTTTGTGAATAAACTTACCTATAGCTTTGTCTGTATATGCTTGTGCACTTCTGTATAAATTTTCTACAGAACTTTTACCAAATTTATATTCGCCAGGGAACTCGTAAGGTTCGTGACTAGTTAATGTTAAAGCTACTTCAAAAAAAGGTTCTTTAAGGGTAGGAGAAGATAAATCTTTCATAAATCGGTCTAAAAAGATGTGATCATGCGCTCCCCATTTCGAATTCCAGTTTTCTTTGTCAAATTCAGTTCCATCAACAATTTTATCTATTTGACCATTACGTAAATAGGTAATCATATTCCCAAAATTACTATCCCCACCATAATAAAAACTAGTATTGTACCCTAATTTTTTCATCTCTTTGGTGAGTATAGGTAGCTTTCTTGCTTTGTATGGAATTTTCATTATGCTTTTTGTAGGCTGAGGATAATAGCCACTTAAAATAGCAGGAACCCCTTTATCTGTCCTGTCTCCATTTCCATAGAAATTAATAAACAAAATACCTTCTTTAGCTAGTTTGTTTAGGTTTATAGTAACATCAGGTTCACCTCCTAATGCACCAACTGCTTTAGCAGAGAGACTTTCCCAAATAAGTAAAATGACATTTGGTTTTTTAGTATTTAAGATAGAATCTGTATTAGCTGTTAAAAGCTGATTTTTAGTTTTGTTGATGATGTTTTTAGCAATATCTTTTTTATAGTGAACATACGGGTTTTTGCCGTCGGTTTTATGAGTAATTGTATTAGCAAAGTTCCAGATAAAATTTACCGCAGCATGATTTGCAAACATATTTTTAGAGAAGTATACGTTACTTTGATTAATAGGAATGTTGGCAAAACCACCTCGTATAGGAATTATTAAGCTAGCAATTAATAATAAAAATATAGGAGTTTCTAAAAAATGCTTCTTATTCAACTTTTTAAGAACTTTGTTCAATATCTTATTAAAACAGTAAATAGTAATTACCGAAAGTAATCCCCAAGCAAAAAGTCCGCCAACTAATTGTAAAGTACTTACAGAAGCCAACATTGCTTTAGGAGTATTAATGTAATTTAAGACAGTAACATCTATACGAACTCCCCAGAATTTATACAAGGAAATATCCGTTAACATAAACAAGTTAATAACTAAAAGAATAGGGAAAGTATACCCTTTAATAATATAACCAATAATTCTTCTAGGAATCCATATTGATAGCAAAATAATTAGAAAAGGAATAGCAGCCAAGTATGCAGCAAAAGAAAAATCTAATTGAATACCATACACGAATGTTTTTAGCGTAGTGATAAAACTTAATTCAGAGGTTTTATCAAAATAATATATTAAAAATAAAAGACGGGCAAGTAAAAAGTATACTACCCATAGAAAATAATATGTAAAACTAAATAAGATTCTATTTTTAAAATTAGTCATTCTAGTATGAAAAAGGTTTACTCTGTAACTTTTAAACGAGCTTTAGCTGTTACAGAAATATCTGAATAATCGTTTTTTAAATATTTTAAATACCCTGCAATGGCAATCATAGCAGCATTATCAGTGGTATACTCAAACTTTGGAATATATGTTGTCCATCCCCAATGTTTTTCAGCTAAAATTAAACGTTTTCGTATTTCTGAGTTAGCAGAAACACCACCAGCAATAGCTATGTGCTTAATACCAGTTTGTTTTATAGTATTTTTAAGCTTATCCATCAAAATTTCAATAATAGTGTATTGAATAGAAGCACAGATGTCATTAAGGTTTTCTTTGATGAAATTGGGGTTTTCTTTTACGTTTTTTTGAATAAAGTATAAGATTCCAGTTTTTAATCCGCTAAAACTAAATTCTAAGTCACCAACTTTAGGCTTGGTAAATTTAAAAGCTTTAGGGTTTCCTAATTGCGCATATTTATCAATTAAAGGTCCACCTGGATAAGGCAGACCTAAAATTTTAGCAGATTTATCAAAAGCTTCCCCAACAGCATCGTCAATTGTTTCACCTAAAATTTCCATTTCAAAATGATTGGTAATTTTTACAATTTGCGTGTGTCCACCGCTAATTGTTAAACAAACGAATGGAAAAGGAGGTATTCTACTTCCTTCTTCATCAATAAAATGAGCTAAAATATGTGCCTGCATATGGTTAACATTTATCAAAGGAATGTTTAACCCTAAGGCTAAAGACTTAGCAAAAGAAGTACCAACCAGTAATGAGCCCATTAACCCTGGGCCACGAGTAAAAGCAATTGCATTTAAATCGTTTTTAGTTATACCAGCTTGTTCAATAGCTTGTTGCACAACAGGAACAATGTTTTGTTGATGTGCTCTTGACGCTAATTCAGGAACTACACCACCATATTTAGCATGTACTTCTTGGTTTGCTACGATATTACTTAATACCTTTCCGTTACAAATTATTGAAGCACTTGTATCATCACAAGAGCTCTCAATACCTAAAATATAGATGTTTTTTGCACTCAAATCTTTTCTGATTTAGAGGACAAAAATATTGATATTACGTTAGATTTTAGTTAAAAAAAACATTTCTTTAAAATAAGGCAGCATTTTTGCTGTTTGCTGATTACTTTTGTTAAATAAGATTATAAATAAAGGAAGTTATTAAAAGATTAGGAAACATAATAGGTAAAATACTAAAGTATACAGTACTTTTTTTACTCTTGCTTTTTATTTTACTATCTCTCCCTTTTGTGCAAAGTCAACTTGCTAAACAAGCAACTAATTGGGTGAATAAAGAATTTAATACTAATATAGTTGTAAAAAAAATTGATTTGTCTTGGTTGGGAAGTGTCCAGTTAAAAGAAATTGAGATTAGAGACCATCACAAAGACACTTTAATATTTGTGAATAATCTAACTACTTCTTTACAAAATGCTAAACGTATATTAGAAAATCAAGTAGATTTAGGAGAAGCTTCTTTAAGTGGCGTTCATTTTTATATGAAAACATATAAAGGTGAAAAGAATGATAATATGTCTATTTTTATAGATAGTTTTGAAGACGGAAAACCTAAAGATAGTTTAGCTGCACCGTTTGTTCTTAAAAGTGATAAAATTTCTTTAGATGATTTAACTTTTAAGTTAATGGATGAAAATAAACAAGACCCTCTTGAATTTGCAGCGTATAAAGCAGGAGCTGAATTAAATGATTTTTCTATTATAGGCCCTGATGTTTCTATGAAAATAAGAAACATGTACTTTACTGAAAACAGGGGAGTAAATGTATCAAACTTAGCTACCGATTTTACATATACAAAATCCTTTATGGATTTTAGTAATACAATTTTAGCAACAGACAATGACACAAAATTGCAAGCAGAAGTTAAATTTACCTATAATCGCAAAGATTTTGTAAACTTTAATGATAAAGTTAGGATAAAGGCTAAATTTCAAGAAAGTGTAGTCTCTGTAAGAGATTTAAACAAACTATATAGTGAAATTGGCGGACACGATTTTCTTTATATAAGTGGAGATATTGATGGTGTTTTGAACAATTTTAGTGCTAGTAATGTAAGAGTACACTCAAAAGGAGGTATGAGAATTATTGGAGACATGGGGTTTGTTAACGCAGTTAAAACTAGTAGGGGTTTTGTATTTGATGCGGACTTAGATAATCTTACAGCAAATTATTATCAACTAAGAAATGTACTACCAAATTTATTAGGAAGAACATTGCCAACAGAATTTCAAAGACTAGGAAATTTTACTTTGAATGGAATAGTAAGAGTAACTCCACAACAAATGGACGCTACAGTATCAGTAAAATCAGAAATTGGAACCGCAATTTCTGATCTTCAATTAACCAATATTGATAATATTGATAAATCTGAGTATACAGGAGAGGTAGAGTTTAAAAATTTTGATCTTGGAGTCTTTGCTAATGATCCTGTATTAGGAACTGTTTCATTAAAAGCGGATGTTAATGGGAGTGGGTTTAATGTAGATAATGTAAACACCATAATAATAGGAAAAGTAAGTAGTTTGTTCTTTAATGAGTATGAATACAAAAACTTACAAGTAAATGGACAGTTTCAAAATAAAAAGTTTGACGGTTTACTTAATGCGGATGATGATAACTTTAAGTTGAAATTTGAAGGACTAGCAGATTTTTCATCAGAGATTAACAAATTTGATTTTATCGCTGATGTTGATAGAATTGATTTAAAAAAGACAAATTTGTTTACCCGTGATAGTATTTCTGAATTAAAAGGGAATATTAATTTAAATATTTCAGGAAATACGTTTGATGATATTATTGGTAAAGCAACGTTCAAAAACTTAATTTATACAAATCAAAAACAAAGCTACCCATTCAAGAGCTTTGAAGTAAATTCATCAGTAAAAGATAGTATAAAAACTATTGAAGTAAATTCATCAGATATTGTAAAAGGATCTCTTAAAGGTAAATTTTCTTTCGAAGAGCTGTTACCAATTACTCAAAATGCTTTAGGTAGTGTGTATACAAACTATCGTCCGCATGAAGTAGCGCCAAATCAGTTTTTAGATTTTGACTTTACAATTTATAATCAAATTATAGATGTTTTTTTACCAAATATTTCTATAGGAAAGAATACACGATTAAAAGGACGTATTAATTCAGATAAAAACTCATTAAAACTAACGTTTGAATCTCCAGAAATAAACGCGTATAAAAATATAATAGAAGGAGTGGTGTTAAGATTAGATAATAAAAACCCGCTTTATAGTACTCACTTAACTGCAAATAAGGTGAATACAAAATATTATAACATTGAGAAATTAAACTTGTTAAACCGTACCAAAAATGATACGCTATTCTTTAAGTCTGTTTTTAAAGGAGGGAAAAATTATGAAGAAAGTTTTAGTTTAGATTTTTTCTATACAATCAATGAACTTCAAAAATCTGTAGTAGGAATTCAAAAATCGAAGCTATATTACAAGGGGTTTGATTGGGAGGTAAATCCAAATGATGATAAAAATAACAAAGTAACATTTGATTTACAAAAAGATGAATTTACAATCAGCCCATTTATTTTGAAATCGGGAGAACAAAGAATCGATTTCAAAGGAGTTTTAAGAGATAGTACTTACAAAGATTTTCAAGCAGATTTTAATAAAGTTAAATTAGCTAGCTTTTTACCCCCTATCGATAGTTTAAAATTAGATGGTAAATTAAATGGACAATTAGCATTTAAACAAGAAAATGAAACGATAGCTCCAGTTGGTAATTTATACATAGAGAATTTTGACATTAATAATTATTCGCAAGGAAATTTGGCGTTAAATGTTACGGGAGATAATTCTTATGAAAAATACAATGTTAATCTATCTCTAGAAAATAAAAATGCAAAAAACATATCTGCTACTGGTGGAATTGATTTTTCAAAGGATAGGCCAATTATAGATTTAGATATTTACTTGAAAGAATATGATATTGCTGCTTTCAGTCCATTAGGAGAAGATGTATTGTCTAAACTAAGAGGAAAAGTAACAGGAGATTTTACAGCAACAGGTTATTTAAGAAATCCTGATTTTAACGGAGTTTTAAATTTTGAAAATGCAGGATTAGCTTTTCCGTATTTAAATGTAGATTTTGATCTTAAAGGAAATACAAGTGTTGTTTTAGACAAACAAGAATTTATACTAAAAGACATAATCTTAGAGGATACAAAGTATCTTACACAAGGAGATTTATCTGGGAGTATTGTACATCAAAACTTTAAAGATTGGTTTTTAAATTTTGATATCAATACACAAAATTTACTGATTTTAGACACACAAGAAACTGAAGAATCTCAGTATTATGGAACAGGTTTTTTAAATGGAGAAGCTAAAATTAGAGGGCTTACTAGCTTTTTAGATATTGAGGTTAACGGAAAAACAAACAAAGGAACTTTATTTGTAATTCCATTAAGTGATGTTAAAACAATTGATAATTACAAGTTAATTAGATTTAAAACAGGAGAAGAAGAAGAAGGAACTAAAGGAAAAGTTATTGGAGATATTAAAGGTCTTGACTTAAGACTTAATCTAGCCGTAACAAAAGATGCTGTAGCACAAGTTGTAATAGATAAAGTTTCAGGAAGTGAGTTAAAAGGAAGTGGAGAAGGAAACCTTAGAATTGATATTGATACACGAGGTAAGTTTAATATGTTTGGAGACTTTACGGTAGATAATGGTTTTTATAATTTTAAGTATGCAGGAATAACAAAACCCTTTATTGTACAAAAAGGAGGAACTATTTCTTGGAATGGAGATCCTTATGAAGCCGATTTAGATATAACAGCAGTATATAGAACCAAAGCAAACCCAGCACAGTTATTAGATAACATTAATTCAAATCGTAAGATTCCAATTGATTTATACACCAAAATTACAGGAGGTCTATTTAGTTCAAAACAAGAGTTTGATATTAAAATACCAAATGCAAACTCAACAGTAAGTTCTGAGTTAGAATTTATTTTAAATGAGAATGACTTAAACACTAAAATGCAGCACTTTTCATTTTTGTTAGCCTTCGGTACATTTTATAATCCAGATGCTATTGGAAGTAGTGCAAGTTCAGGAATTACAGGAACAGCTTCAGAAATAGCTTCAGGAATTTTGACAAATATGTTAAATAGCGATGGAAATAAATTTCAGTTAGGAGTAGGATATACACAAGGAGATAGAGGAGATGTAGACAACCTTAATTCAGACGATCAAGTAGATGTATCTGTATCAACGCAATTAAGTGATAGGGTATTGGTTAATGGTAAAGTAGGAGTTCCTGTTGGAGCTAATACACAAACCAGTGTAGTGGGAGAAGTAAAAGTAGAGGTCCTTTTAAATGAAGAAGGTAATTTAAGAGGTACAGTATTTAATCGCCAAAATGAAGTGCAATATTCCACAGAAGAAGAAGGATATACACAAGGAGTAGGGATTTCTTATCAAGTTAACTTTAATAATTTACGTGACTTGGGGAAAAAATTAGGGTTAAATAAAAAAGAAAAGAAGAAAGAAGTAAAAAAAGATACCTTAAAACCAAAGAAAAAAGGATTGATAAATTTTAAATCAAAAGAGAAAAAATAACCAAACTATTTTTATGAATAGAACTATTAAAGATTACTTCGTAATCATGTTAAAGGGAATTGCTATGGGGGCTGCTGATGTAGTTCCAGGTGTTTCAGGAGGTACCATTGCGTTTATTTCAGGAATTTATGAAGAACTACTAGGTTCTATTAGTAATATAAACTTAAAGTTACTTAAAACTTTAAAAAAAGAAGGTTTTAAATCAGCTTGGAAACAAGTAAATGGTAACTTTTTAGTAACTCTTTTTGTTGGAATTTTTATTAGTATCGTTTCGTTAGCAAAAATGATTTCTTGGTTATTAATGCACCATCCAGTTTTAGTATGGTCTTTTTTCTTTGGGTTAGTATTAGCAAGTGTTATTTACATAGCAAAACAAGTTACTCAATGGAATCTCGCTTCAGGAATTTTACTAATGTTGGGAGCTATATTAGCTTATTACATCACAACGCTAAATCCGTTGGTTTCAGAAAACTCTTCAATGTCATTTATGTTTTTAGCAGGAGCAATAGCAATTTGCGCTATGATTTTACCAGGTATATCAGGATCTTTTATACTAGTATTATTAGGAGCCTATAAACCAGTATTAGCAGCCGTAAACAACCGTGATTTAACAACTATAACAGTTGTTGGTTTAGGAGCGATTGTAGGTTTATTACTTTTTTCAAGAGTTTTAAAGTATCTGTTTGAAAACTATAAAAACCATACTCTCGTTGTCTTAACAGGGTTTATAATAGGGTCATTAAACAAAATTTGGCCTTGGAAGAAAGTATTGACATACAGAACCAATTCACACGGAGAACAAATCCCTTTTAATGAGTTATCTATTTCACCATTTTCCTACGATGGAAATCCACAATTAATGTATGCAATAATCTTAGCCTTAATTGGTTTTGCACTTATTTTATTGCTAGAAAAATTAGCAGTAAAAAAGCACTAGAAAATAACTAACTTAGCGTTCTAATCAAACCGCATGTATAAAGAGCGCACGCTATCACAAAAAATAACCCTTTTTTTAAAAGGCTTGATAATGGGAGGAGCCAACAAGGTACCAGGAGTCTCAGGGGGCATGGTAGCTTTTGTAATGGGGTTTTATGAAGAGCTTATTTATACTTTTCAAAGAATCAATGGTAAAGCTTTTAAACTGTTGTTTAATGGACGTTTTAAAAGTTTTGCAACCTATACCAATTTACAATTTTTAGTTTGGGTAATGGCAGGAAGTATGTTCAGCTACTTCAGTGTATCTCTTATTTTAGATTATTTCTTGAAAAATTACGAACTGTATGTATGGTCATGGTTTTTTGGAATGATTATAGGCTCTATTTATTATATATCGAAAGATTTTGGAGAATGGAAACTTAAAACAGTTTTAGGACTATTTATTGGAGCATCAGTTGGAATCTCTATTAGTTTTATGACACCCGCTACAGAAAATGATAATCTTTGGTTTGTCTTCTTATGTGGTATTATAGGAGTTTCAGGAATGACATTACCAGGACTTTCAGGCTCATTTATTCTTATATTATTAGGAAACTATGTTTTGTTGTTAGTAGATAGTGTAAATGTATTAGGCAATGTAATTACAAATCTATTGTCTGGAAACTTTGAAGTACTGAATGATCAAGTAAAAGTTCGTTACTTAAAAATTATAGGAGTTTTTACAGCAGGTTCAGCTTTTGGGCTTGTGTCTATTTCACATGTTTTAGGGTATGTTTTAAAAAGATGGCATGAAATTGTAACAGCAATTATTATAGGTTTTATTACTGGGTCATTAGGTGTTGTTTGGCCATGGAAAGAAACTATTTATAAAAAAGAAGCAGGTGTGTTTTTGCTTGATCAGAGTGGGAACAAAATTATAGAAAATTACCAGAGATTTATACCCAATTTTAACAATCAAGAAACATGGGTTTCTATAGGATTCATTATTATTGGAATTGCATTAATACTAATTATTGATTTTTATGACCAAAAAAGAAAATAAGCATTTATATGCTTTAGTAGGAAAGAACATTTCGTACTCATTTTCTCGCGGATATTTTACCGAAAAATTTGAAAAATTAGATTTAAAAAATCATGAGTATATCAATTTTGATATTCAATCAATACATGAACTACCTGAAAAAATAAAAGAAAATAAAAAACGCTTAAAAGGAATGAATGTTACGATTCCATATAAGTTAGATGTTTTTAATTTTTTAGATAGAATAGATAAGAAGGCTCTAAAAGTAGGAGCCGTTAATACTATTAAAATAACCAAGAAAGGGAGATTAAAAGGATATAATACTGATGTGTATGGGTTTAAAAAATCATTAAAACCATTAGTAAAGAAATATCATAAAAGAGCCTTGATATTGGGAACAGGTGGGGCATCTAAGGCTGTATCCTATGTACTTGAAAGCTTAGGAGTGAAATATAAATATGTATCTAGAACTCCTGAAGGAAAAAAGCAAATCTCCTATCAAGATATAGGTAAAGAACTTATAGAATCACATTATATAATTGTAAATTGTACACCGTTAGGTACACATCCAAACGTAGAGAACTGTCCAGATATTCCATATAAATTTTTATCAGATAAACATTTATTATACGATTTAATATATAATCCGTCAGAAACTACTTTTTTACGTAAAGGTAAAGAGCAGGGAGCAACTATAAAAAATGGATTAGAGATGTTAGAGCTACAAGCAGAAAAAGCTTGGAAAATATGGAATAATAGCTAAAATTTTAAAAACTAAAATAAAATTTGCTATTCTCTAAGAATCCTTATCTTTATAATCTAAATCAAAGGAACTTAAACATTGTAGATATGTTAGAAAACAACGAAGAGAAAGTAGAAAAGCCAATCACAGAAGAGCAATCAAAGGTTAGTAGGGAAACTGAAAATGCAGTTAATGAAGTTGAAAATGAAGTAGCCAATGAATCTGAAAAAGCAGATGAAAAGCACGAAATACCTATGCTTGATTATGCTTCGATGGAGCTAGAAAAATTGGTAGATGAATTAAAAAAATTACTAAAAAGCCATCCAATTCAACAATTAAAATCAAATGTAGATGCTATTAAAACAGCGTTTAACTCAAAGTTTGGGGCTTTATTAGCAAAGAAAAAAGAGGCATTTTTGGCAGATGGAGGAAATTCTATAGATTTTCAATTCTCTAGTCCAACAAAAACAGAATACAATAAGTTATTAGGTGAATATAAATCCAAGCGTGATGCTTACTATTCTCAATTAGAAAAACAATTAAAAGAAAACTTAGAGAGACGAAATAATTTAATTGAAGAGTTAAAGACTTTAATTAAAGATGCTGACCCAAAAACGATGTATAATGATTTTCAAGAAATTCAAAATCGTTGGAAAAGTGTTGGAGCTGTGCCTAAAACAAAGTATAATGATACCTGGAGAACATATCATCATCATGTAGAACGTTTTTACGATTTACTACATTTAAATAAAGACTTTAGAGAGTTAGATTTTAAACATAACCTTGAAGAAAAACTACGACTAATTGAAAGAGCAGAAGCTTTAAATGATGTAGAAGACGTTAATGTAGCTTTTAAAGAGTTACAAGAATTACATCGTATGTGGAAAGAAGATGTAGGACCTGTGTCAAGAGAACATAGAGAAGATGTTTGGGGAAGGTTTAGTGAAGCAACTAAAAAAATTCATGACAGACGTCATCAGCATTACAGAGAATTAAAGTCAAAGCATCAAGAAATGATTGATGCAAAACTAGCTGTTGCAGCAGAAATAAATGCGTACGATACATCAAGCAATAAAACACACAACGACTGGCAAAAAAGTATTGTAGAAATAGAAAAACTACGAAAAAAATACTTTGACATAGGAAAATTACCTTACAGTAAGAGCGAAGCTGTTTGGCAAGAGTTTAAAGCAGCAACTAAAAAGTTTAACTCAGCTAAAAATGCATTTTACAAGCATGAAAAAAGTGCACAAAACGAGAACTTAAGGAAGAAAATGGAATTGGTAGAGCTTGCAGAAAGCTTAAAAGATAGTGAAGACTGGAGTGAAACTACCAATACTATGAAGCGTATTCAAGCAGATTGGAAAAAAATAGGACATGTGCCTAGAAAATTTTCTGACGATATCTGGAAAAAATTCAAAAATGCTTGTAATTACTATTTTGATAGATTACACGCCCATAAGAATGAAGAAAATAAAGAACAATTAGTAGTAGTAGAGGCTAAGAAAGAATTTGTAGAGCAAATTAAAGTTGCTGAAATTTCTACCGAAGAAGATGTAGAAAAAGCCTTAGCAGATTGGAGAGCACTAGGAGCATTGCCAAGAAATGCACGTTATTTGGATGAAAAATTCAACAAAGCAATGGATGCACATCTCGATAAATTGGATATGAGCAGAATTGATATTGAAATGATGAAGTTTAAAGGCGTTGTAGATACATATTTAGCACAAGAAGACTATAGAAAATTAGATAGTGAACAGTTCTTTATTAGAAAAAAAATAGATGAAACTGTACGAGAAATGCAACAGTTAGAAAACAATTTAAGCTTTATTTCAAACGCTACAGAAGATAATCCTTTAGTATAAAATGTACGTAAAGGAATCCAAGAATTTAAAGACCAGTTAGATCTTTGGCAAGAAAAACTAGACTACTTAAAAAGATTAGATTATTAAAAACAATATAATAATCATTAAAAACTCGAGCCTTTTAAGGTTCGAGTTTTTTATTTGTTTTTTTAGTAAGTTGTTTGGCTACTTTGAGTTCAAAATTTGATAGAATGGTAATAATAAAGACTTCAACGATAATATAAGTCCATCCTAAGTTAGTAATAGTTTTTCTATGAAGAAATGCTACTCCAATAGAAAGACAGCAATATAGTAGGTTTACAACTGCAATTCCTTTTAAAAAACATCTAAGATTATTGTGATTTTTTCGGTAACAGTAAAAATCATACATAGTAAAGATCAAAGGAAAAGCAGTTAGAAAATACAGACTAGAAGGAGGAATTCCTATGGTGCTTTCAAACTTTACTAACACAACACCCAATAAAAAAGCAGATAAAAAAGCTCCAAAACCATCTATTAAAAACAACTTTTTAGGGTTTAGGATAACGTTTTTTAAAAGCTTTTTAATCATGAAAAAGATAAAATACAGTTGCTTTATAGAGGTTTTGAGTTTACATAAAAGTTTTTGTCAACCTCAATTGAGTCTCCTTTAATAGTTTTTGTTTGCCAATTATCAGAAGGATTTAGTAATTCATCCTTTCCATCAATAGTTACTTTTATAGGCATATTAAAACCTTTAACAACATTATTCCAACGATATTTTAAGGTGTTGTTTACAATAGTATACTCCAGCTCTGGAATCTTCACTGTACGTAAATATTGATCGAATATTTTACTTAAATCAATACCTGATTTTTCAATCATGTACTTTTCGATTTCTTCAGTAGTTACTGTTTTATGATAAAAATCAGCATTCAAACCACGTAAAATTTGACGCCATTTTTCATCATTATTAACTAGTTGACGAATTGTATGAAGCATATTAGCCCCTTTATAATACATGTCTCCAGAACCTTCATCATTAACATTATAATTTCCAATTATAGGAATATCATTTTGAATAGAACTTCGTGTTCCTATAACATATTCAGCAGAAGCTTTTTTACCATAGTAATAATCTAAAAATAAGTTTTCAGAGTAAGCTGTAAAGCTTTCGTGAATCCACATATCAGCAATATCTACATTGGTAATATTATTAGCAAACCATTCATGACCAGCTTCGTGAATAATAATAAAGTCGAATTTTAGTCCCCAACCAGTTCCAGATAAATCTCTACCTAAATACCCGTTTTTATATTGATTTCCATAGGTAACAGAACTTTGATGTTCCATTCCTAAATATGGAACTTCTACTAGTTTAAAGCCATCTTCATAAAAAGGATATTTACCAAACCAGTGTTCAAAAGCTTTCATCATCTTGGGAGCGTCTTTAAATTGCTTTTTGGCTTTTTTAAGATTGTCACGTAACACATAATAATTCATATCTAACGCTCCACCTTCACCTTGGTATTTTTCAGAAAAATGTACATAATCTCCAATGTTTACATTAACTCCGTAGTTGTTGATAGGATTATCAACAAACCAATGATAAGTAGTTGTATCGTCATTGTGTTTTTCAATATTACGTAAACGCCCATTAGAAACATCCATTAAATTTTTAGGTACACGAACACTAATTGCCATACTATCTACCTCATCATACATATGATCTTTATTTGGCCACCAAACACTAGCTCCTAACCCTTGACAAGAAGTAGCAACAAAGTGATTTCCATTACTGTCTTTTTTCCAAGAAAAACCACCATCCCAAGGAGCTCTAATCGCTTCTTTAGGTTTACCTTCATAATATACATCAACAGAATTTACAGTTCCTTTCTTTTGAGGAGATTGTAGTTGAATAAAATGCGCATTTCCTTCAGAAATAACTTTTAATTCTTTATTGTTTTGAGTCGCTTTGGTAATTTTTAAAGGAGGTTGTAAATCTATTTGTAAAACTTGATAAGGTTTTAAAACTTTATATTGTACAGTATTTTTTCCTTTAATAAACTTTTTGTCAGGATTAACGGTTACGTTAAGGTGATAATATGTTAAGTCCCACCAAGATCTTTCAGGCGTAATAGAACCACGTAAAGAATCTTGACGTGTAAACGTTTTATTTTTTGAAAATAACGAGGTGCTTTTTTGAGCGGTTGAAGAAGAACATCCAGCAATTAAAATTGCTAAAGATGTCATAAAAACAGATAAAGAAAACGTTTTTTTATACATGGTATTTGTTCTTGTAAGATAAAATGCTAAGATAAGTTTTAAAGTTTTTTTATTGAAGCTAACTTTAAGATATTTGCTTAAAATAAGAACAATGTCAAAAACAGTTTTCATTACAGGAGCTTCTTCAGGAATAGGAAAATCAATAGCTATCTATTTACACGATAGAGGGTTTAAAGTTTATGGAACAAGTAGAAATCCACAAAAAGTAACTACTCCATTTCAAATGGTAGCATTAGATGTAACTGACCAAGAATCAATAAAGAAAGCTGTAGAAGAAGTAATCACTGCTGAAGGAAAGATTGATGTGTTGATAAACAATGCAGGAAAAGGAATTACTGGTCCAATTGAGGATACACCTACACAAGAAATGAAAGATAATTTTAATACAAATTTTTTTGGGGTAATTGATGTTGTTAAAGAAGTGTTGCCTCATATGAGAAAACAGCAATCGGGAACGATTATTAATACAACTTCAATCGCAGGATACATGGGGTTACCTTTTAGAGGAATTTATTCTGCAAGTAAAGGGGCGTTAGAGTTGGTTACAGAAGCGTTAAGTATGGAGGTGAAAAGTTTCGGTATTAAGGTTGTTAATGTAGCTCCAGGAGATTTTGCTACGAATATTGCTGCAGGAAGGTATCATACACCTGTTTTTGAAAACTCTGCTTACAAAGAAAAATATGCTGAAAACTTAGCATTGATGGATGCTCATGTTGATTCTGGTGCAGATCCAATACTAATGGCAGAGGCAATCTATAAAATCATTGAAAACAAGAACCCAAAAATTCACTATAAAGTTGGTGGATTTATGGAGAAATTTTCAATCGTATTGAAAAGAATTTTGCCTGATAAAATTTATGAAAAATTACTAATGAATCATTATAAATTGTAAATTCGCAGAAGATTAGTAATTAAAGAAAAATCAAGGTGTAAAACATTGTTTTATATGTTGTTTTTATAGAGAGTTGAACTCGCAAAACTCAAGAATTAGAACACAACTACATAATAAATATACAGATGAAATTTTTTATTGATACAGCTAACTTAGATCAAATAAGAGAAGCACAGGCTTTAGGTATTTTAGACGGGGTAACAACAAATCCATCGTTAATGGCTAAAGAAGGAATAACAGGAGAGGGGAATATTATCAATCATTACAAAGCAATTTGTCAAATTGTAGAAGGAGATGTTTCTGCTGAGGTAATTTCTACTGATTTTGATGGTATGGTAAAGGAAGGAGAAGCGTTAGCTGCTTTAAACCCTCAAATAGTAGTGAAACTACCTATGATTAAAGATGGAATAAAAGCGTGTAAATATTTTTCTGATAAAGGAATTAAAACCAATGTAACTTTAGTGTTTTCTGCTGGTCAAGCATTATTAGCAGCAAAAGCTGGAGCAACATATGTATCGCCATTTATTGGTCGTTTAGATGATATTTCTACAGACGGTTTAAACTTAATTTCAGAAATCCGTCAGATTTATGATAACTATTTATTCGATACTCAAATTTTAGCTGCATCTGTACGTCACACAATGCATGTGATTGATTGCGCTAAAATTGGAGCTGATGTTATGACAGGGCCTTTAAGCGCTATTGAAGGATTGTTAAAACACCCTTTAACTGATATTGGTTTAGCTAAATTCTTAGCAGATTATAAAAAAGGAAACTAACCAACGAAGTTGGTTTTAGTATTTTTTCATTCCCGCTTTCGCGGGAATCTCATTTTTTAAAAGATATGTACCCAAAAAAAGAACTCGCACAATTAGTAGTTTCAGCATGCAATCAATTTAATATTGATACTGTTGTAATTTCTCCAGGCTCTCGTAATGCCCCACTTACTGTAGGGTTTTCAAACCATCCAGAAATAAAAGCATTAAGTGTAGTAGATGAGCGTTGTGCAGCCTTTTTTGCAATGGGAATAGCACAACAAAAGCAAAAACCTGTTGCCATTGTATGTTCGTCAGGTTCTGCTTTGTTGAATTATTATCCTGCGATAGCAGAAGCTTTTTATAGCAATATTCCGCTAGTTGTAATTTCAGCAGACAGACCCAAGCACCTGATTGATATTGGTGATGGACAAACCATTCGTCAAGAGAATGTGTTTAAGAACCATATTTTGTTCTCAGCTAATTTGATTGAAGAAGAAAGTCAGTTAAAAAATAATATCAGTTTATTAATTCAGGCATTACAAACTTCAATCACTCAAAAAGGACCAGTTCATATAAATGTTCCATTTGATGAACCTTTATATGAAACACTTGAAAAATCAGATTCGGTCATTGCGAACAAAGTGAAGCAATCTTTTGAAAAGATGAATGTCATTTCGAGCGCAGTCGAGAAATCTTTTGATTTAGAAAAAATAGCTTCTATTTGGAACTCTTCAGTCAAAAAAATGATTTTAGTAGGAAGTCATTTTCCTGATGTTGAGCTTCAAAAAATATTGAATGTATATGCAGAAGATACTTCTGTTTTAGTGTTAACAGAAACTACCTCAAATATATACAATTCTAAGTTTATCAATAACATAGATAAATTAATCTCTAAGTTAACTGAAGACGGGTATAAAGAGTTGCAACCTGAAGTATTACTAACTTTAGGAGGAATGGTAATTTCTAAAAGAATTAAACAGTTTTTACGAAAATTACAGCCGAAACATCACTGGCATGTTGATGAGTTAAAGGCAATGGATACGTATCACTGTTTGTCAGAATTTTTACAAGTAAAACCTGTAACCTTGTTAACAAGTCTTTCTAAGGAAAAGAAAAATGTTGAAAGTAGTTATCAACATGCATGGTTACAAGAAAAAGAACAAAGAGCTGTAAAACACGAAGAGTATTTGAAAGATTGCGAATATTCAGATTTAAAATCTTTTGAAGTTATTTTAGAAAGTATCCCAGATAATTCGCAAGTACAAATAAGTAACAGTTCAATTATTCGATATTCACAATTGTTTGATGTAAATTCTACGCTAAAAGTATTTTGTAATCGAGGAACAAGCGGGATTGATGGAAGTACAAGTACAGCTGTAGGAGCAGCATATGCCTCAAAAAATCAAACAATATTTATAACAGGAGATTTAAGTTTCTTTTACGACAGCAATGCATTGTGGAACACAAATATTCCGAAGAATTTTAGAATTATTATTTTAAACAATGCAGGAGGTGGTATTTTTAGATATATCCCGGGGCCATTAACAACAAATGCTACGGAGTACTTTGAAACACCGCATGATTTAACTGCAGAGCATTTATCAAAAATGTATGGTTTTGAATATGTTCAAATAAAAGACTTAAAGAGCTTGCAAAATAGTTTGATTTCGTTTTATGAAGAATCGGATCAGCCAAAAATAATGGAGGTTTTTACTCCAAAAGAAATAAATGACGTAGTTTTAAAAAACTATTTTAAAAACTTATAAAATGGAATTAAAAGAAGGTGATAAGGTAGATTTAGTAATTGGTGTTCAAACCGCTTTAGGTTATTCAGTATTAATTAATGAAGCATATGAAGGCTTATTGTATAACAATGAAGTTTTTAGTGATGTAGAAGAAGGAATGCGAACAATAGGTTATATTAAAAAGATACGTGAAGATGAAAAAATTGATGTATCACTACGACCGCAAGGATTTAAAAACGTAATTGATTCAGATATTGATATAATCTTAAAAAAGCTAGAAGAAAAAGGCTTTTTATTGTTAACAGATAAAAGCTCTCCTGAATCAATTAAATTTCACTTGCAGATGAGTAAAAAAGCATTCAAGAGAGCTATTGGCAGCTTGTATAAGAGTAAAAAAATAGAATTACAAGAAGACAGAATAGTGTTAAAATAAACTATTCTTGTCCTTCTTCTTCAATAATTTCCTCGTCATTATTTTTAATTTCTTCTTTCTTTTTACTTCCCATTAAATCGTTTACACGTTTAATGTTTTCGTAAAAAGCATTTGCATTAGGATCAGAAGGATCCATTTTTCCATAAGCAGCTTTGTAGTAAAAATCTGCTTTTTCGTAGTCTTTTCCAAGTTCATGGTATTTACCTATATAAAAATCACCCATATGAGAATCAGGGTATTTTATCATTACAAAATCCCCTAAAACTCTCAAGTAATCACCATCTTGTCTGTCAATTACAATATCTTCAATAACAAAAATGTCATCTAAACGAACATTTAAGTTAGAACCGTATAGATACTGAATATCTAGATATTTTTTTTCCACATACTTAATTGCATCTAAAGGAGCCAAATCTTTAACATTAGCTTCGTACTCTTCTTTAGTAATTTTAGAATATAAGCTAAACATTTGTGTAAAAGCTCTAGGAATAGTTTCTCCAATTATAGCTAAATAGCTTGGAGAAGAATCAAATTCATCAAAAACAACATTAAAGTTTTTAGCTTCATAGGATGTTAATAACGTTTTAATATCACTAAATCGATTATATTGATTAGTGTCAATGTACTTTTTGTTATTACTTGTATATAAGAAGTAAGTGTTATCTATAGAACCCAGTCTGTTAAGAGAATAAGACTCCATAATAGCTGGAGCAAACTTAGGAAAATCAGGAGTGATACAGATATAAGAATTAAAAATAGGTTTTTCATCTTTTAAGTAGTGAGTAATAAAATTAGCAGCTTTTCCTTCACCTACAATTGTCATAAAAGGAGAAGTTCTAAAGTTTCCTTCCATAAAAGGAATTAACTCATGTTTAATAAAATTAAAAAAATGTACCCCTGAACTGGTTAAGGAATTATTAGAAGGTATTATAGAAATATCTTTTCCATAAGTGTTTTTCATATCAATACCTACTACAATTTGTCTGGGTGCTTTATCTACATTAGCATAAAGTTTAGCATTACCTACATATAAATCAAAAAGATACTCGTCACCTAAAACAATAGCTAGAGGATAATTAGTAGTTTCATCTACATCATAGCCTTTTGGAAGGTAGATTTTTACATTTCTATCTTTTTCTAATTCTTTTGAATTGATTTTTTGAGTAACAACTTTTTGAGAAAAAAGACTAATACTAATTAATAGGGTAAATAATAAATATACTTGTTTCATATTTAGGGGTAAATTATATCGTTCAAATATAGAAAAGAAAAATAAAGTTATTATGTTATTTTTGTACAACTAAATAACGACAATATTTTAAAATTATGATACAACCAGACTGGAAAGTTGCCAAAGAGTACGAAGATATTACCTATAAAAAGTCACACAACGTTGCAAGAATAGCATTTAATAGACCCAATGTACGTAATGCGTTTCGACCAAAAACTACTTCAGAGTTATTGGATGCGTTTCATGATGCACATGAAGATACGAATATAGGAGTGGTATTGTTGTCTGCTGAAGGGCCATCAACTAAAGATGGAGTTTGGAGTTTTTGTTCTGGAGGAGATCAAAATGCACGTGGACACCAAGGTTATGTTGGAGATGATGGTTACCACCGTTTGAATATTTTAGAAGTACAGCGTTTAATACGTTTTATGCCAAAAGCAGTAATATGCGTGGTTCCAGGTTGGGCTGTAGGTGGCGGACATAGTTTGCACGTAACTTGTGATTTAACTTTAGCGAGTAAAGAACATGCTATTTTTAAGCAAACTGATGCCGATGTTACTTCGTTTGACGCAGGTTATGGTTCAGCATATTTAGCTAAAATGGTGGGGCAAAAGAAGGCCCGTGAAATATTTTTCTTAGGAAGAAACTACTCAGCACAAGAAGCGTATGAAATGGGTATGGTAAATGCCGTAATTCCACATGATGAGCTAGAGCAAACAGCTTTTGATTGGGCACAAGAAATTTTAGCAAAATCACCAACTTCAATAAAAATGTTAAAGTTTGCAATGAACTTAACGGACGATGGAATGGTAGGGCAACAAGTATTTGCAGGAGAAGTAACTCGTTTAGCATATATGACGGATGAAGCTAAAGAAGGACGTGATGCGTTTTTAGAAAAACGTAAGCCAAACTTCCCTAAAACGTGGATACCATAACTGATTGATAATTTTAAGAATTATGAATTACGAGTTAGAGGTTTTTAATTCGTAATTCTAAAATCATAATTCGTACTTGAAGAAATGAAAATAATTTGTATAGGACGTAATTACGCAAAACACATAGAAGAGTTAGCAAATGAAACACCAGAAAACCCGGTAGTTTTCTTAAAACCAGATTCGGCTATTCTTCCTAAAAAAATGCCATTTTTTATTCCTCCGTTTTCAAATGATATCCATTATGAGGTTGAAGTATTGGTAAAAATTAATAAGGTTGGAAAACACATTTCTCCAAAATTTGCTCATAAATATTATGACACTGTAGGCTTAGGGATTGATTTTACTGCGCGTGATGTGCAAGCACAATGTAAAGAAAAAGGATTGCCTTGGGAAAAAGCAAAAGCTTTTGATGGTAGTGCTATAGTAGGAGAGTTTTTTCCGAAAGAAGATTTTGACTTAGAAAACTTGTCTTTTCAATTACAAAAGAACGATGAGGTTGTACAAGATGGAAATACCACTAGTATGTTGTGGAAAATTGATGAGTTGATTAGTTACGTGTCGCAATATTTCACGTTGAAAAAAGGAGATATTATCTTTACAGGAACACCAGCAGGAGTTGGAAAAGTGGCAGAAAATGACATTTTAACAGGAACTATTGAAGGAAAACAAGCTTTTCAAATTAAAGTAAAATAAAATATATCCCGCTTCGGCGGGATTCTTTTTTAGATATATACATGAATGCAGAAATCATTACGATAGGAGATGAAATTCTTATCGGACAAATTATAGATACCAATTCACAATGGATTGGTCAAGAACTTAATAAAATTGGAATTTCGGTATATCAAATCTCCTCAGTACAGGATGAAAAACAACATATTTTAAATGCGTTAAAAGAAGCAGAAAGTAGAGCAGATATTGTTATTGCTACAGGAGGATTGGGACCTACCAAAGACGATATCACTAAAAAAACAATTGCTGAATATTTTAAAGATGAAAAGATTGTTGAATACCCCGAAGTAATTGATAACATTAAATACCTATTCAAAAAAAATAATCATCCGTTCAACGAAATCCAGAAGTATCAAGCGCAGCTTCCTTCCAAAGCCACCTTATTAATGAATCGTTTAGGAACTGCACCAGGAATGTGGTTCTATGAAAATAATACTGTTTTTGTATCTCTTCCGGGAGTGCCATATGAAATGAAAGGATTAATGAAGTATCATGTATTGCCTAAGCTACGGTCTACTTTTAAATTGCCATTCATTTTACATAGGACAATTATGACGGTAGGTACAGGGGAAACAATTATTGCAGAAAGAATTTCTGATTGGGAAGAGAGTTTACCTAATTTTATAAAGCTAGCCTACTTACCATCTTATGGACGTGTTCGTTTACGTTTATCAGCTAAAGGAAAAGATAAAGAGGTATTAGTGAAAGAGATGGAAAAGCAAGTTGCAGCATTATATATGCTAATACCAGAAATTATCGTAGGAGATGATAATGAAACATCTTTAGAAAAAGAAGTGGGTAAACTGTTAAAAAAACATGGGAAAACTGTTGCTACAGCAGAAAGCTTAACAGGAGGGAAAATAGCGTCAACCATAGTTTCAGTTCCAGGAGCATCTTCATATTTTATGGGAGGATTCGTTACGTATACAGCAGCTTTAAAAGAACAACTACTCAATGTTTCTAAAGAAGTTATTGATAAATATACGGTAGTAAGTAAAGAAGTAGCTTTAGCAATGGCAAAAGGATGTTTGGAGAAGTTACAAACAGATTACGCGATAGCTGTAACAGGAAATGCAGGTCCAACAACCGATCATAATGATAAAAGTGTAGGATTGGTATATATTGGTATAGCAACTAAAAGTGGAGTAGATGTTTATGAGTTTAATTTTGGGGAGCCAAGAGAAAAGGTAATTAATAGAACGGTAACCAAATCTTTAGAACTTTTACAAGCTGCCATATTAAAATAAATTAGTATTTTTGCAGCCGTTACGCTTCCAAATAGGTTAGATGCTGAGCCTAGTTTTGAAAAGATTAAAATTAATTAAAATTTAATCGAGAATATTTTTGTGCAGTAAATTAAAATGCATAAATTTGCACCTCGTTTAGAAATAACACTAAAAACTGTCAAGAAGATGTCTAGAGTTTGTGAATTAACAGGAAAAAAAGCGATGGTAGGTAACAATGTATCTCACGCTTTAAATAGAACTAAAAGAAGATTTAACGCTAATTTAATGACTAAGCGTTTCTATATTCCAGAAGAAGATAAATGGGTAACTTTAAAAGTATCTGCTTCTGCATTAAAAAATATTAATAAAAAAGGAATCTCTGCGGTTATTAAAGAAGCTAGAGAAAAAGGTTTCTTAACTAAATAATTCCTTACTAGATAAAATTTTAGAGAGATGGCAAAAAAAGGAAACAGAGTTCAAGTAATTTTAGAGTGTACTGAGCACAAAGCTTCTGGTCAACCAGGAACTTCTCGTTATATTACAACAAAGAACAAAAAGAATACTCCTGATAGAATGGAATTAAAGAAATTTAATCCAATCTTAAAGAAGATGACAGTTCATAAAGAAATTAAATAATAAGCTACGGCGTAAACTTTAATATAAAATGGCAAAGAAATCAGTAGCATCGTTACAAACAGGTTCAAAAAGATTAACCAAAGCTATCAAAATGGTAAAGTCTCCAAAATCAGGAGCTTATACATTTGTTGAAGCTATTATGGATCCAGAAAGCGTGAATGACTTTTTAGCAAAAAAGTAATTCTTGTATACAGTTTAAAGAAAAGCTACTTTCATTAGAGAGTAGCTTTTTTTATATTTGACAGTCTCAAGTTTTTTGAATACGTTAAAGATTTGGGAATTATCCTAGCAAGTCGGGCTTTCGGCAGTCGCTTCCCGAAGTATCGGGAGAGCTTTAATAAATGCCTCAATCCTTAACACTAAAGCTGTGGAACAATGACAATTTGACTGTATTAGTAAAATGGTATAGTTTTTAACCTATGTAAGCGATTATAAAATTTAAAAATGAGTTTTTTTAAGAAAATCTTCTCTAAAGAGAAAAAGGAAACCTTAGACAAGGGATTAGAAAAAACCAAAACAAGTTTTTTCTCTAAATTATCAAAAGCAGTTGCTGGTAAAGCTAAGGTTGATGATGATGTATTAGATAATTTAGAAGAAGTATTGGTATCGTCTGATGTAGGAGTAGAAACTACCCTGAAAATAATAGATAGAATAGAAGAACGTGTATCTCGCGACAAATATTTAGGAACAGAAGAGCTAAACCAAATTTTACGTGAAGAAATAGCGGGTTTATTATCAGAAACCAATACTGGTGACGACACCGATTTCACTATTCCAGCAAATACGAAACCTTATGTGTTAATGGTTGTAGGTGTTAATGGAGTAGGAAAAACAACTACGATAGGTAAACTAGCTTCACAATTTAAAAAGAAAGGGTTAAAAGTTGTTTTAGGAGCAGCGGATACCTTTAGAGCCGCAGCAATAGATCAGCTACAAGTTTGGGCAGATAGAACAGACGTACCAATTGTAAGACAAGAAATGGGTTCCGATCCTGCCTCTGTAGCTTTTGATACAGTTCAATCAGGTGTAAATCAAGGAGCAGATGTTATAATTATCGACACTGCAGGACGTTTACATAATAAAGTAAACCTAATGAATGAGCTAACAAAAATAAAACGTGTAATGCAAAAAGTAATACCAAATGCACCACACGATGTATTGTTAGTGTTAGATGGTTCAACAGGACAAAATGCTTTTGAACAAGCAAAACAATTTACGAAAGCAACAGAAGTAACTTCGTTAGCAGTAACTAAATTAGATGGTACCGCAAAAGGAGGCGTTGTTATCGGAATTTCAGATCAATTTAAAATACCTGTGAAATATATTGGAGTAGGAGAAGGTATTGATGACCTACAAGTATTCAACAAACATGAATTTGTAGATTCGTTTTTTAAATAGAAAAACATAAGTAAATAAAAAAACTCCCAATTTGGGAGTTTTTTTATTCTAAACAGTTTCAATAACCTTGTTAAAAGCCAATCTCGATTTAGGTTTTCTGTCTGGTTGATTAAAATCCTCTTCATCTCTATAGCCAATAGCCACAGCAACAACAGTTGCGTAATCTTTGTTGTTTAAAATTTTGTCATAATTTTCTGGTTCAATACCTTCCATTGGAGTGGCATCGATTCCCATTTCAGCACAAGCACTTAAAAAAACTCCTAAAGCCAAATATACTTGTCTGTTAAACCAGGCTTTAATTTCTTCTTCAGGTTTTGGCTTTATAAATTCTTTATAATAACCAACAGCACCCTCAGGGAGCTCTTCTTCAATTTGTTTTTCAAACAAATCAATATCATTAATTCGATTAAAAACAACAATGGTATCACTTTCAATAACCTTGCTAGTATTTAACCAAGATACTTTTGAAAGTTGTTCTTTAGTATCAGTGTCAGAAACAAAAGTGAATTTCCATGGTTGGCTATTTATTGAAGAAGGACTTAATTGTAAAACCTGTTGTAACTCTTTGATTTTTTCTGATTCAATTTTTTTTGAAGCATTATATTTTTTTGTTGTATAACGTTGCTGCATTGATGTTATAAAGCTCATATTCTATTTTTTAATTAAACTATAAAAATTATAGTATCAAAAGTAAGTATAGTTTTTTATCTTTGCAATAACGGTCAAAAAGGATAGTATAAATTATGGAGGTACAAGAATCTAAAACACTTAAGTTTAAAGGAAGAGAGTTCCCCTGCTGTACGAGTCTTACTATGGGAGTTATTGGAGGGAAATGGAAAACAGTAATTCTTTTTCATTTAATAAAAGGAACGCTTCGTTACAGTGAGTTAAGAAAAGAAATTCCAATGGTTACAGAACGAACTTTAAGTTTACAGTTAAAAGCCTTGGAAGAAGATGGTGTAATAAAAAGAAAAGTGTACACCTCAAAACCACCATTAAAAGTAGAGTATTCTTTAACTGATTTAGGAAAAAGTTTAATTCCTATAATTCAGTCTATCGCAGACTGGGGAGATTTTGCCGTAACAAACCATTCTAAATAATAATCTCCGTATATTATCAACTATTAGAGTTTAGATAATAAGGCAGTTTTGTTATCCTAAATAAAGCTTTTCAATTTTTATAATTACATTTGAGTATCAAATATTTGACCAATGAGAAAAGCTACTTTTTTATTATTAACTCTTCTATTTATAAGTGCATGTAAGCAAAAAGCTGTAAAGGTATATTTTAAAAGCTATGATGAATCATCAGAAATAGAAAAACAGCAAGATCACGAGAAAAAGAGAATGCAGTTTAAATTACTTCAGTCTCATTTTTTAGATTTAAATAAAGAACTCAAACCTTTTGAAAAGGAGCTATCAAGATTTTCAGAAGAAGAATATCAACAACTAAAGCCATTAATTTTAGAAAAAGATATTCCAACTATTCAAAAGAGCATAACAAATAAAAAACTCACGTACGAAAAACTAACATTATTCTATTTATATAGAATACGAAAGTTTGAAAGTGATAGTACAAAGTATTTGAATGCAATTATATCTCTAAATCCAAAGGTATTAGAAGAAGCAAGAGCAAAAGATAAAGAATCAAAAGAAGCAAATGAATTTTCCTTGAATGGAATTCCAATTTTGATAAAGGATAATATTGATGCCGCAGGAATGATAACGACTGCTGGAGCTGTAGCTTTACAAAACAACTCAACTGACAAGGATGCTTTTATTGTCAAAAAATTAAGAGAAGCGGGAGCATTAATTTTAGGAAAAGTAAACTTAAGTGAATGGGCATACTTCTTTTGTGAAGATTGTCCGTTAGGGTATAGTGCCACTGGAGGGCAAACCTTAAATCCTTATGGAAGAAAAGTTTTTGAAACAGGAGGTTCTAGCTCAGGAAGTGGAGTTTCTGTAGCAGCAAACTATGCCGTAGCTGCTGTAGGTACAGAAACAGCAGGGTCTATAACTTCACCATCAAGTCAAAACTCAGTGGTTGGATTAAAACCAACAATTGGTGTTTTAAGTCGCTCAGGAATTGTTCCGATTTCAAGTACGTTAGATACTCCAGGTCCGATGACTAAAAGTGTCGTAGACAATGTTATTTTATTTGAAGCGATGCTAGGAAAAGATAATGAGGATGCTGCTTCTTTAGAAATAGAAGATTTTAAACCTAAAGAATTACTTAATGAAAGCTACACAATCCAAGGAAAAAGAATAGGAGTGCTAAAACCTATTTTAACAGATTCTATTTATAAAGCAAGTGTAGAAAAGTTACAAGAAGCTGGTGCAGAAATTATTGAGATAATACCACCTGAAATTTCTTTTGATGGATTTATTACACTGTTGAATATAGATATGAAACATGATTTACCTGAATACTTAGCTACTCACGGAAACAAAAAGCTAACAGTGAAAAATATACAAGATGTGGTTGAGTTTAATAAAAAAGATTCTACAAAAAGAGCTCCATACGGACAACAGCTATTTGAAGGAATAATAAAAGATACGACTAGTTTAGCTCAGTTAGAGGTGGTAAAAGATAGTCTAAGTTATAATGGAAAGAAATTTTTACAAGCTTTAAAAGCCCAAAATTTAGATGGTATTCTATCAATTAATAATTATCATTCTGGTATTGCAGCAGTAGCGAAGTATCCGACATTAACAGTTCCTATGGGATATAAAAACTCTGGAGAACCTGTTAGTTTAACGTTTATAGGGAAGCCTTTTACTGAAAAAGAATTATTGCAGCTAGGGTATGCTTTTGAGAAACTAACGAAAGCAAGAAAGACTCCAGTTGATTATCATTAATAGGACTACATATAAAATAAAAACTCCCAATTCGGGAGTTTTTATTTTAATTCTCTAATTTGTATTTTCCAATATAACCAGACACATCTCCGCCAAGATAAAGATATCCATCATGCTCTTCAACAGAACTAGCTTCTGACACAACTTTACCAGTCGTGTCATAATAAGTTTTTAAAATCTCTCCATCAGCACTCAAATGCATAATCATTCCATAGCGAGCTACTTTAGGTTGTAAAAATAGAGGAAGACCATATACTAACTTTTTTACAAGAGGTTTAGAGTGTATTTCATCTAAAGAAGAATCTCTTTTAGTTGAAAAACCAAGCCAAAAACTACCATCGGTTCTTCTAGAAACTCCATTAGGAAAACCAGGTAGGTTATCAAGAAAAATATCTGTTGTTCCTTTATTACTGCCTTTTAACCAGTATCTAAGAATTCTATATTTAGCCAAATCTACCATTAACACAAAGTCATCCTTTTGAGAAACCGCAACACCGTTTCCGAAATAAGTACCCTCTATAAGTGTTTTTACTTCTTTGGTTTTCGGATTGTAACTATAAAGACCTCCATCAGGTTTAGCTTCCATTAATAGTTTCCAAATATGTGTTCTACTAAAAGGAATTTTAGAAGAAGTATTGGTAAAGTAAATAGTTCCATCAGAAGCAATGTCTACATCATTGGGGATAAGAAACTTGTTCCCGTTTTCATCTTCACTTGCTAAAGTGGTAATTTTTCCTTTTTTATCTACACTGATTAAACCTCTTTTTAAGTCACAAGCAATTAGATTTTGATTGCTGTCAAAATGCAGACCAGCAACCCAAGATTCAGTATTACAAAACACAGAAACTTTTCCCGATGTGTCAATTTTTAAAATTCTACCATCTGAAAAGTCTGTTTCAGAAATATGAACTCCACAATATAGATTTCCTTGATTATCTACTGCAATATCCTCAGGCCCATACCAACCGTCTAAATCGATGTGTTGAGTTGAGCTTAGTAGTTCATTTTCATGAAGCGCGCCTACTAATTTAGGAGGTGTAGGAGGAAACCAAGCTTCTGGATTAATTGAACATGATTTAAAAGTAACACTGGTTATAAAAATGAGTAAGATTAATAATGTAGCGTATTTTACTAATGATGCAATTTTCATTGTATTTGTTTTTATAATTTATAAAGACAAAGAAAATGACAGTAATTTATTTCTATCTTGACAAATGTTAGGAAATAGTAACTTCTTTTCGAATCCTACTCAAAGATTCGGCAGCTATACCAAGAAAGCTTGCGATTTGGTATTGAGGAGCTCTTAAAACAATTTTTTTATCATAGTTTTTAATAAAGTCTAAATACTTTTTTTTAGCCGATTTTGTTTGCATAGTTAGAACTCTTTGTTGTGCACAAAGGTGATTTTGCTCAGCTAAAACTCTACCAAACTTCTCAAAGTTGGGAGATTCTTTATATAATTGAGTTAAACTTTCAAAAGAAATTTTATAAACTACGCTATCTTCAATAGCTTCTAGAAATTCAAGAGAAGGAGTTTGGTATATAAAACTATCAAAAACTGTTATAAACTGGTTATCGCAAGAAAAATAGGTTGTAAACTCTTTACCTTCTATATTTTTAAATGTTCTAAAAAAACCAGATTCAATAAAGTATAAATCCTTAGCTTTTCTCCCTTCTTTAATAACTAATGTTTTTGATTTATACTCTTTTTTTTCTAATTGATTATAAAATGTTTTAAACTCATTTTCAGTAAGTCCGATTAAGTCGTATAATAATCTTTTGAGTTCGTTCATTTTTTAATAAGAGGTTAACGTAGTTTGTAAACATACAAGTTTCGTTAATAACGAAGTTACCGAAAACAAGGATAAGAATCAAACTAATTTTTAGGGGTTTAAAGTTAAAGAAGTTCAATTAAAACGTATCTTTGCACACCGAATTTTTATAGTATGCGTACCAAAACAACAAAACAAAACAAAATTAATGTAGTTACTTTAGGTTGCTCTAAAAACGTTTACGATAGTGAAGTGTTAATGGGGCAGTTAAAAGCTAATGGTAAAGAAGTGGTTCATGAAGATGAAAATGACGATGGAAATATTGTAGTAATTAATACGTGTGGTTTTATTGGTAAAGCCAAAGAAGAAAGTGTAGAAACTATTTTACACTATGCACAAAAGAAAGAAGAAGGTGAAGTAGATAAAGTGTTTGTTACGGGGTGTTTAAGCGAACGTTACAAGCCAGACTTAGAAGCTGAAATTACCAATGTAGATCAGTATTTTGGTACACACGATTTACCAAATTTGTTAAAAGTTTTAGAAGCAGACTATAAGCATGAGTTAATCGGTGAACGTTTAACCACGACTCCAGAGCATTATGCCTATTTAAAGATTGCAGAAGGATGTGACCGCCCGTGTTCGTTCTGTGCCATTCCGTTAATGCGTGGCAAGCATAAATCGACACCAATTGAAGATTTGGTTACAGAAGCAACGAAATTGGCAGAAAAAGGGATTAAGGAAATTATGCTAATCGCACAAGATTTAACCTATTACGGATTGGATATCTATAAAAAGCGTGCTTTAGCAGATTTATTAAAAGAATTAGTAAAAGTTGAAGGTATAGAGTGGATTCGTTTGCATTATGCATTTCCAACAGGTTTCCCTATGGATGTATTGGAAGTGATGAAAAACGAACCAAAGGTTTGTAATTATCTAGATATTCCGTTACAGCATATCAATACCGAAATTTTAAAGTCGATGAAGCGTGGTACAACGCACGAAAAAACGACTTCGCTGATTCATAAATTTCGAGAGGCAGTGCCAAACATGGCAATTCGTACAACATTAATTGTTGGATATCCGGGAGAAACTGAAGAGCAATTCCAAGAATTAAAAGACTGGGTAGAAGAGATGCGTTTTGAGCGTTTAGGAGCTTTTGAATACTCGCATGAAGAAAATACAGGAGCGTATGTTTTAGAAGACGATGTACCTGCGGATGTAAAGTTTAGAAGGGTGAATGAAATCATGGAAGTGCAGTCGCAAATTTCTTGGGAATTGAATCAAGAGAAAATAGGAAAGACGTTCAAATGTTTATTCGATAGAAAAGATGGAGAGTACTATTACGGACGTACCGAGTTTGACTCACCAGATGTAGATAATGACGTAATTGTTGATGCTCGTGAGTATTATATCAAACTAGGAGAGTTTATCGATATTGAAATTTTTGATGCAGGTGATTTTGACTTGCACGGAAAACCAGTAGTAAAACAAGAAAGACCAGTTCCTTTAAATCAAAAGAGAAAATAAAATCAAACCTGCGCAATGCAGGTTTTTTTATGCATATTTGTCGCATGAAAAAAGCCTATTTTAACTGGAGTTCAGGAAAAGATTCGTCATTAGCATTGTATAAAATTTTACAACAAAAAGAATACGATGTACAAAAATTGATAACAAATGTAAATCAAGATTATCAGCGTGTTTCAATGCATGGTTTACATGAGGATTTACTGAATGCACAGACTGAAAGCATTGGTATTCCTTTAGAAAAAATATATTTTCCAGCTGAGGTTACAATGGATTTATATAATCAAAGAATGAAAGAGAAGACTGCGGAGTTAAAAGAAGCAGGACTTGTAAATGGTATTTTTGGTGATATTTTCTTGGAAGACTTGAGAGCATATCGCGATTCGAAGCTACAAGAGGTTGGAATTACTGGTGTTTACCCACTTTGGAAACAAGATACAAAAGAATTACTTAGAGAGTTTTTAGATTTAGGCTTTAAAACAATTACTGTTTGTGTGAATGCAAAATTGCTAGGAGAAGAATTTGTAGGGAGAGTTATTGATGAAGGTTTTATTAATGAACTTCCTGATGGAGTTGATGTTTGTGGGGAGAATGGAGAGTTCCATACGTTTTGTTATGACGGTCCTATTTTTAAGAAACCTGTGGAGTTTGAAATAGGAGAGAAGGTATTGAAATCGTATACGTTACATAAAAACGATGATGACAATTGTTATCAAGATTCAAAGAAAACTAAGAAATCAGAAGAAACGACTACTAAAAACTATGATAGAAGTTTTTGGTACTGTGATTTACAGCTAAAAAAGTAATTTATTTATAGCTTCTAATAGTCTTTGAGCAGGAGCATTTTCTAGGCAAGAACTACAAGTGTTGTACATAAACAAACAATCGATAAAGTCGGTTAGCATATGTAATAATAGCCCTAAGCCAATAATGTTGTATGGTCTTTTAAAAAAAAGTAAAATAACATACACTCCAATAGCATAGTAGGAATGAAATAGGTGAAACCCAAAACTACATCGGTTTGGGTCAAATATAGGGCTTGCTAATAAGTGATCTATATCTACTAGCATAGTTGCTAGTAGTGTTATAGCAACTTTTATCCAATTTTTTTTAAAAAAGAAGAAAGCGATAAAAACAGGAAATCCGAAATGTAAAAAATAATGGATGAATTGTTGCACTATGCTAAGCTATTTCTTTTTCTAAAGCTAAAAAATGAGTAACTTCTGTAGGGCTGTTTTTATATAAAGGAATAATATATAACTCACACTTGTAGTAGGACTTATCTTTTCTATAATTAACAATAATATCTTTAAAAGGTTTCCCTTTTAATAATTTATTTCTAATTCGTTTTCGAGTACTTTCTTTTGTCTTTTCTCCTTGAAAAAAACGTCCAGTTTTGTTAATAACAAAATCAATGTCATATCCAGTCATTTTAGAGAAGCCATCGTTAGCCCAAATAATTTTTTTTGTAACATCTGTTAATACAAGCGCTTCATAATAGTTCTCGTTTAAAATAGAAGTTATGTTATTTTTCCAGTTGTAGTTTTTACGTAAGTTTTTTAAAACATTAATATCATTAGAAACTGTTGAACTCATAAATAACTGTTGAATTCCCCAACTTAAAATATTTATACTTTTTTTGGAAGCGAGTGTAAGGTTATTGGCTATTTTAGAATACTCATCATTAGTTAAGTTAGATGTATAAATATCAAGAGACATCATTTTGTCAAAACAGTTTTTCATACTAATATAATTTTTTGTAAATGTAAAAAATTAAAACTTTTCAAATACACCTAAACCAAAAAGGGCAAAATCATATTTCACAGGATCCTTTTTATCAAACGTTCTTAAAGTAAGATCAAGTTCTTGAATAGCTTTCCAATCATTTTGCTTCCTAGTAAGTATTTTTAGTTTTCTAGCAATATTTCCTGTGTGAACATCTAACGGACAATGTAAGTGTGCTGACGAGTGTGTTTTCCATATGCCTAAATCGACTCCAGTGGTATTATCGCGAACCATCCAACGTAAAAACATATTAATTCTTTTAGATGCAGAGCCTTTTAAAGGGTCAGAAACATGTTTTAGAGTTCTTGGTTGATGAGGGATTTCAAAAAAAACTTGTTTGAAACGATGTATAGCATGTTGGTAATTATCTGCTTTATCTTTTGGTTTTAAAACAGCTTCTAATCCCCCATGATTCTGATAGATGTTTTTTAATGCCTGAACAAAGAACTTAAAATCATCGGCATTAAATGTTCTGTGTACAAATCCGTCAAAATTAGCTAAATCTTCTTCAGAATGATTGAGAACAAAATCATAAGGAGAACTTCCCATTAAATCCATCATTTTATGGGAGTTGTTAATAATCATTTTACGATTTCCCCAAGCAATAGTTGCTGCTAAAAAACCAGCAATTTCAATATCTTCTTTTACTGAAAATTGGTGTGGAATTTGAATAGGATCACTATCAATAAAATCAGGATTATTATATTGTATAACCTTTTCGTCTAAAAAATCTTTAAGCTCTTTATTGTTCATGCTATGCTAAATCTCCTGCAAAACTAAGCAAAACAAAGAAAGCATTATAGCAAGCGTGTAATAACATACTCCATCTTAAGCCAAAACGAACTCTAATAAATCCTAAATAACCGCCTAAAATAGTTTGCGGAGCTACTAGTATTGGAGCTAATAAAAGTACGTTTGTGGTAATACCAAAATTGGTTAAGTGTACCAAACCAAAAAGTATAGCAAAGACATAGAAACTTATTTTAAATGTTTTCTTACGATGAAATAAAGTAATGGGAGCTCTAAAAAATAATTCTTCAAACAAAGGAGCCAAAATAATTGCTAAAAAAGCAATAAACCATTTAGGGTGTTCTTTCAATAATTCTTCCATGGCATGTTCATTCATATTTACCCAACCCAACTCTTGAATAAGGATAAAAAGAGGAGATAATACAGCACCTGTTATAATACTTATAATAAGTAAATGAAAGAATTTTTGAAATCGATAAGAAACATCTTGATTAGTATCTTTTTCTAAGACAGGATTTTTTAAATAAATGATAAGTTCTTGAAAAGTTTCTTTCATGGAATTGATTTATTAATTAGTAGCAAGAAACTTTAAATAGTTACATTATTCAACAATAATTCCGTCTTTCATGGTAAGTGTTCTATCAGCCATTTGTGCTAACTCTTTGTTATGTGTCACTAATACAAATGTTTGGCCAAACTCATCACGTAACTTAAAAAACAGTTCATGTAAGTTTTTAGCAGAAGTAGAATCCAAATTTCCTGAAGGTTCATCTGCAAAAATAACAGAAGGTTCGTTAATTAAAGCTCTAGCAACAGCAACACGTTGTTGTTCTCCTCCAGAAAGCTCGTTAGGTTTGTGGTTTTCTCTGTGCGATAATCCTAAAAAGGCTAGTAATTCTTTTGCTCTTTTTTCGGTTTCTGTTTTTCCTTTTCCTCCTATAAAAGCAGGAATACAAACATTTTCTAAAGCAGTAAACTCTGGTAACAACTGATGAAATTGAAAAATGAATCCGATATGTTTATTTCGGAAAGCAGAAACTTTGGTATCGTTTAAACCTTTTATAGAAACACCATCGACCAATAATTCGTAGCTCTGATTTTTTAAGGGCTTATCTAAAGTTCCTAAAATTTGTAATAAGGTTGTTTTTCCTGCTCCTGACGGACCAACAATAGCGACGATTTCTCCTTTTTTTATATGAAGATCAACGCCTTTTAATATTTCTACCTCTCCGTAATGTTTGTGGATGTTTTTAGCAACAATCATAGTGTTATTTTCTAAGTAACGAATGTATAAAAAAGAAATCAGATACGCTTTAATGCTTACCTGATTTCAAATAATAAATGAACGAGTATTTAAATTATGTTTTTGATGTTGTTGTAATCGATAAAATAAACCAATCGAACAGAGAATCTATGCTGCATACTTTGGTCAAAAAGTTTTGAGATGTTGTCTTTAAAATCAATATTAGCTGGAGCAAAATCATGATCAGGCCTTATTGAGTTTCTGTAGAAAAAAATCAATTGACTACCAGGAGCAAATTGCCATTGATAGTTTAAGTCTAAGTTCCAGCTATTAAAGTTTTTATCGTGTTCTCCTTGATAATTATTTGAAACAAGTTCTCCATTATCTTCATTCAAACTATAAAATAGACCTAAATATGGAACTTTACTCCAATTGTGCCTAAACGATAACGACGCTGCTGATTTTGTACTAAATGTGTATTTTCCAGTTAATGAATTGTCATAAGTATCCCAATCTCGTTGCCCGAAAATAATGTGATTTTTTAAAGGAGCTAATAAAGGTTTTTCTTCTACATCATCTTCATCAATCTTTGTAACATACCCCTGACCGTTATTGGTTTTGCCATATCTAAAACCATAAATCAAAGAAAACTTATTAGTGAAACGATATCTAGGAGAAACTCTAAACCCATAATCTTCTTTAGGGTTGTTTTTGTAAAAAGTATAATACCAATCGTAGTCTATTGCAAACTTTTTTCTATAATCAGTAGACCCCCAATGATTCACATTTAGCCTTTCAGGTCTGTTAAAAAAAATTCCACTAGTAGTTCCTTGTCTAGGTTCAAAAAAATCTTTTCGTTCTGTGCTATAATTCAAGTTTCCTCCAAAACTGAATCGCTTTTTTGTATCAGCGCCAAAAGATAAACTAACATTTGTACCTACATACGTTCCTGGATTGTGTAAGAAGTTAATATCATAAAAAACATTAATTCTATAATTATTGAATATTCCTTTAGGTTTTAATAATCGATAGCCAACAAAACCATAAATAGCTTGTTCGTTGTTGCTAAAAAGAATCCCCATATCGTTAGGGTTGTAGTCTTTATTTTCAAAATTATATCCAATTTCTCCACGCCAATTCCCTGAATGTTTACCTATACTGGTATCGAAAGTGTACCCCGTATTAGGGTTGTCTTCATCGTCAGAGATACTACTCATTTTAAAACTTCCGTCTATATTATACCTACTTTTTTTATCCTCAACATGCCATAGAAGTCCAGTAACATTAGCATCTCTAAATCGTCCATCACGAGTTACATTGGTATTAATTAAGGTAATAGATGAGTTTTGATTAAACTGTTGGTCTAACACCATAATATTGTAATTAGAAAACGGATTAACTGTAGTTTTATAAGTACTTACATTGCTAATAGTATCTAATCCATTAATTGTTTGCTTAGTTCTTTCAACAGTAGCTTCTGTTTTTTCAGTAATGGCATTAAAGAATCCTATTCCTAAACCACCTTTGGTTCTTCCAGATATTTTTATGGCGTTTAGCATTTGAACTTTATCAGGAACATCTATAACTTCATCATTTATTTTTTTTCCATTAATAAACTCATCATCGTCTTTTCGTTCGTTAGAAAATTGATCTATTGGTCGTCCTCCAATTCTTCTTGAGTAAAACAAATTACCTTTACTAAATAGTTCAGTTCCTTCAGTAAAAAACTGACGTTGTTCTGTAAATTGTTGTTCAAAAGGACCGAGGTTTAAGGTAACATTATCAAAACCTACTTGGCTAAAATCAGGAATTAAAGTAGCATCTAAGGTAAAGTTTTCGGTAATACCATACTTTACATCCATTCCTACACTCCAATCAAAGTCAGTATTTCCATCTTTAGTGGTCGTAGTTGCAGAGGCATACGGATAAAAGTTTAATCGGGTAGGAGGTTTTATATTGGTGAAGTTTTCATATAAACCATCATATTGAGTCCAATTCCCTTGTTGATTATCAATATGGTTCCATGTAAATTGAGCATTTAAATTGAGCACTTTTCTGTGGTAATTGATTCCCCATGATTGAACAGGAGTATTAGCAAAACGCAAAGCTCTATAAGGGATTTTCATTTCTACAACCCAAGAATCTTGATTAATACTAAAATCGCTATCCCATACAGCACTCCAGTTAAAATCTTCATTTCCGTTAGATACTTTTGAGTCTGCTTTGGCTCCTGAACTGGTTACTATAAACTCAAAAGGATTTTGTCCGTCATCGTTAGGGTTAATAGTTATTAAAAAGAAATCGCTGTTACCAATATTGTCTCTGTTAGTAAACTCTGCAGGTATTTTAGATGGTTCAGGATCGTACATTTTAGCACAGATATAAATAGCATTATCATCGTATACTAATTTTACTACTGTTTTATGGGTGTCAGGTTCTGCTCTTCCGTTATCAGGACGCAACATTACAAAATCTTTTGCGGCTGGAGTATTTTTCCAGGCAATGTCATTTAATTTTCCGTCAATTTTTGGAGGGGTATCTACACGTACTACATTTAGTTTTTTTCTGTTTTTATTAATGGTTTGGGCGGTTGTAACTTCAATAAAGAAGAAACAAGTTATAATAAATGCTAAAATCTTAAGCATAATTTATTGATGTATAGTGTTAGTTGTCGCGCTAAATTATTATGATTTGGATTAATAAATCATAAAATCATGTTAATTACAGTAAAAACGTGTTAAAAAAAAGAGTGTTAAAAGTTTAAATGTTAAAAAAATAGTAGAATGAAAATTAAATAAAACTTGATTTAATTATAAATTAAAGTACAAATTATAAGGTATTATAAATTGAATTTGTATTTTTGTTCGACTTTTAAAAATTCATATCTAATGAACTTACACGAATATCAAGGTAAAGAAATATTAAGCAGTTTTGGCGTTCGTATTCAACGCGGAATTGTTGCAAATACTCCAGAAGAAGCTGTTGAAGCAGCAAAAAAATTAACAGAAGAAACAGGTACTGGTTGGCACGTAATCAAAGCTCAAGTACACGCAGGTGGTCGTGGAAAAGGTGGAGGTGTTAAGTTAGCTAAAAACTTAGACGAAGTAAAGAGCATTTCTGATGATATTTTAGGAATGATGTTAGTAACTCCTCAAACTTCAGCAGAAGGAAAGTTAGTTAACCAAGTGTTAATTGCTGAGGATGTATATTATCCTGGTGATAGTGAGCCAGATGAATTTTATATGTCAGTTTTATTAAACCGTGCTACGGGTAGAAACATGATTATGTACTCTACTGAAGGAGGTATGGATATTGAAACTGTGGCAGAAGAAACTCCACACTTAATTTTTACAGAAGAAATTGATCCAGGAACAGGATTATTACCTTTTCAAGCTCGTAAAATTGCTTTTAATTTAGGTTTAAGCGGTGGGGCTTTAAAAGAAATGGTAAAATTTGTTACTGCTTTATATACTGCATACATCAAGTCTGATTCTTCGATGTTTGAAATTAACCCAGTATTAAAAACATCTGATGATAAAATTATGGCAGTAGATGCTAAAGTATCGTTAGATGAGAATGCATTATATCGTCATAAAGATTATGCAGCAATGCGTGATTTACGTGAAGAAAATCCAATTGAGGTAGAAGCTAAAGCTACAGGATTAAACTATGTAGATTTAGATGGTAATGTTGGATGTATGGTAAACGGAGCTGGTTTAGCAATGGGAACTATGGATTTAATTAAGCAAGCAGGTGGTGATCCAGCTAACTTCTTAGATGTTGGTGGTACTGCAGATGCACAGCGTGTTGAAACTGCTTTCGGAATCATTTTAAAAGACCCTAATGTAAAAGCTATCTTAGTAAACATTTTTGGAGGAATCGTTCGTTGTGATCGTGTTGCTCAAGGTGTTGTAGATGCTTATAAAAATATGGGAGACAAAATTAATGTGCCTATTATTTGTCGTTTACAAGGAACAAATGCTAAAGAAGCAAAAGAATTAATAGACAATAGCGGAATGGAGATAATCTCAGCTACTGAGTTCCAAGAGGCTGCTGACAAAGTAGGGGAAGTTTTAAACGCTTAAACTACCATTTAATTCTTAGTTATAACTGGTCCTAAATAGTGTTATATATTTTAAGGTCAGAAAACCAAACCTCATTAGAAATCTAAATTCTAATGAGGTTTAGTTTTTAATATCATGAATTAAAAGTCAATATGAAAGACTCAGAAGCTAATAACTTAAAAGTAAACTCTAATAAATAAGTAAGTGATAGAGTTAAGTTACCTGTCTAGTTTCATAATTAAATGTATTGAAATAGATGACTGCTCGAATAAAAGAGAAAAAAAACACGTACTACTTAGTGACTTTTTAAGTACATAAAATAGTGTGCAAAGGTACAAGCTGCGTACAAATAAAATTGGTTCTTGTTAAAAGACAGTGTTTTACAGTAAAAAACTTAAAAATCAATATATTAAATGTGTGATTTTGAAGATGTTTTATATCTTTAACTCAAAAAATTGTACCACCCTAAAAATACATCTATGAACATAAAAGCAAAGCTTTTTATATGTGGTGAGGAACGAGAATTGCTTACTACTAACTTAAATTATAACAGACTTACTGATTGGAATGGTAAACCTACTTCAGCCTTATTAGGAGGAACTATTTCAGTAACTTTTGAATCTGAAATGTACGATGATACTTTTGTTGATTGGATTAAATCAGATAGAAGAGGCAATAAAAAAATACGTCATCCTTTTAATCTTTATCAGTTAAGAGACGGTAAAATAGTTTTTTACAAAGACGAGTTTGATGGAGTAGAGCTGTTCCAAAACAACTTTCAAGATGGTGTACTTGTAAACTATTACGAAGCTTTTGATAACCAAAAAGGTATGTATGTTACGTTAACCATATCGCCTGCGATGCAAGACTATCGTTTTTTTAATAATAGTACCGACTGGCGTAGAAAAAGCACTACTCGTTATATAAAGCCTTGGCAAGAAAGTTTTATACCGCCTATAAAAGAAACTCCATACAAGGCAAAAACAAATGATAACCGCATAAAAATAACTAAGTACACAATAAAAAACACCAACAATGAAGAAATTGAAGAATATTTTGCAGGTGATACAATTGTGTTACATGTTGAAACAATTAATGCTATTGGTAAAACCATAACACTAAATTTAAATGACAAGTCTTACGACTTTAAGTATAAGAACACCGTTTTAAAAGATGATATATTAAAAGATTATGTAATTAACAGTAATCTTGAAAAAATAACACTGGAAGTTATAGTTCCTGAAAAAGAAGAAATTAACTAAAAGCTATGGCTGAAACAAAATTTAAAATTACGTTAAACGAAACAGGACAATCAATAACCAAAGAAGTATTGGGTTACAAAATTGCTTTTTTCAATCATAAATGGAGTTATGATAAGGAAGGAAAAGAAACTATAAACAAGGCTGAACTTTCTGAAACTGTATACTTTCACACGGAAATAACAGGATTGCCAAATAAAACACAATTAGAGTTTAAACTTTATGAACACGATAATTTTTTTCCCGATAGTCTTAATGATGATAAGTTTAATGAAGAAGAAGTTATTATAAAAACTGAAGTAATAGAAAAAGGGGGAATACGAAAAGCTAGTATAAAACTTTATCTTGATGAGAAATGGGAAGGTATGTTAAAAAAAGACACTGCTTATGACCTAGATTTATATTGGCAAGTTTATTTTAAATTACCCAATTACGATACAAACCTTTGGGCGAAAGTGCCTAAAAAAGAAGAAGAGCGCTTACAAGTAGAGTTTAATTCAAGAACTTTGTTTTTTAAACCTTCTATTGCAGGAGGTAAATTACCACAGCTTATCGCTAACGATGGAAGCCCTTTGTTTTTAGCTGAACTTAAAGAAGCTACAATTGATGAAGTTGAGGACATTGCTAAGTCAAGGATTAAAGATAAAGTTAAAAAGAAAGCTGAAGAACTTGTAAATAGTGCTGTAGTAGGTTATAATAATGCTATTGAAAGTAAAGTAACTACCATTGCATTGGCGAAATTAGCCAAAGGTACTATGGTAGATACAAATGGTAAAATACATACCAAGTCTAGAAAAATTTACCAATACACCGAAGAAGTATTTAACAAAGAAATAATTGTAAAAAGAGGTAGACGTTTTGATAACGGTGTTGTAAAATCAGCAGCTAATCAAGCACATTATTTTGCAACTAATGGTACTAATGTAGAAATACTAAATACATTACGTATAAGGCCATTAATGAGTGCTGAAGATGCATCTGAAACATTTAGTAAAATATTTAGTTTGGTTGATTTCTCTATGATGAGTTTAGAAGAAATAACGGATACACCTTTAAATGTACCTGATTTTTTGTTAAAACGTTTTTTACCCAAAACACCCATTGTAGGTATTAGTTTATGGCTTGAGTTTTTAGGATATGTAGCTTTAGTTGAACATGAAAAGCAAGAAGCTATGGTTGACCAAATAATGCAAGAAAAACTTGAAAGAGCAAAAATAAAAGGACTAGATGCTTTAAGAACATTTTTACATGTTTATGAAACAGATTATGAATTAAGAAAAGTAACAAGCAAGACTTTAGGTAAATTATTAACAAATAATTTTAAAACATTAAATGATTTACTTGACTTTGATGCGAAAACAAGAGGGGAAAGGAATATTGAACTTTTAATAAAAAAGGATAATAAAACCAATCCTGTGCAAACTAAAACAATTATTGAATCAATTTTTTTCTCTAAATAAAATGAAGTATTTAAATATTATACTCACACTTCTATTAGTTTCATGTACAACAACTAAAGAAATTACTGTTACAAGTAAAGTGTCTAATAAATATAAAGTTATTGCTTGGTATGATAAAGAGCAGAAAGATATTTGGGCTTTTAGTGTTCCTATATATTTAGAAGTTGAAAATAAAAGTTTTCTAACACCACGTGAGTTCATATCTCATAAATATATTTATGCAGATAAAAACAGTGGTACACATACATTTTTGTATGAGTTAGAAGCAAATGGAAAATTAAAAAAGAAAAAGAATTTCAGTAGAAAAAAAATAACACCTAGTACAAAGAAAAAATACATTATTTATTCTAAACATTTAATAACAAACAAGAAATATTCCGGCCAAATATTGCACTCTTATAAAAATAGAGAGTTTAAAAGTGATTCTATAGTACTCGACTTTTTTAATGATTTTAAAAACAAATTACCAGATTTAGCTGAAAATATATTGGTAAAAGATAGTTTGTTCTTAAGCTTTAACAACGAGGATGAAAAAAGTAAACTATCTACAAAAAGAATTAAAGTCCCTATTAAACTTTAAACGTACCTGATTTTTTGTTAAAACGTTTTTTACCCAAAACACCCATTGTAGGTATTAGTTTATGGCTTGAGTTTTTAGGATATGTAGCATTAGTTGAACATGAAAAGCAAGAGGCTATGGTTGACCAAATAATGCAAGAAAAACTTGAAAGAGCAAAAACAAAAGGATTAGATGCTTTAAGAACATTTTTACATGTTTATGAAACAGATTATGTTTTAGTCCCTGTTTCAGCCAAAACACTTTCAGAATTATTAATAGGGAATTTTAAAACTCTTGGTGAGGTGACTGATTATGATAAAAAGGTTTCAGAAGAAAGAAGAGCAGAACTTCTGATAAAAGTAATAGATGAAGAAGAAAAAAAGTCAGAAACAACAGTAATTAAAGCCATTTTTATTGATTAACAATATGAAATATATATATATAACCTTTATAATTTTATTTATTTCTTGTAGTACAAGTAAACATTTTAAAATAGAAAGTGAATTTAAAAAGGATTCTAATGTTTACGCTTGGTATGATGTAGAAAAAAAAACTATTTGGGCATTAAGTTTTCCTATATCTCTGAACATTATTAATGATGATGTAAAAAAAGAATTATTATATTATCAGTATAATTACAAAAATTCAAAAAGAGGTAAAGCGATATCTCTATATGAAATCGAAAAAGATAATAGTCTCATACCCATCAAAAACTTTAAGAAAAAAGAACTAAAGCTTGATGAAACTAATAACTTTTTAATACTTACTAAGCATATTATTACTGGTAGTGAATTAGCAAATAAAATAGTTACTGAGCTAAATAATAAACGGTTAACCAATGATTCCATTTCTTTAGGTAATTTCAAAGAGTTTAAAAAAAAGTATTCGTCTTCTATCAAGAACCTTCTTGATAAAGACACCCTCTACATAAGGTTTAAGATTTTTGAAGATAATAATAGAAAGAAGAAAAGAATTAAAGTACCTATTAAACTTTAAACGTACCTGATTTTTTGTTAAAACGTTTTTTACCCAAAACACCTATAGTAGGTATTAGTTTATGACTTGAGTTTTTAGGATATGTAGCTTTAGTTGAACATGAAAAGCAAGAAGCTATGGTTGATCAAATAATGCAAGAAAAACTTGAAAGAGCAAAAACAAAAGGATTAGATGCTTTAAGAACATTTTTACATGTTTATGAAATAGCATATTTCTTAGAGCCTATTACAAGTAATACTTTATCCAGTATACTTACAGGTAAATTTAAAACATTAGAAGAGGTAAGAGATTATGATAAAAAGATATTTAGTGATAGAAATGTCATGCTTTTAATTAGAGAGGATAAAAAAAATCCAGTACAAGTAAAAACAATTGTTGAATCTATTTTTATTGAATACATTGTGAAATATAAGTTATATATAACGCTAATTCTATTTGTTATTTCTTCTTGTAGTATGCAAAGAAATATTGAAGTAAAGAGTATTACTTCAAAAAGCAATGAAATAATCGGTTGGTATAATCCTAAAAGTAAAAAAATAGACGCGATAAGTTTACCTTTTAATCTATATATTGAGAGTAGCCAACAAGAACTTTTACATACTTACCAATACAAATACAGAAATCCTAAAAAAGGCGCTTCTGTGGAAATTTATTATATAAACAAAGAAAAAAAGATAGAAGTATTAAAAGATTATGAAGAAAGGTCATTTAGCTCTAATAAAAGAAAAAAGTTCTTATTATACACCAGGCATATGATTTATGATACTGAGCTGTCGAATAAACTATCGTCAAAATATATTAAAGGTAGAGAAACAAAAGACTCTATTACACTAGGGGTTTTTGAAGATTTTTATAAAAACTACCCAACTTTAACAAAAGACTTAATAAAAGAAGATACTCTATATTTAAGGTTTAAACTTCTTCCACTTAGAGGGAAAGATAAAAAAATAAAAAGAATTAAAGTACCTATACACCTTTAAATGTACCTGATTTTTTGTTAAAACGTTTTTTTACCCAAAAGACCCATAGTAGGTATTAGTTTATGGCTTGAGTTTTTAGGATATGTAGCTTTAGTTAAACATGAAAAGCAAGAAGCTATGGTTGACCAAATAAAGCAAAAAAAACTTGAAAGAGCAAAAATAAAAGGATTAGATGCTGTTCAAACTTTTGTTCATATTTACGGAAAAGAGACAGAGTATGATTTAATAGCTGTTTTAAATAAAACTTTATCAGCATTGTTATTAGGAAAATTTAGAACCTTAAAAAAGTTAAACGATTATGAAAGTGAACAAAAGTTTAGTACAAAAAATGTATAGAGCTGTTTATGGAGAAGAAAAAGGAAGATTTGATTACGTTATCGAGTCTATATTTATTGATAAATAGAGGGAAATATGTCTTTGTTACTTTAATGTTTATTGCTTGTTCAAGTAATAAAAAAGTTTCAAGCTTTAAACCCTCAAGTCCAGTTATTGTGATGATGAGTAAACCCCATAAAAAAGTTTATAGAATAGACATTCCTTTTGGTGTTAAAATAAAAAACAGTTCATCTTCAAAACTATCTTTTGTTACCATGAATTATAATTACTTCCTTAATAAAAAGGGGATTGGAGAAGATCTATTTATCTATAATGATGCTGAAGAATTAGTTGAAATAGAAAACAATCAAATAAAGAGCATATCACCTTTTTTAACTAATAAATATATAATCTATTCACGATATCAAATAGACTCATCCGAGGTCACTCAAAAAGACTTAAAACCCTACGTACTAAAAATGTTGAAAAACAACTTAGATACCTTCCGTATAAAATCAGTTTTAGAGTTTAAGAAAAAACATGCAGCATTATTTGAAAAGTTAACAAAAGGAGATAGTATTTCAATTCAGTTTTTAGATAATGGAAAGTTAGGCGAGTATGTTACTGTTCCTGCAAAATGGTAACAGAGTTTTTTAAGCTTCAACAATGAGGATAAAAAAAATCCAGTACAAGTAAAAACAATTGTTGAATCTATTTTCTTTAAATAAACTTATGAAACATTTATACATCATATTAATTTTTTTTATTTTCTGTGGTACCAATAAAGATATTAAAATAACAAGTAAACCGAGTGAAGATTCTGAAGTGATTGCATGGTATGATAATGAGAGTAAAAAAATATGGGCAATTAGTTTACCTTTTGATTTAAATATTAAAAGTAGTGGAAATAAATTTTTATATCATTTTCAATATAAATATAAAAAATCAGATGAAGGTGCTGTGATTAAAATGTATTTCATCAGTGACGAAAAATTGGTGAGATTAGAAAATTATAAAAAAAGAAAATTTAATAATCAAAAAAATAAATCATTTTTGTTTTATACAAAACATTTGATAATTGATGAAGATGAATCAAAAAAGATTTTATCAAAAATAGATACAACATCAATTAAAGCTGATTCTCTTTTCGTAGGTAATTTTTATAGTTTTAGTAGAAAATTCCCCAAAATAACAAAAAACCTTATTGATGGGGATACACTTTATTTAAGGTTTAAAGAAATTGAAGGGGTAAATAAAGAAAGAATTAAAGTACCTATTAAAATTAACTAATCAATGAAGTTAATTATCTACTTGTTAACTCATAGTATGCTTTAAAAGTTTATTAACAGAGTAAGTAATCGTTTTTCTACGTATGAATTTTAATACCACGGATTAAAAGACAAATCGAAAGCTTCGGTAGCTAAAAACTTAGGAGTAAACCCTTATTTTGTGGACGACTATGTAAATGCAGCCCGTAACTACCCGATGCGAAAAGTATCACAAATTATAGCCTTATTATGTGATGCCGATGTAAAAAGTAAAGGAGTAGGAGCCAACCAAACGCATGCTGATATTTTAAAAGAACTGCTGTTTAAGATTTTGCATTAAAGGTTTATATAGCTTATGCATTGCTGGTAAACGTATTTATTTCCATTTAGTTCTTAATTCAGTGCCAATAGGATACTTTTCATGGTCAAAATCAGGTAGACGATATGCACCAAAACTACGATTTGTTAAAACAGAATCAATTTCTAAAAAAATCATATCATCTTTTGTAGTCATTGATAGACGGTTGTTCATTTTGTCATTATTTCCTTTATCCAACTCTATTTCCCACCAATAATTTTCTTTATCGTATGGGTCGGTAATTTTTTTAAAACTTTTTATTTTGGCTGAAATAGGTTGCGTTAAAAAAAACTCCTGCCACTTTTCAGGAATTTGTTTTAAATTAAATTCTGATTTTATTGAATCTTTACTTTTCTTGGATAGATACATTCCGCTTGTACTAGGTTCTAGACCTATATTTAAATAATTAGCGAATCTAATGTAGTCGTTTTCCTTTTCAAGACTCCAGTCATAATCATAAAAACTAGAAAGAAGGTATTTATTATTTTCCCAAGTAACAATTTGAAATTCAGTTTTAATTTTAAGTGAATCAACTCCATAATTAATATTAGTCGTTTTTGGTTTTGATTTGCTGTCAAAAGGATATTCGATTGGATATTCGGTAAGTTCTATTGTTTTAGGATTCAATTTTAAGTTTATATTATTCATTTTATAAGTTCCGAATACTTTTTTTCTTTCTCCACCACCAGTACAACCAAACACATATTTTTCGTTTATAAACCTCCCATCACTTAACAGATCAAGCCTTGAACCATTATTAAATCCATCGTAAGAATATCTAATAGTGTCAATACTCTGTGCTAAATTATTGTCATCATTCAATTTTGTTTTATTATTCGAACAACTAAATATTAAAAACAATAATAGAATATTAATGTGTTTCAAAGTCTTTATCAAAATATCAGTTAATTTTTATGTAAGAAGATTAATTAAGTGTTTAAACTCTTAATTTTATCAGGTATTACAGATAGTTTATTATTCTTTCCCAAATACTCTTTTTTACTTTTTTCTTTGGCTTAAGTTCTCTTATAATGTTGTCAAGTTTGGGATCAATCCATCTTTTAAAATTATTATATTTAGGAGTTACTTCTGAATTTGATGCTAATTCATCTTCCCATACCTGCCCCTTTGCTTTTCCTTTAATTATTAATACATATCCATTGCCACAACCAGTTCCAGCAAGACTGATACACCCATTAGTTAGTTCGTCATAATCAAATTCATTAGTTGAGTCTTTTGTTCTTTCAAAAACGGGAAACTCTATGTAAGGATTATGACTTTCACCATCAAGGTCAGCAAAATAATTTGTAAAGTTTGTCTCATCAAAAATTACCTCATCATGTTCATTGTCCTTAATTCCATTTGCAACATTAGTTACAAAATCTTTGAAATCTTCAGGTAGTTTTAATTGATGTTTTTTTTCAAAAATAAGAATACCATCTAAAGATGCCTTTTCGGAAAAAACATACTTATTTTGAATATCTAATTCTTTTATTAATTCAACTTTTTTCTTAAATGTTCTAAGCATAAATTATTTGTAAGGTGATTGTGTATGATTTCGTTGAGTGTTTAAGTACTGAAGTTAGCAAATAAATCACAGATAGAAAACCCGCGAGGATTTTCAGAAGTGGGCGAGGAAAGTAATTACTTATAGCCATTGTTAGCGGTAGTTATTTTCTCATAATTTGATGTGTAAGCATTGGAAAATAATTCGCTCTCATTTCACTTGAACATTGTATTAGTGAATATCTTGCGATATTTGAATCAAACGACTCAATATTAGATAAAACATCCAAATCTTTCTTCAAGTGAGAAGTGAAAGCTAAAACAAAAGAGATTTTTTTATCAAATAAATCTTTAAATTCGTCTAACGATAATCCATCAACGCTTCTCTTTTTCTTTTTTAGCTTTTTATAAATCTTTTCCAGTATTAATTTGTCATCTGTGCCTAATGTTTTTATTAATCTTCTTGCCGAGATAATTACTTGATTTGTCAATTCTCTCATTTCAGATTTGAAACCATATTTAACGTGGATTAAATATAAATTTCTATTGTCATAATGTAGTATATCACAGAGTTCTAATCCGTCTTCTATTATAGTATCTATAACAATATAATTCGGGATTTTGTCATAAAGCAAATTATAGTGTTTTTCTTTTTTGATTAATTGTTTATCCCAAGGTAGATTTACAATTTTTGGTGGTGCAGAATATGTCTTTAAAACGTGCTTTGTGTTATTTTTTAAATCCTCAACAAATGAATCTCGCAAATGATACCATTTAGTGTCTACTAAGAAAACTGGTTTGCCATCAATCGGAAACTCTGTAGAAATATGAAATAAAAAGCTTGAAGCAACGGTTTTTTTATTGTTTTGATGGCAAGTAACTCTAACGCCTTGTATAAAAACCATAAATTTAAACCTATCATTTACACCATATAATTCTACAGCACGATTTAGAACCGCATCATAAATTTCATTTCTATCTGATACTATTTTAAAAATTTTATAGCCTCCATTTTCTGTCTTCGCTTTTAGCTTATAGGTATCAGCTTCATAGAATTTTTCTATATTATTTGGGTTGCAAAAATCGTGTTCGAATGTTGTACCTGAATTTTGATTTCTTTTTCCCAAATTCTCCGTGTCGTTGAAAATTCGCGTGATCAATTCTGGGTGTAATCTATTTGCTTTAAATGTTTCATCAGTAATTTCTTCGTAAGAACTTAGGTAGTCTGATGGAACTAACTCCATTATATATCCAAGTTCAATTATAATCTTATGCAGAGTCTTAAAATCAATCGTCTTTTTAATTTGAAAAGCTCTACCTACAAAAATTTGAATTCTATCTGTTTTTTTACTTTTAAGAAATTTGAAATATAAATCTGTTGTTTCTTGACTTAATCTCAAATGTATTTCTTTTGGTACCTTACCAAATTTTATGAAATCAATAATTCGATAGTTATTCCTGAATTGTTCACTTAGTCCAGCTCTTGTCCCTGTAATTCCTCTCGATTTGATAGATGCAAGTTCATCCTTTTCTGGTTGCATAATTCGAGCATAAGTTGAGAGACCAAATGATTGGTCTATAAACGGAAGGATTATTTGATAAGCATTACCGCCAATTACACAAAAAATGTGATGCTCAGTTTCTACAAAAAGTATTAAAGAAAGTTTTTGCTGGATAAAGTCTTCTCCTTGTGTAAGACTTTTAGGCAAGAATTCCTCCCAATCAGAGACAATATCTTTCGAATTGTAAAGGTATAGGAAATAAGTAAATTCTCCTTTTGTAGTTCTTTTAAGGTTTTTAGATTTAAAATTTTGAGCAATTCCCAGTTTTTTGAATGATGTATTGATAATTTTTTGAATAATCTTTTCCGTGTCGACAATTCCTTTTATCAACCTTTTATTCTTATCAATCAAATATATTTTTGGGTTTTTTGTCAAATGCGTTTTGTTTGTTTTAATTGCCGCTAACTTGTTTATACTTTTACGAACTTAACAATAATAATTTAATTTTCTTACGGAATCCCATAAGCTCAATTATTTAAGTACTAAAAGTTGTTTTAGCTACCATAAAAGCTTGCACGGGTCGCTGATATTATTAAGGCTATAGAATTATCTTGTGTTTTGTGTAAGCAGCAGTTTTTATACTGCTTACACGATATTTCTTTAAATTTTTCTTAGTTCAACTCTTCTATTTTGTGCTTTTCCTTCTTCTGTAGCGTTATTACCTATAGGTTTCGTGTGCCCAAAGCCTTTACTTTCTAGTCTTGATTCTTCAATACCTTCATCTACGAGTGACATAAGAACAGATTTGGCTCTGTTTTTAGATAGTTTCATATTAAAACCTTCATTACCCACATTATCAGTATGTCCTTCAATACTTATTTTTAAATTGGGATTTGTTTTTAACATTTTAGATATTTCACTCACTATTTCGTAAGAGTCAGCTTTAATTCTTGATTTCCCAGTATCGAAATTAATATGCAACGTAGCAAAGCCTTTAGTGTTTATTTCATTTATGATTTTATCTGCAGTTATTTTCTCTATTGTTTGTTCAAATTCTTTTGATTCCACAACTCCAATTTGTGCATTAGCCACATCAGAATAGATTTGAATTCCTATTTTTTTAGTTGGTGTTTTTAATACATACATACGAATAGGATGGTTTACAACATCTCCAACATAAAAATTATTAAAGTAAGTATAACGATCGTTTACGCTTTCTCCTTTTTGATTTACAAGTTCATTAGGTATTTTTCCTTCAAAAATAAGTTGAGCGCCAATAGCTGTTAGGTAGTCTTTAATACTTTTATCAAAATAGTATTGATTCCATTTTTGATTTCCATCCATCATAATTCCCATTTTATCTACTCGTCCTTCTATGTCAAAAAATGAATTACCGTCAAACATTTCAAGTTTGTGAAAGTCATAAGACTCTGTGCTGCTAGTATTTTTATTTACTAACATACCTTTTGGTGGTGTTATATAAGGGTATGCACCAATATCAACTTTAGATTCAACTATGTTTTTCCAAGAAAATTTTTTAGTGTTATTCTTTAATTCTTTTTTTTCTTTGGTTGTAACTTCATTATTAACAACTTCATCTAAGTTGTTTTTGGTAGTCTCTTTCTCATTTTTACATGAAATTAAAGTAATTATTGATAACAAACAGATTGAGTAAATTCTTTTCATTGTAATTCTTATTTAAGTTTGGCTTCTAATTGTTAATAACAGCTTTTATGTGCTTGTTAATTATGGAGTTAAATATAATATTTTTAAGTTTAGTTTAACGTTATTAATTATTTTAGTGGTTTTTTGAAGTTTCTTACATCTTCTTGAGATTGAAAGTAGGTTATATTTGTAATTAAGAGTTTATTACTACAGTTAAACATTATAAAGATTAATTTTATAGTTATTTCTCGGGAGAGTTTAATAATAAGTTATTCTTATTTAGTAGTATACTTTTTGTATTCAGCAATTTTATTTTCTAATCTTTTATTTAAATATTCATTCTTGTTATTTAGTGTTTCATTAATTACGATAGCTTCAGATAAATAGTGTTGAATTTTATCTTTTTTCCAATGTTTTGGTGGTTCTTGAAGGTTTGTAATTCTGTCTGCTAATTTTACCATTCCAACCTCTTTTTCAAGTTTGTTTATTCGGTTCAAGCTGTCTGTCATTTTCTCTTTTTTAGAATCTAGGTTTTTATCTTTAGTCAATGCTAGAACTCCATTAGCAACTTTTTCTCCAAACATGTTTAATAACTCCGAAAAGTCAGTATCAGTATCTTCTAATGTATCGTGGAGTAGCGCTAATTGAACAGCATAATTTAAATCGAAATTGTTAGTTGCATTATATGCTATGATTATTTCCATAGCAACGTTAGAGATATGTAGCAAATAGTTGGAATTTGTACCAGGAACTTTTTGATTTTTGTGCTTTTCTCCAGCAAACTTTATTGCTTTTTGATAGATTTCTTGTGTCATTTGAGGTGTATCCATTTAGAGAAGAGTTTTTTTAGCATAGTATATTATTGTTCAAGAGGATAAAAAGTAGTTGAGAACAAGCAATTACTTATAATAATTACTGTAAGTGTCTCTATTTCGGGTTGATAAATAATATTTTTCGGTTAAACTCTTCTTCAAACTTATACAAAAAATCTAGTTCTTTTCCATATTCATTGTATTTCTCCCAAGGGGTTAACTTCTTTTCTGAGTCAAGAAAGCTTTTGATTTTTACTAACACTTCTTTACGAAGCTGTTCTGGTATGGCGTCTTCGAAATTTTCAATCCGATTGTTTTCTTCATAATTAATCAAAACATTGTAAAATTCTAATAGTTGATTTCGGAAGTTATTTTTTATAAATATTTCAACAGAAAATTCAAGATCAGATAATTCGTGTGGTATTACCATATCAAATATTGGGGTTACAACTAAATATGGCTCTCCCCAAGAAAATTTCTTCTCTTCTAATGAGCATTTAGGTAGTGTATCTGTGTCTATTTTCACTTGTTTTGATTGAGTTGATGTTTTGTTATTTATATTGAGTGGAGTTGGACGTAGTTGAATCTGCCGCAATTGTGGTTATATATTGTTAGTCACTGGTTTTTAATATTCAATTAAATGTTTAATATTCTGTCCAAAATAGAAATATGAAAGTCCGTTTCCTTCTCCTCCTGTCGATTCAGAGTCTGCAATTGTTATTTTTAGTTTTTCAAATAGATAATTTCCTTGCTCAATTTCTTTAAAGTCATAACCCTTTAATTTCAGATGGTTTAAATAAATGTCAATATCTTTTCCAAACTCCATTTCTATATTGTCAATCAAAATTTTGATTCCCCAATGAACTTCCAAATCACAAAGTTTATTATCCTTGTCGAAACTCAAAAAGAAATAATTTTTCATACCATTAGTGTCCTCATAAATATCTCTTTTTTGGTCAATGTTGTGATTTGTGTCACCATCAAAGAATTGAGACATCTCAATGACTCTATCATCTTCTTTATAATGGGTTTTCAGTTTTTGTCTAACCGATTTTCTTTCGTCACTCCAATAAAAAAATTCAGAGTTTAGTTTAAACGCTTTGTCTGGTAATATTTCTAATGTCATTTTTGGTCAACTTATGTTTAACAGTTTAGGTTATGAGTAATTTCGTGAATTAGTACTTAACGATGCAAGTACACACCAAGCTGAAAACTCACGAGGATTTTTAGAAGTAGGCAAGAACCAGTAATTATTTATAGCCATTGTTTACCACAAGTAGTTATTCAATAAATTTAGTAAAAGTATCTAAATCAGAGTACCCTTGATTTTTTATAATTTTTCCATTTGCATCTATTATAACAAAGTAAGGTTGAACCCCAGATTTAAATTTATTTACTTGTAATTCATAATTTTTTCTACCAACAGTTTTTATAAGTCTGCCTCTCCTTGATTTACCCCATTCCTTTTCAGGTAGAGGAGTGTTATCATCAACATACACACTAACAAAATTAAAGTCAGTTTTTAATTTATCAATTATTTTCTTTTTTGATAGAACCCTTTGTTCCATTTTTATTGCATTTACACAAGCATAACCAGTAAAATACATTAATACTGGTTTTTTATTTTTTTTACTTTTTTCTAATAGCTTTTCATAGTCTACTTTACCATAGTTTTCAAAAATCTTATTTTGGCTATATTCTAAAGGTTCAATTACTGTATTGTTTTCAGGTGTGCTATTTTTTCCAATTCTTTCTAGTATTTCTTTGTAGGTTTCGTCTTTATTAGGGCTGTTTTTTAACTCGATGAATATTTCTTCTATATATTTATCTGGTATTTCTAACTTTTTAAGTATTAATTTGTCTGATTCCCAGTTTTTAATATTAGCCTCTTTTTTAGTAAAATCAATTAACGTTATATATTTAGGTTTGATATTATTTTTATAGTTTTCTGTTTTTGTAATTAATAATAGTTTTTCTAAAATAGTATTGTAAGTATAAGGCTCAGTATTTTCTTTAGCTAATATGTCCATTATAATATGAGTCATGATGGGACTATTATTTAAAATGTCTAAATCAGTTTTATCTAATCCACAATTTTCAAGTGAATTCAGTTTTTGAGTAAATATTAATAAACTTTCTTTATCATTAGGGGTTAGTTGAACTTTCTCATTTAGAATTTCATTATTACAATCATTCTGACAAAAAGCAAAGTATGTGTTTAAAAATATTAATGTTAAGAGTAATTTTTTCATTTTCCTATTTATGGTAACTAGTTATATATGCATAATAAAATCACTATTACATTCCTATAATGGTAGAGTAAGTAGAAGGGATAGCAATTTTATTAACACTCTCAAATATAAAAAAAGTAAGATAAAAAAGTGTAACTTTTTTATCGGGTCAACACACGAAGCCTAATCGGGTCAACACACGAAGCCTAATCGGGTCAACACACGAAGCCTAATCGGGTCAACACACGAAGCCTAATCGGGTCAACACACGAAGCCTAATCGGGTCAACACACGAAGCCTAATCGGGTCAACACACGAAGCCTAATCGGGTCAACACACGAAGCCTAATCGGGTCAACACACGAAGCCTAATCGGGTCAACACACGAAGCCTAATCGGGTCAACACACGAAGCCTAATCGGGTCAACACACGAAGCCTAATCGGGTCGACACACGAAGCCTAAGGGGAGTGACACTCCTTGCCTAAGGGAAGTGTCATTCACTGCATAATGGGAGTAACACCAAACAACAAAAAAAGATAAAATATTCGTATTGTGTAGAAAATTGTTAGTTTGTTGTATTGAGTATATAGTTCTCCATTAAAAAGTCTAAAGAAAACCCTAGTTTTAAATACATTTCTTTCGCCATTTCTGAGGCTTGAAGTGTAGCTAAAGACAAATTCTGGTCAATGGCTTTATTCAATGTATGGCGCATAATTTCGGTAGCAAAACCTTGTTTTCTTTTTTCTGGTATAATACCTAAGCTGTGCAAACCAGCAATCGTATTTGTGGTGTATAAAATTATGGTGCCTACAAGCTCTTGTTCAAAATAAACAAGATAGTAGGGGATGGTTTCTTTAGTTTTTAAAATTGTTACTGTGCTTATTTCATAATTAAAGGCTTTAAAAAAAGCATTGCTCCAAATACCAGCTTCTTCTTTGTTTTTTACTCTTTTAAAATCGATCTGTCTTTGCGTTTCGAACTTTTCTTTTAGTTCTAAACTCATTCCATATTGTGTTGACTTTAACTTAATTTTAGCGTCAAGTTCCATATTATTTTCTTGACTTGATAGTGTAAATAAAGAAAATGTAAAATACTTATCTTCTCCTAACATTTGTTGCTGTACTTCTTTTAGTTGGTTTTTAGAAGGAGAGAGGTTAGTCCAAATTCTATTAGGCCATTGAGCGTTTTGTATATAAGCGCTTTCAAAAGATGTTTCTTTATGATATCCTTGATATGGAGTCGCAGCAGTTTTCCACAAAGAAGTTAAATTATTAATATTTGATACTATTTTTTTCATTTTGAGTTGATTAAAAGAATACTAATTGCCATGAAAACAATTCCAATACATTTTTTGGTAGTTATAGGCTCAACAGGCAGGTTTAACCAACCAAATTTTCCTGCGAATAACGAAAAAATCAATTGACCGCATAAGCCAAAAGCAATCATTTTTGAAATTCCTAGTTTTGGTATGGTGTAAAAATAAAGAGAAATACCAATCATGCTAAAAAGTCCGCCAATAAACCATAAATACCAAGGTACTTGTTGTGCTATAGTTAATTGAATACTTTCTTCTTTGAATAGAAAGATGAATAAGCATCCAAAAACAGCACTCGCTATAGAGGTGGCTATAACAGCAATAACAGGTTGCTTTACAATAGCACCTAATTGTGTGTTAAATCCTGCTTGAACAGCTAGTGAAACCCCACCAATAAAGGCCAAAAAGTATAAAAAGAATATTTTCATACTGCAAAGATGGAAAGGAAACAACACCTTTTTCTTTACATATGTTGATTGCTATACAGTTTTTTTTATGCTCTTACGTATTCGGCTTAATTGAGTAGGAGTGATACCTAAGTGAGAGGCAATATAGTGTAACGGTATTCTATTTTCTATGTTTGGATTAGCGTTTACAAAATCAAGATACCGTTCTTTAGCTTCTTTTAAAACAATATCAATTTCTCGTTTCTCTTTATCAATCACCCAATTCTTTTCAAGATAAGCGATGTAAAAGTTTTGTAAATCTTGGTTTTCTCTAATAAGTTGTCTGTAGGTGTCATACGGAAAACTAATAATTGTAGAGTCTTCTATAACTTCCAGAGAAAACTGAGAAGGTGTATTAGTAAGTGACGATACTACAGAACCTACAAAACTCTCTGGTAAAAAAATGTTTTTGTGGTATAACGTACCATCTTTATGTAAAAAACACGAAACTACAGCACCTTTGTAAAGAATATGAACGTGTTTTGATATTTTACCAAAAGGTAATAGAGTGGTTCCTTTTTTTAAATCATGAATTTTTGCAGCTGAAAACAAAGAAGAAATGGAATCGTCGCTCACCGTAGCATAACGATTAAAAACGCTTGTTAAAAAGGTTTTATATTCATTAGGTTGATTCATTATTCGTTTAGGTGTTTTTAATTTGAATAATTTGTGCGGCAATACTTATTGCAATTTCATCGGGCGTTTCACTTTTTATTGGAAGTCCGATGGGAGCATGAATTTTTTGTAGTTTTTGAGCAGCAACTCCTTCTTTTTGCAAAACCTCCCACATTGTTTTTAATTTTGCTTTGCTACCAAGAACGCCTAAAAACGTATAATTGTTTTTTATAAGTTTACTGAGCACTAATTTATCATCTGTATATTTATTAGTCATAATGGCTACATAACTAGAAAGAGATGCTTCAATGTAGTTTTCAATATCGTTGTAATCAATCACTAATTTTTCATGGGCGGTTTGGTTATTTTCTAAGGTGTTTAGATTTTTTCGATTGTCTAAAACCACTACATAAAAACCAAGCTTTACAAAGAGTTCAGAAACAGCAACGCCTACATGCCCCCCACCAATAATGTACAAGGTTTCTCTAAAGCCGATATGTTCTTTAAAATACCAATCTTCTTTCGAGTTAATGGTATACTCAAATTGATTGTCTAGAGTATGAGAAGTAAAATTAAATAAGGTAGGAGATAAGTGTAGAATTCCTTTTTTACCATGCTGTAAAGAAGAAATAATAGTTGAAATTATTGAAGTATGCCCCGAATTTAAGCAATGAAAGGCTACAGTTTGTTCACCAGAACAAATCATACCCGAACCATCTTTGATATTTCCTTTATGAATTTGTTTTTTTGTAAATGTTGGCGGATTCTCTTGTTGTAGTAGTTGTTTTGCTTCTTCAACGAGTGCAAACTCCATTACACCACCGCCCACAGAACCGAAAATAAAACCATCTTCTGCAACTAACATTTTAAAACCTTTTCGACCTGGAGAACTGCCAAGGTTTTCAATTACCATTAGGAGGTATACCTTCTGTTTATTTTGAAGTTTTGTATGTAGTTGTTGCCAAAATTCCATAAAAGCTTAGTTAAAAATGGTTTCGCTTAGGGCATAATAAATAGCCATTAGTGCAGAAAAAATAGCACTGGCTAAAAAACGCCAATCGAGTTTTACTTTATTTTGAATGATAAAGTTAGCGATAAACGAAATAGGAACGTTCACTAAAAACGACCAACAAGCAACAATGAATAAGTTACTGGTTATTTGTTCAAAATTTCCAGAAAACAATTTGATAAATAGCAAATGTCTAAAAATCCAAAGAGGATTAAAGTATGCAATAGCCAATATTGTTTTTGTTATAGTTCTTTTGAGTCCGCTATTGTTTGCTGTCTTTTTTTCTATCCAATTAAAATAATTAGGGATTTCAAAAGCATAAACAGTAGCACCAATAAGTACCATCCCGAGAAGTCTGTATATAGAAAACTCGTTTAGTAAAAGGGATGCAATGGTATCTCCAATGCTATAAATTAACGCGCCCTTAAATATATTCTGTTTGGTGTATTGTAGTTTGATAGGTCTTCTATTTTTCATACAATCCCATCAACACTTTTTCGGCTGTAAAAGGAGCGTGGAATTTTAATTTATAATTAGGGTTAAAGGTTTTTACCGCTTGCTGGATGGCAAAATAAGCCCCAATTCCATACATTAATGGAGGTTCACCAACCGCTTTCGATTTTTTAATAGCCATTTGATTTCCTTCCGTTTTTAACGGAATGGTTTCAACTGTTTTGGGAGCTGAAAAAATATCAGGAACCTTGTAGGTAGACAAGGCATTCGATAATAATCGTCCTTCATTATTATAAGAGATTTCTTCCATAGTCATCCAACCAATTCCTTGTGCCAAAGCACCTTCAACTTGCCCTAAATCAATGCCCATATTCATACTTTTACCAAAGTCGTGTACAATTTTTACACTGTCAATTTCATAATTACCACGGATACAATCTACAGTAACTGTTGTTATTGCAGTACCGTATACATGGTAGGCAAACGGATGTCCTTTTTCTTTGGTTTTATCAAAATGAATAACTGGTGTAGCATAATGTGCATTTTCAGATAGCGCCACACGACGTAGCATCGCTTCAGCAATTAAAGCTTCCCATATTAGATCTGATTTTTTATCGCTTACAAAAACAGCATCTTCTTGAAAAGAGATGTTTTCTTTTTTGGTAGAGAGCATGTCAGCGGCAACTTCTGTTAGTCGTTCAACTAACGAATTACACGCCATTTCTGTTGCTTTTCCGTTAAGGTCGGCAGTTGAACTTGCTGCAGAAGGTGAGGTATTGGCAACACGTGTAGTGTTCGTGGTTTCTAGTTTTACTTTATCTGGCGAAATTCCTAAAACACTTTGTGCTACTTGTAATATTTTGGTGTTTACACTTTGTCCCATTTCTACAGCACCTGTGGAAACACCAACACTTCCATCTTGATAAATATGTACCAAAGCACGTGCATGGTTCATTGGGGTATTGGTAAACGAAATACCAAAAGCAATAGGCATTAATGAAATTCCTTTTTTGTAGCGGTCGTTTTTATTGTTGAAGTCAGCGATTTCTTGTTCTAGCTGTTCAAGTTGATATCGCTCTTTTGCACTAAACCACGAATTTTGTGCTTGTACTTCGGTTGCAATTTGCCCGTAAGAAAACTCATCGTTTTCAGCTAATAGATTTGCTTCTTGTATTTTTCTTTTGTTGATTCCGATTTTATCAGCGGCATCTGCAATAGCACTTTCAATAACAAACATACCTTGCGGACCACCAAAACCACGGAAAGCGGTATTAGGAGGTAGGTTGGTTTTACAGCTATACACGGTAGTATGTACATTTGGAACAAAATAGCTATTGGTAGCATGAAACAAAGTTCTCTCAGCAATAGCAGGAGATAAATCAGCTGCAGCACCTGAATTTTGTAAGAACTCTGCTTCAAAAGCTTTAATTTTTAGGTCTTTGGTGAGTCCTATTTTATAAAATGAGGAATAGGGATGACGTTTTCCTGTCATACGCAAATCATCATGGCGATTCAGCATGTATTTAACTGGGCGATTCAAATGTTGCACAGCTACAGCTGCCATAACTGCCCAAGGAGTTGCTTGATCTTCTTTACCTCCAAAACCACCACCTAAGCGGATTACATCTACTTCAATTTTATGCATTGGGATGCCTAAAACCTTGGCCGCTGTTTTTTGTACAGCAGTAGGGCCTTGCGTAGAGGAAGTAATTTTTATATTTCCGTTTTCTTGAGGAACCGCATAACAACCTTGTGTTTCGAGGTACAAATGCTCTTGTCCGTTCGAAAAAGTTTCGCCTTCAAATACATATTCACATTCAGTAAAGGCGTTTTGAGTATTTCCTAAGTTGAATGAACGAGGAGCATTGATAAAGCTTCCTTTTTCTTTGGCTTCTTTAGCAGTTGTAATTACAGGAAGTTCTTCAATATCTATGGTAATTAAGGCTCTAGCTTTTTTAGCAATAGCTTCACTTTTTGCAACGATAAAAGCAATCGGTTGTCCCCAAAAATGGACTTCATCCTCAGCCCACAAAGGTTCATCAGGAATGATACCTCCAATCTGATTTTCTCCTAAGACATCTTTATAGGTGAATATTTTTACTACACCTTCTAGCGCTTCTGCTTTTGAATAATCTACCGATTTGATTTTTCCATGTGCTTTTGGCGAGTCAAAAACCAATCCGAATAAGGTATCTTGGCGTAGCATTAAATCGTCAACAAATAACGATTCTCCTCTAACATGTGTAAAACTGTCTATGTTCTTCATCGTTTTCATTAGGCAATTAGTTTTTTAAGTTCTACTTGATTTGGGAATAGTTCTAAAAAGTGAGCAAAAAATAACTGTCTTGCCAATAATCGCTTATAGTCAGCAGTTCCACGAACATCGCTAATAGGCGAAATTTCTGATTGTAAAATAGTTTCGGCTTCTTTTATAGTTTCAGAATTGATTGTTTTTCCGATTAAAAAAGCGTTGGTATTGGATAAATACTTTGGAATAGCGGCCACACCTCCTAAAGAAAAATGAGCATCTGTAATTGTATTGTTTTTTAGTGTAATTCTTCCTGCCGAATTTACACTAGCAATGTCTAAATGTGTTCGTTTGCTGACTTTCTCAAAATTGAAAAAGTCTTCTGCTTGTGGAACTTTGAACTGTATTGATTGTAAGATTTCACCTTCGTGTAAATCGTACTTTTTATAGTCTTGATGAAATTCTTGAAATGGAATTTGTCGCGTATTTCCATCTTCTTTTTGAATGGTTAACGTTGAGTTCAATGCTAAAAAGAAAATAGACATGTCACCAATAGGTGAGGCGTTTACAAAGTTACCACCGATGGTTCCCATGTTTCTGATTTGCTCAGAAGAAACAAGTTTCAAAAATTGTTTTAGTTTAGGAAAGAGGGTTTGTAATTGTTTGCTTTCTGCTATTTCGGTCACTGTTGTATTAGCACCTAGTGTACAAAATCCTTCGGTAAAAGAGATTTCTTTTAAAGCGTTTTTATCGGTTAATAAATGTACATCTTCTTCCGCCATTTTATCAGCATGCTGTACATAAATATCGGTTCCGTTAGCTACTTTTATTCCCGTTTTTTCAAAGGTTTTTGGTTGTATTTGTGCTAATTTTTCAGGGATAGTTTCAAAATAATTAGGAATAAACCCTTCTTTGATTAGCCAGTCAATTTGATGGTTTTTATCTTTCTGTTGCAGTTTTTCTTCAATTTCAAAACCGGCTTTTTCAATCGATTTATACCCTGTACAACGACAAATGTTTCCGCTGATAGCATCGTTACAAGAAGTTGTTTGTTTACTGTCAAGAGCATAACCAGTCATAGAAACCACAAATCCTGGTGTGCAAAAACCACATTGCGTCGCATAATTATCGGCCATTGCTTTTTGAACGGTATTCAGTTCTTTTGGTAAATTGATACCTTCTACCGTAACGATGTGTTTTCCGTTAGCATTTCCCAAGGGAGAAATACACGAAGTTATACTTTGATAGCTAAGACTACCGTTTTTTTGTTCACCGATTAGAACGGTACAAGCACCACAATCACCTTCACGACATCCTATTTTTGTACCTTTTAACTGTTGATGTTCTCGAATAAAATCGAGTAGGGTAATACCAGCGTTTGCTGTAGTTTTTATTACCTGATTATTTAATATAAATTGTATCATAAGCAGAATGCAAGATACGAAAATGTAACGTCAGGTGAAAAGTGAGGAGCTTTGATTTTTAATTGTCACTAATTTTATCATCAAAACTGATAGTAATAAAAAAGCCTCCAAATTTTTGGAGGCTTTTGTATATACTTTAAGAAAAATATTAAGCAAATAAGCTGTCTATTTTTTCTTTTTCTTCTTGTGCTAAAGCAGGATCTACTAAAATACGACCACTGTGCTCGTCAATTGTAATTTTCTTACGGTTAGCAATCTCTAATTGTACTTGTGGTGGAATAGTGAAGAAAGAGCCTCCTGCAGCTCCACGCTCAATAGCAACAACAGCTAAACCGTTTCTTACTTTAGTTCTAATTCTTTTGTATGCCGTTAATAAGTGCTTGTCAATAGATTGAGAAAACTCTTCAGACTTTTCTTTTAATAATTGCTCTTCTTTCTCAGTTTCTTTTAAGATAGCATCTAATTCACCTTTTTTGTGAGCTAAATGTGCTTCTTGCTTAGCTAATTTTTCTTTGGTGTTATCAATAACCTCTTTCTTTTGAGCAATTTTAGCTTTGTATTCTTTAATTCTCTTTTCAGATAATTGAATTTCTAGCTCTTGGTACTCAATTTCTTTAGATAAAGAGTCGAATTCACGGTTATTACGAACATTTTTTTGTTGTTCTTCGTATTTAGTAATTAAGTTTTTAGATTCTTCAATCGCTAACTTTTTGTTACTAATGTCAGTTTCTAAATTTTTAACATCCTCAGCTAAATTAGAAAGTCTCTTGTTTAATCCGGCAACTTCATCTTCTAAATCTTCAACTTCTAAAGGTAATTCACCGCGAACGTTTCTAATCTCGTCAATTCTAGAATCGATTAACTGTAAATCGTATAACGCTCTTAATTTTTCTTCTACCGTTACTTCTTTTTTTGCCATCTGTTAAATATAGTGTATTGGATTTGTACTCTTTTCGCTTAAAATAATTGCAAAAGTACTAAATTTTTTGCTAAGATAATCAACTAAAAGGTTTTTTGTAAACTGCTCGCTTTCATAATGTCCTACATCTGTAAGTAAGATTCTTTTTTCAGCTTTAAAAAATTCATGGTATTTAAAATCAGCACTTATATAGGCATCTGCACTTGCTCGTATGGCATTTTTAATAGCAAAACTTCCTGAACCTCCTAGTACTGCAACTTTTTTAATAGGTTTGTCAAGTAATTCTGAATGTCGTACACAACCAGTTTTAAAGGTTTCTTTTACAAATAATAAAAAGTCTTTTTCATTCATCGCCGAAGGTAGTTCTCCAATCATTCCCATACCTACGTTTTGGTTTTGGTTATCCAGCGTAATAACTTCGTAGGCAACTTCTTCATAAGGATGGTTTTTAAAGAGAGCGGAAAGTATTTTTCCTTCTAAATAAGAATCGAATGTTACTGTAATGCAGGTTTCTTCTTCAAACATCAATTTACCCTTTTCACCAACAGTAGGGTTTGAGTTTTCATTGCCTTTATAACTTCCTTTTCCTTCTACATTAAAAGAACAGTTATCATAATTACCAATATTACCTGCACCAGCTTCAAATAATTTTTCACGAAGATTATTAGCTTCTGCAAAAGGAACATAAGTAGTTAGTTTTTTTATGATTCCTTTTTTAGGAATCAAAGTTTTCATGTTTTCTAAGCCTAAAACTTCTCCCATTTTAGCAGAAACACCATTGTTTACATTATCTAGAGCTGTATGTGTAGCATAAATAGCAATATTATTCTGAATAGCCTTCAACACAACACGTTCTACATAATTGTTACCGTTTATTTTTTTCAATCCGCTAAACACAATTGGGTGAAAACTTATGATAAGATTACAATTTTTAGTAATAGCTTCCTCAACAGTTTCTTCTAGGGTATCTAATGTAACTAAAACTCCAGTTACTTCAGTAGCGTAGTTTCCTATTAATAAGCCTACATTGTCAAAATCTTCGGCATACGAAAGCGGAGCTAGTTGTTCAATGTAGTTGGTAACGTCTTTTATTTGCATTTGGGTAATTTTCAAAGTATTAATATAGCAAAGTTACAAAGTAGAAAAATGAAAATAAAAGTATCCTGTAGATTAATGCTTAAATTATTACTTTTGATGTAATGAAGCTACTTCGATTTTTATTATTTCCGTTTGCTGTTTTGTATGATGTTATTACGAGAGTTCGTAATTGGTTTTTTAATGTAGGCATTTTAAAATCTACTTCTTTTGATATTCCTGTAATTGCTGTTGGTAATTTGAGTGTAGGAGGAACAGGAAAATCTCCTCAGATTGAATATTTGATACGATTACTGAAAGATGATTATAAAACTGCTGTTTTAAGTCGTGGATATAAACGTAAAACAGAGGGCTTTAAAATAGTGAATGATACCCATACAGCCGAAGATGTAGGTGATGAACCCTTACAATTTTATAAGAAGTTTAAAAAAGATATTGCGGTAGCTGTGGATGCTGATAGAACGAACGGGGTCCAACAGTTATTACAACATAAGAATCCACCAGAAGTTGTGTTGTTGGATGATGCTTATCAGCATAGAAAAGTAACAGCGAGTAGTTATATTTTACTAACCAAGTACAACGATTTATTTGTAGATGATTTTGTGTTGCCTACAGGGAATTTGCGAGAAAGCAGGAGAGGAGCTAAACGAGCAAAAGTGATTGTGGTTACGAAATGTCCTGAGAATTTATCGAAGACAGAACAAGAAAAGATAGTACGAAAGATAAAACCGAAATCGTATCAAAAAGTGTTCTTTACAACGATTGTTTATGATGAGAATTTAAAAGGAACAAAAGAGTTAACAATTGATGATTTACAGGGTAAGGAAGTTTTGTTAGTTACGGGAATTGCGAATCCGACTCCTTTATTGAATTTTTTGAAAGAAAAGGAAGTAAGTTATAAGCATCTAAACTTTCCTGACCATCATAATTTTACGAATCAGGATATTACAACTATCAAGAAGAATTTTGATGAATTGCAATCTCAACAAAAAATTATACTAACTACCGAAAAAGATTATATGCGTTTAGAAGGAAAGATTGATCCTCTTAATTATATTTCTATAAAAAGTCATTTTATAAGTGAAGAGAAAGCTTTTAACTCTTTGGTGTTGAATGAAATAAAGAAAGTGAATTAAATCACTCGTTCGTCAGCTTTATAAGCACCTCGTCGATGTAAAATCCATTGAGCTTCGTCTAATGGATTAACTCCTTTAAAAGATCTTGATTTTCCTTCTCCTTCAGGACATACGTCATAACCATGAAAAACCATTCGCAAACGTATACGACCGCTGCAAAGAGTATTTAATTTAATACTTAAATCTAAAGAAGTAGCAACAGGAATCGTTCCTGTAAGATGCATCATTTCATTTTGAAAAGTAGGAGAGTTGATAGTAGCTCTTCTAGTAGTAAGTTCAGAAATGATTTTACTTAAAAATTCTTCATTAGTTTTTATTTCAAAACGAACTAATGGCTCTAACAAATGTGTTCCGCCAGCTTGTAAACCTTTCATGATTCCCATTGGAGTAGCTAAATTAAAGTCACCAGGTCTTGAATGCACATTATGATCTTCTCCTTTGATTAATGTTATTTTTACATCGGTTACTTCCCAGCCCAATAATCCTTGTTCTAAAGCTTTAGGAATTGTTCTAGCTATTTCGTTTTGATATTTGTTATGAATATCGTTTTTAGAAACAATAGATTGATAACTAACACCAGAATTTAAAGGAGCGGGTTCAATCAAAAAAGTCATAATTGCCCAACAAGGCTTAGGCATCCAATAACGAACGTAACCTTCTGCAGCTTTGCTTATGGTTTCTTTGTAAACAATTTGAGGCTCTGTAAAAGTAGCAGGGATTGAAAATCGTTCTAATAAAACATGTGTAAGTACTTCAATTTGCATATCTCCCATTAGTAATAACAACAGTTCTTTTTCGGGTTTATGCCATTTGAATTGTAGCGTTGGATCTTCTCTGTCTATGATTTGTAAAGCCTGCGCTAAAGCATTGTAATCTTTATCGTTATCAGGTATCACTTGTACACTCAAGACGGGAGTATTTAATTCGGGGAGCTTAGGAATTCCTTCGGGACTGCCAAGAATATCTCCTGTTTTTGTATCAACAACACCTGTAATAATTCCTATATCACCTGCTTTAATAGTAGTGTCTATGTGTTTGGTATGATGAAAAACTTTCGATTGGTTTATTTTAGTTTCTACGGCTTGGGTATGATTGTAAATAACAGACTTAGAAGATAACTCACCCGAAAAAACCTTTACATGTGCCATGACACCATGAGTTTTATGATGCTCTAACTTGTATACATAAGCAGAAGTTTCTTGTGTGGCAGTATTCTTATCTGGTTTAATGAAACTTGTTAATCCATCTAATAGCTCTTTTACACCAATGTTGTTTTTAGCAATTCCTGTAAATACAGGTGAAATTAAAGCTTTGGAAGTGTTTTTTACAATAGTTTTTATATGGACATCATCAGTAATGGTGTGACCATTTAAGTATTGTTCTAGTAAATTTTCATCGGTTTCAATTAACTCTTCTAAAATGGCTTCTTTTTGTTCTTTGGTAGCCGAATTATTATGAAAAACTGGATTAATACAAGCAGTGTCCAATCCTTCATGATGACTGGTATAGATAGACACAGTTTTAATTTGAAGCTCATCTTTTATTTGTTCTAAAACATTCTCTGTATCTGCTCCTTGTCGGTCAATTTTATTAATGAAAATTATTGTAGGAATTTTCAGTTTTTGCAAAGCATCTGCAATAGTTAAGGTATGAGCTTGTACACCTTCAACAGCTGAAATAACTAAAACAACAGCATCTACCACACATAATGTTCTTGCAACTTCACTAGAAAAATCTACGTGTCCAGGAGTATCTATCAGATTGACTTTGGTGTCATTCCAAATAAAAGAAGTGGTAGCTGCTTTTATGGAAATTCCACGTTCTTTTTCCAGTGCTAAACTGTCAGTAACAGTAGAACCTTTATCTACACTCCCTATATTTCTTATAGCTCCTGTATGGTATAATAAATGTTCGGTTAAGGTAGTTTTACCAGCATCAACATGTGCTAAAATTCCTATGTTAAGAGTGTTGGAATATTCCATTAATCAGTAATATCTTATAAAGATAGAGGTAGTTTGTTAAAATTGCTCTTTTGCTTCAGTTCGTAGTTGTTTAATGTCTTGTTCGTCTTTACGTGGACAAATAACTAATACATCATCTTTTTCTACAATAATAAAATCTTGTAATCCTTGAACTACTACTTTTTTACCATTTTTAGTACTAACCATATTCCCGTTGGCATCTTTAAAAATAGTTGTAGCTCCAACTGTTGCGTTTTGATGAGTGTCTTTATCAAGTTTGTTATATAAAGAACCCCAAGTACCTAAATCATCCCAACCAAAATCTACAGGGAGTACGTGTACCTTTTCAGAGCGTTCCATAATTCCGAAGTCGATAGAAATATTCTCGCACTTCTCATAGTTGCTTTTAATAAAATCATCTTCGAAATTAGTGTTGTACACGTTATCTTCGGTTTCTAAAATGTTTACCATTTCAGGAAGATGTTTTTTAAAGGAATGTAAAATGCTAGAAACAGACCAAACAAAAATACCAGCATTCCATAAATAGTCGCCACTCGCTAAAAACTGAGTAGCTTTTTCTAGATTAGGTTTTTCGGTAAACGTTTGTACCTTTTTTATTTCAGAAGTATTTTCTTCAAATTGAATATAGCCATACCCCGTATTTGGGTGATTCGGTTGTATTCCTAGAGTCATTAATATGTCTTCCTTTGAGCAAGCGTTAAAAGAAGTTTCTATGTTTTTAAGGAATTCGGTTTCGTTTTCTATCCAGTGATCTGATGGGGCTACTAACATCACAGCATTTTCATTTTGCTGACGGATTTTTAATGCAGCATATAAAATACAAGGAGCTGTGTTGCGCATTGTAGGTTCAAGAAGTAGCTGTTCTGAGCTAATCTCAGGAAGTTGTTTTAATATTAATTCTTTATAACGTTGATTCGTAGCAATTAAAATATTCTTAGAAGGAACTAATTGATTGATCCTGTAAAAGGTTTTTTGTAATAAAGATTCTCCAGTTCCTAATAAATCATGAAATTGTTTAGGATTGTTTTCTGTACTTACAGGCCAAAGACGAGAACCTACGCCACCAGCCATAATTACTGCGTAATAATTATTCTTCATAAGAATTTTAAGTTTTTATTAATTCAATTTCTGCGTTTTGATTGAATAAGTAGGTTTTTTTATTGTTTAAATTTAAGCATTCATAACGAGTTCTTCGTTTATTTCCTCTCTTATATAAAATATTTTTAAATTTAAAAACACTCCCTACAGGCACTTCAAATATAAAATGCTTTCCATTTTCTGCTTTACCTCCTCGTAGAGCTAACGATAAGTTTGTATCGGTATCTGTACTGGCTTTTGGATTTTTTAAATAATTGGCTAAATATGGCAGAATATTTTTTGGATAAATTTCTGGCTGTAAAAAAGGTAACATTAAATGTTGAAAAACTGTTTTCCATTCTTTACCATGAGGTTGTACTCTTCCAAATTTTTGATACGTAACATGATGTGCAATTTCATGAATTAACGTCAGTAAAAATTGATAAGGGTTTAAGTTGTTATTTACTGTAATTTGCATGTGACCATTTGATAAGCGACGAAAATCACCATGTTTGGTTTGGCGTTCACTTACTATTTTTAAATTGATTTTATGCTCAATAATTAAGTATTCAACTAATGGAATTGCTTCTTTGGGGATGTATTTAATTAGTGTTTTTTTCAAAAGTCAGTTCGAGCGGTTTTTATTTTGAAATAAAATGAAAAAATAAAAAATTGTATCGAGAATTAACTAATGCTTCTAGATACAATTTTCTTTTCAGTTATGTTAAACGAAAATCATTAAAAGTGATACACGTTATTTTATTATGGAGTAGAGCTTGAAACCTGTAGCACTTTTCCGTTATAATATTTATTACCAGTTAAAGCAAAATCAAAAATATAATTAGCCATTTCTTTAGCAGATAATGGAGCTTCATAACCAGGGAAAGCTTCTTCTAACATCTCTGTTTGTACAGCGCCTAAGGCTAATACATTAAAAGCTATTTGTTGTTCTTTGTATTCTTCTGCTAATAGTTCTGATAAGGTAATTACAGCACCTTTGGCAGAGCTATAGGCAGCTAATCCAGGAAATTTCATGCTTCCTTGAATTCCACCCATACTACTCACTGTTACCACATGACTCCCTTTTTGCATAAACGGTAGAAGGGTTTTAGTCAATTCAGCAACTGCAAAAACATTCACTTTATAAACCTCTTCAAAATCTTGCGTAGTTAGTTGTTCAAAAGGTTTGTTAACCAACTTTCCTGCATTATTGATAAGGATATCTACCTTTTTCCATTTAGTTGAAACAAATTCAACTGCTTTTTGTAAATCTCTTTCGTTCGATAAATTAACAGAGATAATAGTGATGTTTGGGTGGCTAACCTGTTCTAAAGGTTTTGTGTTTCTTGATAAGGCTAATACTTGATGTCCTTGATTAGCAAACTGTTGTGCTAATTTAAAACCAATACCTCTACTAGTTCCTGTAATAACAACGTTCTTCATGTAATTGTCAAAATTTAAAAAGGCAAGCTACATAAAAATCACTACATTTATTGTTTAATCATTCTTAAATTATCATGAAAAAAAGACTTTTTTTAACGCTTCTCCTAACAATGTCAATCACAACATTTGCTCAAAATACCTATATATTTTGTGGGAAATTAATTGATACAGAAAAAGGTAAAATAAAAGAACAACAAACTATAATTGTAAAAGGTAACAAGATTATTGATGTGTTAAAAGGATATGTGAACCCTGAAAATACTGATGATATAACGATAGATTTGAAAGATAAGGTGGTAATGCCTGGATTGATTGATATGCATGTGCATGTTGAAAGTGAACATAGTCCGAAAACAAGACTGGAAAAATATATTTTGAATGATGCTGATAGAGCTTATAACTCAGTTAAGTTTGCCGAAACCACTTTGTTAAACGGCTTTACCACGGTAAGAGATTTGGGAGGAACAGGGGTTAATATTTCTTTAGCTAAAGCAATTAAATCGGGAAAAATTGTAGGTCCGAGAGTGTTTACTGCGGGGAAATCTTTAGCAACGACAGGAGGGCATGCAGACCCAACAAATGGAAGCAGTAGAAAGCTAATAGGAAACCCTGGGCCAAAAGAAGGAGTGGTAAATTCGGTAGAAGATGCTCGAAAAGCGGTTAGACAGCGTTACAAAAATGGAGCAGATTGTATAAAAATTACAGCTACAGGAGGCGTATTAAGTGTGGCCAAAAGCGGAGACAATCCGCAGTTTACTATTGAGGAAATAAAAGCAATTTGTGAAACAGCTAAAGATTACGGAATGCATGTAGCGGCTCATGCTCATGGAGATGAAGGAATGCAACGCGCCATAATTGGAGGGGTAAAAACGATTGAACATGGAACTTATATGAGTGATGAAACAATGGAGTTGATGAAAAAATACGATGCATATTTGGTACCAACTATTACAGCTGGAAAAGAAGTAGAAGAGAAGGCTAAAGTAAAAGGCTTTTATCCAGAAATTGTAGTGCCTAAAGCATTAGCTGTTGGTCCACAAATACAAGGAACTTTTGGAAGAGCTTATAAAAAGGGTGTAAAAATAGCTTTTGGTACTGATGCAGGAGTTTTTAAACATGGTAAGAATGGAAAAGAGTTTGGGTACATGGTTGAAGCAGGAATGCCTGCTATAGAAACGATACAGTCTGCAACAGTGACTAATGCAGCATTATTAGGCATGAAAAATGAGTTAGGACAGATTAAAAAAGGGTTTGTAGCAGATATCATTGCAGTAGGAGAAGATCCTATTCAAAATATTCATACGATGGAAAAAGTAGTTTTTGTGATGAAAAGTGGGAGGGTTTATAAAGAAATTATGAATTGAAAAACAGTACGTTAAAAATAAAAAGGAATGCTCAGCATTCCTTTTTTTATAGATATATATCTATAGTATTGCCCCCCGACAAATATTTTGATGTTTAGTGATTTCTTTTTTTAAAAAGAGCTATTCAATTTTATTAATAAAGAATAGCTCTTAACTAACCAAACTTATTAATTTATTTTATTACTATGAATGAAACAAATACACTACAAATATATTTTAGATTCTATGCTCTTTTACTTTTAATTCGATGAATGGAGTGTTTTTTAGGTTGAGAAGAAGCCTACTACAGATAAGTTATGTAACGAAAAAAACAAGTAACATGTTTTTTAATTTGAATTTATTTTTGTAAAGAATTTATAAAAAAGAACAAAAAAGGAATGCTCAGCATTCCTTTTATTTATAGATACGTATCTATAGTGTTGCCCCCCGACAAATATTTTGATGTTTAATGATTTCTTTTTTAAAAAAGAGCTATTCAATGTTTATTAATAAAGAATAGCTCTCAACTAACCAAACTAATTAATCTATTTTATTACTATGAATGAAACAAATACACTACAAATATATTTTAGATTCTATGCTCTTTTACTTTTAATTCGATGAATGGAGTGTTTTTTAGGTTGAAAAGAAGTGTACTACAGGTAAGTTATGTAACGAAAAAAACAAGTAACATATTTTTTAACTTGAATTCGTTTTATAGCTTGTAAGATATATATCGCTTGATAAATATTTTAATGTTTAATGACTCTTTTTGAAGAGTTAAAAATTAGTATGTTGGTAAGCTCCAATATCAGGGGAAGTGCTTCTGTCTACACCTAAAATATCATTAGAAACAGCAGAAGGTTTAGCTTTATTAATAGCATCACTATTTTCACCAATGATAAACTCATTTTTAGTAACATCTTTAAAGTTAGGCTCTCCGTTTAAAATGTTATTTTGATAATGTTCAGTATCATTAAAATTCAATTCAGTATTATCTGTGAATGAATTATTAAGGTCATTAAATTTTATTAAGCAATTTTCAACCGAGTAATTAAAGGTTGTACCATCAATTCTATCAAGAATAAATTCAACGTTGTTGTTTCCTTCAATAATACAGTTTATAAAGTTAGCGATAACCAAATCATTAGTCTCTGTAACTTCTTGGTTATCATTATTAAGATAACTAATGTGGTTGTTGACTAAAACCGAAGGTAATTGACGAATACTATTGTTCCAAAAGTTAGCAAAAGTAGCATGGGTAAAGTTATATTTACCACCAAAAGTACAAGCTAATGCAGATTGTCCTGCGCTACCTATTACTATGTTTTCTCCTTCAATATGTGTGTTTCTACCTAAAACACCATAGTTTGAACTGTTATATATTTCAGTGTTTTTTATTGTTAGCGTGGGAGAGGAGGTATCTTGTCCGTCAACAAGAAGTCCAACAGTTCCATTTTTAATTTGAGTATAATTTAGTTCGTTGTTAAAACTACCTTCACGTATCCAAATAGCCCCCCATTGTCCTGGAATTTCGCTAAACTGATGTTCTAATCGGTCTCCTTCAAAAATTACTTTTTCATCTAAAGTTCCATTCACTTTAAAGTTTGCATCTTTATCAATAATTAAGCCTGAATTATTGTGAAAATGAATTTTAGCTCCGGCTTCAACTGTTAGTGTTTTACTTGATGGTACAGCAGCGTAACCGTAAATGACATAAGGTTTTTCATTAGTAAAGATTAGTTCTTCGTCAGTTAAAAAGCGACCCTGAATTTCGGTTTCTTTACCATTAATAGTTAATGTTTCAATACCCGAACTGTTTTTAGAAGGAAAAATAAAATGAGCGTCTTGTACTAAAGTAACTAAATCTACATCTTGTTGGTTTTCTCCATTATCAAATAATATTTTATCAGTATATAAAGGATCGGTAATGGTGTTAACATTAATAGTGGTTTCTATAAAAATATAAATACTATCATTTGCCAAAATATCAATATTATTGAAACTGTCACCAGCTAATCCATCTACATTCAATCGATAATTTGAAGTATTTCCATTTTCCAATTTGATTTCTGGAATTGTAATAGTTTTACTACTCTTATTGTATACTTTTAAGTTATAAGTAGCAGAACCTATGTTGCTAAAAACAGTGTCTAGAAACACGGTGTCTTTTGAAAACTGTAACTTCCCATAACTAGGTACTGTATTGAAGTCTTTTCTACAAGATATTACAATAATGGATAGAATAAGTGCTAGTATGGGAAGGGTATTTTTCATGGTTTAGGATTATTGTTTGATTAATTCTATTTCAAATAATTTTCCCCAATGTTTTCCTGTAACAAATAAACGATTGTTTTCAGAATCATATGCAATTCCGTTTAGTACATCATCTTGAGTCTCCAAAGTTTGATCTTTAGCAACAATATCTCTCAATCCATTTAAGTTAGCTACACCTTCAACGACACCTGTTTCTGGATTGATAATAACTATTGAGTTTTGTTGCCATTTATTAGCATAAATTTTACCATTTATTAGCTCAATTTCATTTAAATTATCAACGGGATATTTGTTTGTGTATACTTGAACACTTCTTTTTTCTTGCTGATTATTGGCGTCTAAAAACCAAATTTTGTTACTTCCATCCGTTTTAATAAGCTCAGAACCGTTATGTGTTAATCCCCATCCTTGATTACTATTGGTGTAATTAAAGCTGCCAAGTTGTTTAAATGTTTCAAAATCGTATATAAATCCTTTTCGAGCGTGCCATGTTAACCAATAAATTTTATTATTAAAAATGGTCATTCCTTCACCAAAGTATTTTTCATCCAAATCTATCTTTTGTAAAACTTTTCCAGTTTCTAATTCAACTTTTCGTAAAGTAGACTCACCGTTTCGACCCGTACTTTCATATAAATAACCGTTTTTATATTCTAGTCCTTGAGTATAGGCTCCTTTATCATGTGGGTAAATGTTTACAATTTTATAAGAGTATACAGCAGGAGCCTCTTTTGCTAAAATCTCAATAGAGTTGTTTAATTTTTTTGACTTATTAGGATAAAAAGCCAATGCGGTAACAGCATGTTTTCCTACACCAAAATTGGCAGTATTAATAGTAACACTTGTTTCGTTAGTATTTACACGTTTGTTGTTTACATAAAGGTGTACAGAATCTATCTGCTCCCCCTTCAATTGTTCAAACTTAATAGCGGCTTTTTCGCCTAGAGTGGTTTTTTTAGTAGTGTTTAATTTAAATTTGTAATTAGTTTCACTACAAGAAGTTATGAGTAAAGTAGTTAATCCTAATGATAAAAGTTTATAAAAACGCATATATAAAATGTTATTTTCTATAGTTTATAAAGATGTACTACAAATTAAAGCAAATTATTTGTTTGCAAATTAAAAAAAAGGGTTAAATTTGCACCCTCAAATAGCCATTGCAGGTTTTTGATATATGAAAGAACTATAAAGCTTTACCAACTTTATAATTTTTTCAACAAAAATAAAAGATTTTAAATTTACAAGAGATGAAAAAAGGTATACATCCAGAAAATTATAGAATGGTAGCGTTTAAAGACATGTCTAACGGAGATGTTTTTTTAACACGTTCAACTGCTAACACAAAAGAAACTTTAGAAGTAGAAGGAGTTGAGTATCCATTAATTAAATTAGAAATTTCAAGAACTTCACATCCTTTCTACACTGGTAAGTCTAAGTTAGTAGATACTGCAGGGCGTATTGATAAGTTCAAAAATAAGTACGCGAAATTCAAAAAATAATTTCAAGTATTCAAATATACAAGAAAGCTCTGGCTATATGTCAGAGCTTTTTTTATGCTAAAATTGTATTTTTGCAAAAAAATAAAAAAAATGAGAGATACTATCTTATCTGTTGTTATTGTAATAAATATTTTATGTGGTGTGTTAGTTTATTTCATGCCAGATATGGGAAATTACATTTTACTAACAGTAGCTACAGCAGTTACTCTGTTAGCAATATATGATGCTTTTATTCAAAAAAAGCATTCATTAATGAGAGCTTTTCCAGTAATTGCTCGTTTACGTTGGGTATTTGAAGAAGAAAGAGAAAAAATTCAACAGTATTTTATTGAAGACGATTTAAACGGAAAGCCTATTAATCGTGAAAAAAGAAGTATTGTTTACCAGCGTTCAAAAAGAGAAATTGAAACAGTACCTTTTGGTACCCAACATAATGTATATGCAAAGGGGTATGAGTTTGTAAAACATTCACTATTTCCTAAAGACCATCATCATATTAAAGGAGAAAGAGTACTTATTGGTTCAGATAAGTGTACACAAAAATATGACTCTTCTATAATCAATATTTCTGCAATGTCTTTTGGTTCGTTGAGTAAAAATGCAATTATGGCATTAAACCAAGGTGCTAAAATGGGTGGTTTTGCACATAATACAGGTGAAGGAGGAGTTTCTCCTTATCATTTACAAGGAGGAGATTTAATTTTTCAGGTAGGTACAGGGTATTTTGGAGCAGGGAAAAGTGTAAATGGTAAACGTGTTTTTGATGCTGAGGTTTTTAAGAAAAATGCTGTTAGAGAAGAGGTAAAGATGGTTGAAATAAAGCTTTCACAAGGAGCTAAACCAGGTCATGGTGGAATTCTTCCAGCAAAAAAGAACACGAAAGAAATTGCTGAAATTCGTTCTGTAGAGCCTTTTACACGAGTAGATTCACCACCGGCACATGATGCTTTTTCTAATTTTGACGAAATGGTTGCATTTATTCAGCAAGTAAGAGAGTTATCAGGAGGTAAACCAATAGGAATTAAGTTTTGTGTTGGAGACAACGATGAAATCGAAGCGATGATTAAAGCTTTTGCTGATGCTAATAATTACCCTGATTATATAGCTGTTGATGGAGGAGAAGGAGGGACAGGTTCAGCACCTTTAGAGTTTTCAAACTACATTGGTACACCGTTATTAGAAGGACTATCTTTTGTAAATAAGATGTTGAAAAAATACGGACTAAAAGACCAAATAAAAATTATTGCAAGTGGTAAAGCTATTGATGCTTTTGATGTGATTAAATATCTAGCATTAGGAGCCGATGCAATTGGTATGGCTCGTAGCTTTATGTTAAGTTTAGGCTGTATTCAGGCACGTGAATGTAATTTAGATACTTGTCCTGTGGGTGTAGCAACACAAGAGAAGGACTTAGTAAAGGCTTTGGTAGTTAAGTATAAGAATATGCGTGTAAAGAATTACCATAATAAGACAATTAGTGCCATTAAAGAAATGGTTGCAGCTATGGGAAAAGATTCAATTAAAGATGTAGAGGCAAAACACATTTTTAGAAGAAAAAGAACAGGAGAAATAACTTCGTTAGATAAAGTTTACTACACTAAAGAAAAGGTTTTAGTTAGTTAAATAAAGAAAACTAGTTAAAATTGGATACTAGAGTAAAAATACAGTCAAAAACATATCAATTACAGCGTTACCCCAAGACTTCCGACAAAAGTTTACGAGCTTGGAGTAACGCTGAACTCTTAGTGTTAGATTATATAACCGATAAGTATATAGAGGGTTTACACCTTTTTAATGACCGTTTTGGAGTGTGGAATTGCGCTTTACAGCATAAAAAAGTTACGGCTGTTTGGACGTATGCTAGTCAGCAAAAAGCAATTCGTCAAAATTTAAAACTGAATAACATTTCTACGGAAGTCGATTTTAAAACTCCTTTAGACAACTTAGAGAGTGTTGATTTAGCATTGATTAAAATTCCAAAGTCATTAGAGTTGTTTGAGTTGTTTTTACAACAAATACATAAAGCTTCACATGAAAATACTGAAGTAGTTTGTGGGTTTATGACTAAATATTTTTCAGTTTCTTTTATAAAAGTTGCTGAACAATATTTTGAAGGGGTTACTCAATCAAAAGCATGGAAAAAAGCACGTTTGTTGATTTTAAAAGTACCTAAAAAAGAAGTCAAACAGAAGGATCTAATTAATACCATCCAGTGGAAAAGCAAAGTCTTACAGCAATATTACGGTGTGTTTTCTTCTGGAAGCATAGATATAGGAACGCAATTTTTCTTAGAAAATTTAGAAGTTAAAACAGAGGAGTTAAAAGTATTAGATGTAGCTTCTGGAAATGGAATTATAGCTTATGAAGTTACTGAGCAAAACCCACAAGCAGAAGTAACTTTGCTAGATGATTTTAACTTAGCTATAGAATCATCTAAAATTAACTTAGAAGAAAAAAAAGCAGAATTTTTATGTGATGATACTTTAGAGGGGGTAAAACAAAATTCTTTTGATTTAGTAGTATCGAACCCTCCTTTTCATTTTGAATATGAGAATAATATTGAAGTGGCACTAAACCTTTTTAAAGGAGTAGAAAATTGTTTGAAAAATAACGGAAGATTTTTGTTAGTTGCTAATTCACATTTGAATTATAGTACGCACTTAACAAAGCTTTTTACTTCGGTAAGTGTATTACAACAAAATAAAAAGTTTCAAATAATAGAATGTATAAAAAAACGCTAAGAATTTTCTTAGCGTTTCTTGTTTGATTTGTAAACTTTAATACTACCAATAATATGATAAACCGAACATTAAATCAGTTGAGTTTATATTAAAGTTGAAAGAACTCCAAGTTCTTTTTGATGGACTCCCGGACTTTTGTGTAGCATTATTGTATCCTAAAGTTCCTATGTTAGCCTCTAAAGCTAAATTTTTGTTTAAGAAATAAGTTATTCCTGGTCGAACACCAATAAAATACTCGTTTGTATGCCCTCCATTAGAATTTAAAACGTCATTTTTTTCATATTCTGAATAGCTATACCTAAATTCTCCTTGTAACGAAATAGTCAATTTCTTTCCAACAGGAAAATATTTTTTGATGTAAGGGAAAACTCTAAAATGATTAGTTGTGTTTACTTGATTATTTGTTGTGTTTCCTGACTCGCTTTCCGTGTATCCATACCCTAAGCCCAACCCTAGAATTAAGTTGTCGTTGAAAGTATAACCTATCTTAGGGGAGAAGTTAAAATTAAAATACTTAGAAGTATTAGGTGAATCTTCAAATTCGGAATTGGTGTGTCCTAAAGAAACATTCCCGCCAACATACCACGTGCCTTTTTCAATAGTTAATTTTTCATTTTCTTTTTTTCCTTGCCCATAAGCAAATGACAATGCAAATAGCATTGTACTTAATAATAATTTCTTCATAATTAAATTTTCTTTTAAAGCAATCAAAAGTACTTGTCTTAGATTAATAAAAGGTTAGCTTAATGAAAAATCATAGGAAAATTCCTCCTCAATAATTTGTTCTGTACAATTTTTTAAGTCATTTACAAATTCATCAATTTGAGTTTTTGTTACGTTAGGCATACAAATAACATGAGAAATGTTCCCTTCAGTAGCTAACTGCCATTTATCTTTAATACTTTGTGGAGTTTTTGGTAATACAACAGTAATTGCATTTGGGTTTCTCCAAGCATTTACTCCAATTTTTTGTAATTCAGCTTCGCAATATTCAGCTACAGCTAAGCTATGTAGGTAACGTTGTTGTAGACCCTCAACACCTAATTGTTTTAAGGCATACCACAAGAATAAAGGAGAATGTCCGTTACGAGAGCCTGTAATAGTAGTATCAAAAGAACCGATGTAAGAAATTCCTTTAGCAATTCTGTCTCTGTTAGATCGTTTAGCCATTAAGACACCAGTAGGTATTGGTGAACCAATAAATTTATGTCCACTAATAGATATACTGTCAGCACCATCCATAAAATCGAAAGGGAGACGAGGTTGCATGAACGGTCCAAAAGAGCCAGCTAAGGCAGCATCACAATGAATATAATGGTCTTGGATAGCAAGGTTGCTTAAAATTCCTTTAATTCTACCTATATCGTCTTTTGCTTCTTTCATCGTTGTACCAAAAGTTGCCAATACAATTACTGGTTTGTGACGGTTCATACGAACAGTGTTTTCAAAATCTTCATAATCCATCTCGCCATTTTCTTGCGATTTAATTACAATACTTGGGATATTTAATAAATGGATATTCTTACGTACACTATAATGAGTAGATTCAGAATAGTATACCATAGCTTTAGGAAATAATTCACGAGCAATGTATAAACCATACAGGTTACTCTCTGAACCACCGTTGGTAACATATCCCCAAAAGTCTTTCGGATTTGCTCTAAATAGTTTTGCGAAAAATGCAATAACCTCACGTTCCATTTCATGGGTTCGCACACGATAAGTGCCTTGTTCGAAAGGATCACCAAGGTTGTTAATTGGATATTGAAAAAATTTATTTAATTCTGAATAATCGAAATCTTTTGATACAGGATATCCTAAAAAAGTATCGCGAGCAGAAGCTAATTCTTCTTGTAATTTATCTAGTTTTTGTTGATTTTCTAATGATAATTTCCCTTCGTTAACCATAGTATTAAAATTTAAGCGGGCAAATGTAAACTAAGGAATGTTATTTATCAGGTATTAGTTTGATATTTAGATTATTTTTCTAATTTATTTTTTTTAGTAGATAAATAATCTGGTTAGGGTTCTTTTTTAAGTTTAAAAAGAGATATATTTTAAGAGTAATATTAAAGAAAATAAAAAAGCCCATCTAATTTAGATGAGCTTTTAAACTTTATAATTTAAATTTGATTAGACCTTATTCTGCGGCTTTATCAACCACAACACGATTCTCACGATTCGCAACTTCCCAAGCTGTATGGAAAACCAAACGAGTTCTGTTCTCTAACATTTCATAATTGATTTTGTCAGGAGTGTCAGTTGGTCTGTGATAGTCGGCATGTGTTCCATTAAAATAAAAAATAATAGGAATGTTGTGCTTAGCAAAATTATAGTGGTCAGAACGATAATAAAAACGATTAGGGTCGTTATCATCGTTATATTTATAATCTAAATCGATGTTAGTATATTTTTTATTCATCGCTTCAGAAATGTTATGTAATTCAGTACTTAACTTATCAGAACCGATTAAGTATACATAATTTGGATTTCCTTTATGGCGGTCATCAACTCTACCAATCATATCAATGTTCAAGTTGGTAACAGTATTAGCCAATGGGAAAATTGGATTTTCAGTATAATATTTAGATCCTAATAAACCTTTTTCTTCACCTGTAACGTGTAAAAATAAAATAGAACGTTTAGGGCCTTTACCAGCATCGGCAGCTTGTTTAAAAGCTTCAGCAATTTCTAAAATAGCTACAGTTCCTGATCCATCATCATCGGCACCATTGTATATTTCTCCATTTTTAACTCCCTCGTGATCTAAGTGAGCTGAAATAACTACTATTTCATCTGGTTTTTCCGTTCCTTTGATAAAAGCAACAACATTTTCAGAATCTTTTAAAGTCATTCCTCTACGGTTGTTACTTAAGTATTCAGAAGGTACTTCTTGAAAGTGATCATCACCACTTAAAGGAGAAGCTATTCCTTGACTAACATAGAAATCTTTTAAATACTTTACCGCTTTTTTTTGTCCAGGCTCCCCCGTGTTTCTTCCTTCAAATTCATCTGAAGCATAGATAAATAGATGTTTTCCTAAATCTTTTGCAGTAATAGTTTTGGCATATTTAGCTGCAAAATCAGTAGTATCATTATCAGTACTAGCTGTTTCTTTGCTAGAACCACATGCTACCAATGCAATTGCACTAGCCATAAAAAGTAATTTTTTCATCAATAGTTAAGGTTTGTTTAGTTCGATTAGTTTCAAAAGTAAGAAAATGTTACAATTGCTCAAATTTAATTTTTCTTGATAACGAATTGTTCTAATGTTTTGTTAAAACTTATTAATTCTTTTGGAAAAAGTTTTTCAAAAGCATTTTTACTAATTAAGTCTTGTGAAGTACCTGTATATAGTTGTTTTTCAGAAAGAAGTATGAATTCATCTGCAAGTTGAATGGCTAAATTCACTTCGTGGGTAGATATAATGATAGTTTTTCTTGTATTCTTTACGAGTTTTTTTAATAAAGAAAACACTTTGAATGTATGATGTATATCTAAATGAGCAGTAGGTTCATCTAAAATAATGATTTCAGTATCTTGAGCCAAAGCTCTAGCAATAAGTACTCGTTGTAGCTGACCATCGCTCAATTCATAAAATCGTTTATCTTTTAAATGGGAGATTTCTGTCTGTTCAATTGCCCAGAGAATTTTTTTTAGATGTTCTTGAGTTAGTTTGTCAATCCAGTTGGTGTAAGGTTGACGTCCTAGAGCAACGAGTTCAAAAACAGTTAGCTGGCTTAGGGGTAAACGTTCGGTTAATACTAAGCTTAGGGTAGTAGATAATTCTTGACTGGTGTAGGTTGAAAGTTCTTTTTGATTGATTTTTATAATTCCGTTCAAAGGTTTTTGAACCTTAGAAATGGTACGGAGTAAGGTTGATTTTCCAATTCCATTTTTACCTAACAAAGCAACAAATTTTCCTTTTTCGATAGCTAAATCAATAGCTGAAGCAATAACTGTTTCTTGCCTTTTTGATTTGTATCCTATTGAAAGATTTTCTGTTTGTAAGACGATATGTTTTTGTTGTTGATTGATGTTTGCTTGTTTAACTGTTTATAATCTTAGTTTTACACATATATTTTCTTCTTCCTAATTAATAGCCATATAACTACAGGTGCTCCAAATAATGATGTTATTGCGTTAATAGGTAAAGTGAATTCGCTTGTGGGTAACTGCGCTATACTGTCACAAATTAAAAGAATAATAGCTCCAATTAAGGCAACAGCGGGTAATAAAATTTTATGATTTGATGTAGAGAAAATCATTTTAGCTATATGAGGAACAGCTAGTCCAACAAAAGCAATAGGACCTGAAAACGCTGTAATTACTCCTGTAAGAATACTTGTGATTAGTAAAATGATATTTCTACTTTTTTTAATATTAATTCCTAAGCTTTTTGCATAGTTTTCGCCTAGTAAAAAGCTGTTTAGAGGTTTTATGACAGAGAATGTTCCAAGAATTCCTACGAGATAAATAATTCCAAAAACAGAAAGTTCAGTCCAAGTTAGATTACCCAAACTTCCAAAGCTCCAAAATAAATATTGTTGTATTTGTTCAGCTTCACTAAAAAAAGCTAATACGCTAATAACTGCTGATGTTAATGAGCCAAACATTAATCCAATAATTAAAATAGACATCGTATTACGAACTCTATTTGCAGCGATAATAACCGCTGATAATACTAAGAAAGATCCTGCACTAGCAGCAATGGCTAATGCCCAGTTGGAGTAGATTGCTACTAAAAAAAATCCTCCAAAAACACTAGAGCCTAAAATGAGTAATGCTACACCAAGGCTTGCGCCAGAAGATATTCCTAATACGAAAGGACCAGCAAGTGGATTTCTGAATAATGTTTGCATTAACAAACCACTTATGGCTAATCCAGATCCTACCAGTATTGCAGTAATTGCTTTAGGTAAGCGGTAGTTGATAATAATGGTTTCCCAACTATCTTTTGCTACTGGATTACCAAATAAGGAATTGAAAATTTCTTTTAAAGGTATTGATACGGAACCTAAGCTAATGTTTAATAATAAAAAAAAGATCAGTAAAACCGATAAAAGTAAAAAATGAAAGGTGTATGTTTTTGATAAATTCAATTAGTTAATTGATTTTAAAAATGCTACTAATTGTTGAATTGCTAATCCTCTATGGCTTATTTTGTTCTTTTCTTCTGAAGTCATTTCTGCAAATGATTTATTGTATCCTTCAGGTTGAAAAATAGGATCATATCCAAAACCTTTTTCACCTTGTTTAGATGTTAAAATAGTTCCTTTACAAACTCCATCAAATAAAAACTGTTTTTTGTCTAAATTTAAACAAATAGAAGTCCTAAACTGAGCATTTCTATCAGTTTTATTATCCAACGCTGTTAATAGTTTTTGCATGTTGTTTTCAGCATTAGCAGGTTCACCTGCGTAGCGAGCAGAATATACTCCTGGTTCTCCATTTAAAGCTTCTACCTCTAAACCTGTATCGTCGGCAAAACAATTATATCCAAATTTTTCGGTAATGTAATTTGCTTTAATCTTAGCATTACCTTCTAAAGTAGTTGCAGTTTCTTCAATATCATCAAAGCAATCGATATCTTTCAAAGAAAGTAACTCAATAGAGCTAGGGAGCATTTTTTGTACTTCAGCAAGTTTGTTTAGATTATTAGTAGCAAAAACTAGTTTCATGTGTTGAAAATTAACAAAAGCAAATGTATTCAATTTTTATCATCTTTGCTGGTGTTTTTATTTTTTATAAAAAAGATATTCGTCTTGAAAGTCTTGTAAATAAAGAGGTATTGTGAGAAGGTAGGGTTAAAAATTATTAAGTACCCTAAAAGGTTTATCGTAAAATTTTTTCCATTTTACGACCTTTAGCTAATTCATCTACAAGCTTGTCTAAATAGCGAACTTGCTTCGTTAACGGAGTTTCGATTTCTTCTATTCGATAACCACAAATAACACCTGTAATTAAATGGGCATTTGGATTTAAGTTGGCTTCTTTGAAGAAGGTTTCAAAAGTTACTTTTTGATCAATTAAGTTGTTTAACATCTGGTTATCAAAACCAGTTAACCATTCAATTATTTGATGTAACTCCTCTTTAGTTCTACCTTTTTTCTCAACTTTCGTAACATAGTGTGGATAAACAGAAGCAAAAGTTATGTTTGCAATTCTTTCGTCGTGTTTTGGTGTTGTTTTCATGTTTTATAGTTAGTGAGAAACTACTTTTAGTCCTACAATTGAAATAATTAAGGTAGTGATAAAAAAGAGTCGCCAAAATGTAGCAGGTTCTTTAAAAATCAGAATCCCAATTAATACTGTTCCTACAGCTCCTATACCTGTCCAAACTGCATAAGCAGTTCCAATAGGTAGCTCTTGTGTTACTTTTATAAGAAGTAACATACTGATAGATAAACAAACTAAAAAGCCTATATACCAGTAAGAAGCTTCAATTCCCGTGGCTTCTTTAGCCTTGCCAAGACAAGCAGCAAAAGCGACTTCAAAAAGCCCAGCTGTAATTAATAAAGTCCAATTCATTTATTAAATTTTACTGTTAACTGATTATTTTATATAACAGATTCTCGTTGAGATGTTAATTTATGAAAATTTTTATTAGTAAGTAATTCTGCTACTTTATTTCTTCCCTCAGCTCCATTTTCTAATATATAAGCTAATTCTTTTGGAGTTAAATGTGTTATGTTAACCAATGCTATTTCTTCAATACTTAATTTTAAAGAGTCACTAATACTGTTATTTTTTAAACCTAACAATATACCAACCTCTTCATCTTCATTTACAAAATATTCAGGTAATTCACTACTATCAATAGTAGTTGAAATGTAGGTGTAATCATTTATAGTATATGAAATATTAGGGTTTGCAGCAGCAATATTACTTGCTCTTCGTATAACTTTAAATTCCCAAGAATCAATAACCTGTTGAATGTCTTCATATTTATTACCGCTAATTGCATAGAGCTCTAAACCAATACCGTTATAGGTTTGGTTTTCTGAGTTTGTATCGTAGTCGTCATATGGATCACTTAATCCGTCTGTAGCTATAATAGTTTCATTATCAGTATTGATTCCTATATGTGCTTGTCGCAAAGAAGGCCATTTTGGCCCTCCTAAAAAGGTAGGGTTAATCATACTTCCTATAACATCAGAAAAAGGAGTTCCTGTTTGTTGCCAGTATTCATTTCTAATCTCAGATGAGCGTTGAAAATGTTGTTCGTAATTCATAATGTTGTGTATTGTTTATAGTTTTTACAGTGTAAAAAAAATGATTTAAACATCTTCTTTATTAACTATACCTCCCCATTCGTCGGAGTAAACATATTTGCCATTTTCAAGATTGTTACAATAGTTTTCAAAGAAAATTTTAAAAGAAGGAGCAATAAATTCTCTTATACTATCGTCATGCCACATCCTTATTATTTGCCCTTTGGTTCCATTTTCAGTAGGGTCCATATCTATACAAAGATGATTTCCTGATCCGTCATAGGTAATTGGTATCCATTTAGGGTTCCACCAAAAATTTTTAATTTCTTCGTCAGGCTCAGCTTCACAATCATCAAAGTCTCCACTGTGATATAAATCATACCAAATTTTCCATTCGTCCATTATTCGGTCAGAAGAAAGTAACTCTTCAGCATCTATAAAACCATCAGCATTGCTATTTTGACCATTGTGTATACTTAAAAAGGCTATAAAGTCTTCAGGTAATTCTGTTTGTATAGTTTGTTGTAATTGTTTTATTTCTTCTGGTTGAACTGCAGGCTGAAGGTCTTTTGATAAATGAGGAGCATTTGAAGTAATCCAATTTTTAAATCGACTCCATAAGTTTTCAATTTCAATTTGTTGATTTTTCATTTTAATTATTTTTTGTAGTATAATATTGGTGCTTATTAAACTCTCTTACAAAAAATGGATAGAGTTTTCCATAGTACTTTTAAATTCTTGAGCTAAAGTACTATGTATGTAAAATGAGTAAGGAAGTTTTTTCGCTAATTTTTCGTTAAAAAGAGTAAAGGAGACTAAAACTGCATTCCTAATTTGAAGTTTAGCACTCTTCCCGTCATATAGTTAGGTATGCCGTATTGATTTTTACTGTAAGCATCACGTACCCATGTGTTGGTATTGGAGTTACGAATATCAAAAATGTTAAAAAGTTCTAAACCAGCAGTAAGCTCTTTAAAACTTTTTAAAAAACCTGTTGTATGTTGTTTGTTTGCATCTGCAAAAACATAAGAAATTCCCACATCGGCACGTTTATAATCATTTAAACGGTTTTGAAATTGATATACATCTGAATATGCAGGAGCTCCACCTGGTAAACCTGTATTGTAAACTAAGTTTAAGTAGGCTTTCAAATCAGGTAAGTTAGGTACATAATCTTGAAATAGTACACCAAACTTTAAACGTTGATCGGTTGGCCTAGCAATGTAACCTCTATTGTTACTATTTTCTTCGGTTTTTAAATATCCAAAGCTTACCCAACTATCGTTACCCGGAACAAACTCACCATTTAAGCGAACGTCTAAACCATAAGCATAGGCATCAGTAACGTTGTCTGCGCGATAACGAATACGGACATTATCTACAGAGTAAGCATTTACATCAGATAAGTCTTTATAGTAAAGTTCAGTAACTAATTTAAAAGGACGCTCCCATACGTTAAAACTATATTCATTCCCAGCAACTAAGTGAATTGACTTTTGTGCTTTTACTTCGGGATGTACTTGTCCGTCATAATCACGTAATTCTTTATAAAAAGGAGGTTGTGAATACCATCCGCCAGATATTCTAAATAGCATATCGCTCTCCCAATTAGGTTTTATAGCAAATTGTGCTCTAGGACTAAAGATTGTTTGAGAATAACTATTAGTAGAAGCTGTTTTTATAGACCAATAATGAGCACGAACGCCAATATTCATCCAAACTTGGTGGTCGTTCCACATTGTTTTTCTACTAAATTGTAAAAAACTAGTAATACGGTTAATGTCTGTTTCATTTTCTGCTCTCACATTTCTGTAAGGCTCAATAGGACCTGTAAAAGGTTCGTATGGTTGATTATTAGGAATATGGTGTGGTGGACGAACAGAAAAACCTAAAGAATCTATCACTTCCCATTCACGAATGCGGTCTTTACTATTTTCTTTCTGGTATTTGATACCAGCTTTCCATTCATTGTTACCGTCTTTTAAAGTAGCTTTTAGTTGAATATTGCTGATTAAAGCATCCAAGTCGTTGCGTGCATGATTAATTTGCGAACCTATTCCTTGAGAAAATTCAACTTCACCAAAATTTTCAGCACCAATATTGCTATTTACTTCGCCTATGGCGTAAGCGGCAGCAATATCAAAATATTCTTCTTCTTGTGTATTAAAAGAAGAAATTGTACCTGTAAGTTTTAGGTTGTCGTTAATTTGATAATCAGCAGAAAGTGCTCCAAATAAGGTTTGAAAACGATCTTTTTCTTGCCCTTGATAAAAAACGATCAATTCTAGCGGATTCGTTAAAGTTCCAAATCGGGTTTTGCGAGTTAATGGTTGGTAATTATAGTTGTTAAGAGAGAAGTTCCCTAAGAGGTTTAATGTAAGTTTGCTAGTTGCTTGGTAGCTTAAAAATGATTGAACATCTGTAAATTGGGGTCTAAAGTTAACTTCAGTCTGCTTATTATTTACAAATAAGCTATTATCACGATAACGAACACCAACAATTGCACTTAGTTTATTATTGGCAAAAGTATCTTCAATGGTAAAACTACCTCCTAACAAACTTAAATCTAGCTGAATGCCAAAGTTGGTTGGCTTTCGATAGGTGATATCTAGTACAGAAGATAATTTATCTCCATATTTTGCTTGAAATCCACCTGCAGAAAAATTGATATTCTGAATCATATGCGGATTGGTAAAACTTAGTCCTTCTTGTTGGCCGGAACGGATTAAAAAAGGGCGGTAGACTTCAATTCCATTTACATATACTAGGTTCTCATCAAAATTACCTCCACGAACATTGTATTGAGTGCTTAATTCATTGTTGTTACTAACTCCAGGGAGTGTCATCAATATATTTTCAACACCGGCATTGGCACCAAGTATGTTTTTTACTTTTTTAGTTTTTATTTTGGTAATACCCTGTGCTTCTTTTTGTTGGTTTTTAACAATAACTTCTTCTAATTCTTCACTCTTAATTTGTAAAGTAGGAGAGAAGTTAAAGCTTCTTTTTCCTCTAGAAGTGAATTTTTTTACCAAAGTTTTATAGGAAACATGAGTAAATGTAACAGTAACAGTTTTGCGAATAGGAATGGTAAATTGATACATTCCGTTGGCATCGGTAGTAGTTCCTTTTGATAAATAAGAAATCGCAACTCCTTCAATTGGTGTATTGAATTTATTGGTAATGATTCCTTTTACTGTAGCTGTTTTTTGTGCAAAAACGAGTGAAGGGAACAGTAATAAAAGAATAAATTTTTTCAAGCTTGTTTAGTTTACTTTCTGAAAAATGTTGCTGAAACTGTTTCAGTATTACCCACATTATCAGAGACTACAAGTTTAAAAATATGTTTGCTACCAACCAACTTTTTATCATTAAAATCGTATGTAAGTATTCTTTTTTTATGGTTATACTCCATTAAAATCCATTCACCATCAATAGTAGCGCGGTAATTTTTTATTCCCGTTTCTTTATCCCCAATTTTAACTTTCAGTGTTTTATTTTTAGAAATCCACTGATTGTTACTAAAATTGTATAGCTGAATAGTTGGTTTTCCTGTGTCAAAACGTAAAGCATAACTACCTAAGAGTTTAGTGGTAGTATATACTTTGTCAATTTTTTTTCTTGTAGATGTGTATCTTGGATATTTAGGATTTGTAACATTAGCGATATATACATGTTGTTTTTGATCTTCTGTTAAAAAAGAAGTCTCAAAAGTTAGTGTATAACGTTTGTCTAAAGGAATTGTAGGGTTGTGAATTTTTGCAGTACCATTTTCAACTTTAAAATCAATGAAACAATCTTTATAAAAAGTGTTTTTAGGAAAAGCAACTGTTACATTTTTTTGATGAAATTTATTAAAGTTAGTTGCTATAATTTTATAGTTAGTAGTATCTTTTTCCTTAAATACCAAATTGCTTGCAGTTCCTCTAACTGGTATCCTTACTTTAGAAGTGTTATGTTTGAAGTCTTTGGCTATAATCTCAATATTGTAATTAGCTCCGTTTTCAATATATATTTTTCCGTTGTTTATTAAATCTTCATATAAGCTAAGTCTATTTGCGTCTACCTTGTGTGTTCTTTGTACTCTATCTCTATATTTTTTATAATGCTTATAGTCAATTAATAAGTTAATATATTTACTCTCTGCGAAAGAAAAGGTTTCAACATCATGATAATACACACGTTTACCATTTACTTTCATTTCTAAACTATAAATTCCATTTTTATTTAAAGCACCATTTAATCGGTCAAACACGCTAATACCAAAACCAATAGTGCCACTGGCAGTAATTTTTTCGGCAATATAATTACCTTCACCATTATTTTTAAATGAAATAACAGATTTTAATGCCGAATTATTAATTCTAGCATCATCACTTAATGGATAGGCTACTAATTTTTGAACAGTAGGAGTTTTATCGTCTTCAGCTGTTAAACCAAAATGCATTGGGTTAATAATATGTTCTGTTTTAGTATCTCGAATTTCATAATGTAAGTGCGGACCTCCAGAACTACCAGTATCACCAGTATAACCAATAAGTTGCCCTTTTTTTACAGGGAATTTATCTGATTTAAGAAAAAGGTTTCCTGTACTATATTTTTCTTTTTTGTACTGAATACTTTTTACATACTGTTGAATGCTTGGTTCAAAACGTTTTAAATGTGCATATACAGTTGTATAACCGTTAGGGTGCGTTATATATAAAGCCTTTCCAAAACCATATTGCTGCACTTTTATACGAGAAACATATCCATTAGCAGGAGCGTAAATAGGAATACCTTCTTTACCTTGAGTTTTAATATCTATTCCAGAATGAAAGTGGTTACTTCGTAATTCTCCAAAAGTACCAGACAATACAATAGGAATTTTTAAAGGGTTTGAAAAATAGTTTCGCGGATACTTATTTTGAGCTTGTCCGCTAATAAAAAAGATAAATAGAATAAGAGAAAAATAAAATTTCAAAATGCAACAGTTTTAAAGCAAAACTAATAAAATTCTATTAAAGCTGTTAAAGATTTAAAATCAATAATTTAGTAAAAAACACTAAAAGAGTTGCTAATTATAAGTTATATTAATAACTTTGTAAATATAGTTTTATTCTCTAAAATAAATGAGTAACCCTTTAAAAGCAGTTCATTTACTGGAAGATAGATTGAAGGACTTACTTTCGAACTACGAGTTTTTGAAAGAAGAAAATAGAGTTTTACTTCAAAATAACGGAGAGTTACAAGTTTTATTACAGGAAAAAGAGAGGCAATTAGAAGAACAGCAAAAACAATTTAATTTGCTGAAAGTTGCAAAAACTATTGAGGGCAGTAACGAAAGTACAAGAGAAACAAAACTCAAAATAAATACTTTAATTCGAGAGATTGATAAGTGCATCACCCTTTTGAATACATAATATAAGTTTTTTTGCATGGCAAAAATAAAAGTTAATGTGGTAATTGCTGGGAGAACATATCCATTAAGTGTAAATAGTACAGATGAAGAAGAAGGATTACGAAAAGCAGCAAAAAGTATTAACGAATTAATAGCCAAGTTTGAACAAAATTATGCGGTAGCAGATAAGCAAGATGTTTTAGCAATGAGTGCTTTACAGTTTGCATCAAAAGCAGAAATAGTATCGTTAAAAAATACTAAAGAAAAAGCCGAAGTATTGCAAAAGATAAATGAATTGACTAACTTGCTAGAAGATCATTTATTATAACGTTCTTTAAAATATATTATTTAATATACTGCCTACATTAGTACATTGTTTGTTAAACTCAACGTTATTCAATTATAAAGGATGAGTCGTGATTAGTAAAGCAAGCCGATTTTACCTCGGATCCTTGATCAATCAGTTAATCCTAAACTTGTTATTTTGGAGTTTTTAAAACCCTATTAATGTGGGCTTTTTTTATACAATCAAATCAAAATTATGGAGGGAATATTATTTCCTGTTTTAGCAGGAATTATAGGTGTAGCAGTAGGTTTTTTTATTGCTAAAATGTTAGAAAAATCTAATGCAAATAAATTAATACAAGAAACAAAAAAAGAGGCTAATAGCATTCTTAAAGAAGCTAAAGTAGAGGCTGAAGCAATAAAAAAAGATAAAATATTACAAGCCAAAGAGAAGTTTATAGAATTAAAATCAGAGCATGAAAAAGTAATTTTATCTAGAGAGAAGAAAGTTTCTGATGTAGAAAAAAGAATTAGAGATAAAGAGAGTCAAGTATCATCAGAACTAGATAAAAACAGAAAACTTAATAAACAATTAGAAAAAAAAGAAGCTGATTTTGATTATAAATTAGAGTTCTTAGAAAAAAAAGAATCTGAGCTAGAAAAAATGCACAAGCGTCATGTAGACATGCTTGAGCAAATTTCAGGTTTATCTGCAGATGAAGCTAAGACAGAATTAGTTGCATCATTAAAAGATGAGGCAAAATCTGATGCAATGTCTTTCATACAAGATACCATTGAAGAAGCTAAAATGACAGCGCAACAAGAAGCTCGTAAGGTGGTTTTAAACACTATACAAAGAGTAGGAGTAGAGCAAGCTGTAGAAAATTGTGTGTCGGTATTTAATTTAGAATCAGATGACGTTAAAGGTAGAATTATTGGTAGAGAAGGACGTAATATTCGAGCTTTAGAATCTGCAACTGGAGTTGAGATTATTGTAGATGATACGCCAGAGGCAATTATTTTATCGTGTTTCGATCCTGTTCGTCGTGAAATTGCTCGTTTATCAATGCATAAATTAGTTACAGACGGAAGAATTCACCCAGCAAGAATTGAAGAGATCGTAAAGAAAACCGAAAAACAAATCACTCAGGAGATTATTGAAGTTGGTAAACGTACTGTTATTGATTTAGGAATTCATGGTTTACACCCCGAATTGATTAAAACTGTAGGACGTATGAAGTATCGTTCTTCTTATGGTCAAAATTTATTACAACACTCACGTGAAGTAGCAAATCTTTGTGGTATTATGGCAGCTGAAATGGGATTAAATGCTAAAGCAGCTAAACGTGCAGGTTTATTACACGATATAGGTAAAGTACCTGAAACAGAAAGCGAATTACCACACGCATTATTAGGGATGCAATGGGCTGAAAAGTACGGAGAGAAGCCAGATGTATGTAATGCAATTGGAGCTCACCACGATGAAATTGAGATGAAGAGTTTAATAGCTCCTATTGTTCAAGTTTGTGATGCAATTTCAGGAGCAAGACCTGGTGCACGTCGTCAAGTATTAGATTCTTATATTCAACGTTTAAAAGATTTAGAAGATATTGCTTTTGGATTTAACGGAGTTCAAAAAGCTTATGCAATTCAAGCGGGGCGTGAATTAAGAGTTATGGTAGAAAGTGCTAAAGTTAACGATACTAAAGCTGCTGAATTATCATTTAATATTTCTCAAAAAATTCAGAATGATATGACGTATCCAGGACAGGTTAAAGTTACTGTAATTAGAGAAACAAGAGCAGTAAATGTAGCGAAGTAATTATTAAATTATAAAATATAAAAATCCCTCATCAATTTTGATGAGGGATTTTTGTTTAATCATGGTTTCTTCTTGATTTACCTCTTTGTTCAGGCTTTCCTTTTCTATATTTATTGTTGTCGTTTTTGTAAATTTTATGTTTACGTCTTTTTATAACTTTACTACGCTTGCCAATTTTTGCATTAGGTAATGCTCTGTAGTAATAAAAGTTTTTATCTTCTCTAAACTGACGATAGTTTCTTCTAAAGTCTTTTCTGTAAAAATATACATCGTCATAATCAAAAATATCTCCTATGTTTATGTCGATATTTACATCAACTCCATCATCGTAATAATAATGATCATTTCCATAATAGTGATGTCCTCCTGATTTTACATGTCCTCTAAACCTTGGGTTTCCCCATCTATCATATTGAATATGTAGATTTCCAACCTTAAATAAGTTTCCGAATTTGTATCTCATAAATACACTACCAATTCTTTTTACATTTCCCCTGGCATCGTAATTTATATATACGTTTCCAACACTTCTAACACGTCCTCTTCTATCTCGTTTTATACGTACACCATAGTCAGAATATCTATCGTAGTGAGTGTTAAAATCGAAATCTCCATTTAAAAACACATGAAATTGGATTCCTCTTTCTACAAAGGTAACCGCTTCATTATAACGGTATGTAACCCCAATTTTGCTAGTTGATTTTTCAATGTTGTCGGCATTTACAGTTGTTAATGACATCATTGCTAATAATAAAAGTATCCCTGTTCTCATAATTGCTAATTTTAGGGTTATGCTTACTCTATATGCTTTTCGGCTTCCGCAGTTGTTATGTAATTTTCCAAAGAACGTGCCAAAAAATATTTTAAAGCTTTTTAAAAGTAATAATATAAAGTGATTTTTTACTTTAAGCTACTGATATTTAGTGTCTTTTTTAGGATTTAAAAAATAATTTATTTCTCCCCGTAAAAAGTTCTATATTTATACGACTTACTTGAAAACTTATACTTACGAATGATAGCAGCTATTGATAAAAATTTACAAAGAGGGATTAAATTATTAGAAGCAATTAGTGATGAACAATACAGTGATACATCTATTCCGCCTTATTATTCGAGCATAGGGGCCAATATGAGACATATTTTAGACGTTTTTACCTGCATTTTTAATGGGTTAAATAAAAACTGTGTTGATTTTTCTGATAGAGAACGTAATCATTTAGCAGAGCAAAAAACAGCTTCAGGAATAGCATATTTTAATGAAGTTATAGAGCAATTATATTGTTTGAAGACAGAAGATTTTGATAAAATTATTTCTGTTACTGACGATTTAGGAACAGGGAAAGTAACAGCAAATTATACTTTAAGCAGTGCTTTAATCCAGGCACATAGTCATGCAATACATCACTTTGCTAGTATAGGTTTTATTATAAATCAATTAGGAATAGAGTTACCTGATGCAGATTTTGGGTATAATCCTACAACACCTAAGAAAATATTAATAAAGTAGTAATTAATAATTTATCGGTTAATATACACCCAACCTTTTTTCATAACGTTTAACTTATTGGGTGAGTTACCTAGCTCTAAATAATAAAAATACGTAGCAGTAGGAAGTTTGCTTTCTTTGTTTAGTGTAGCTCTACCGTTAGAGGTTCCATCCCAATTATTCTTGTAATTTAAAGTTTCATAAACTAGGTTTCCCCAACGATTATAAATTGTTAATTTATTATGTGTATAGTTATTAACTTCATCAAAGACCAAGAAGTCATTAAGACTATCTCCATTTGGAGATATTAGAATGTTATTGTTATTACTTATTTCATTATTTAACAAAGAACCAATAGTTATTACTTCGTAATTATTAGGTGTAAATGCCGCCGATGTAATTGTTCCTTCAGACAAGTCTCCGGTAACTTGCATTACATTTAAGTTTACCCATTGATTTTCTGCTTTGCTCCAGCCAACAACTATTAATTGAGAAATTTGATTAGCTATTGATGTAATATCACTACGGTTATTCCATGTTAATGTAATTTGAGTTTCATTATTTCCATCTAAATCCCAAAACTCAATATTACTTACGTTTTCGATAATAGCTTGTTTTTGATCTGTTAAAAAAACTGAAGTAAATGTTGAAGGAAAATTTGGGTTTTCGTAAAAATAAGCTCCTTTGAACACATAATATTTATCATGGTTTGGCAAACTCATAGGACGCAACATACTTCCATCTCCAATTGGGAATGTAAAATTTGTAGTATTTTTATTTCCTTGTTCTACTAAGGCATAACCATTAATATGTCTAGAGTTATCTTCCCCGGCATAAAAATCATAGTCTAAAAATTGAAGAGAAATAGAGTTGTCGAGTCTAGGTGTGACAATTTGCCCGTTTATAAAGTCTAATTGATTACGAATTTTTAAAGAGTTGTAAAGTTCTATATTTTGTAAAGCATCAACTTCTACATTAAAAAAACTAACACTATTAGTACCGGAAATCGTTCTTACTTCATTATCAGAATAGAAACCAGCAAAACCTGTGTAATTATCTAATGTACCATTATTTACTACATTAGTATGAAAACCTATTTTGGCGTCGTTATGTAATTGCACATTTCCAACATTGTAAAATGCATTTTGAGCAAGTAATGAACTAGAAAATAATATGAAAAATAGATTTTTCATTTAAACTATTTATATGCTGTGTATAATACAACAAGGTTTTCGGAGCTAGCATTATTAGTTCTATTTACATTAATAGTAAAACCATTTGTATTAAAAGAGGTCATGGAAGCTGTAATTTTACCGAGATCATTACCATTTTGATCACTATATCTTAAACCTATACAGTTTGAAGAAGATGCAAACCTTGAAATATCATTTATAGAATTACCACTACCTCCAATATAAATAACTTGTTGTGTTATTGTTCCAGAGTCATTTCTAGCAAAACCGTTCATTGTACCAAAAGAATTAGCAATGCTTCTGTTGTTATCACCTATATTATTGTCTAGATCTAAGTTAAAAGATTCAACATTTGCGTGAGCTACAAAAGTTATTTGAGAAGGTTGAAAAGGTAGTGTATTTATAGTAACATTTCCGTTTGTATTAATTATAAAAGCACCAGTATATACAGTTGGTCCTAAATATACACCACCATTGGCTCCAGTAGAAATTTGATTATTACTTTCAGAGGCAATCAATTTTTTCTTTTCAACAACACCGTTTGTATTGGTTGTTAGTATATCATTATTTGTAGTAACAGTAGATATATCTCTAATACGTACTTTACCATTAACATCTAAACGTTCAGAAGGGATAGTGGTATTAATACCAACATTTTGATTAGATTGAAGAATTCTAACTGCTTCAGTATTGTTTGTTCTTAAAGATAAATCTTGAGCATCAGTAGTTCCAATAAAATTATTTGTAGGATTTGTGGCTGAGTTACCAGTAACTTTCCAATTATTATTAATATTGTTTAGAATATTACTAATACTTACCCATCTAGTTCCATCACTCTGTACCTTTAATGTAGTATTATTGTTTATCGTAGATGTATCTGTGTTTGATTCGTTTCTGTAAGTAGAAGAATTAATGTTTCCACCAGATACATTTTTAATTATGTAGATTCTTCCTTTACAGGTATTTGCTGTAGGAAAATTAATTGTAACGTTAGCTGTAACAACTACTGTATGATGGTCTTCATTAAGTGTAGTGTTAGAGTTAATTTGTTCAATAGATTTAGAGACAGATCCCTCAATTTGTAAAGTCGAATTAGCTATTAATTTAGGGTTTGTAACACCTCCGTTTGAAGGTGCATTTATATTGTCTGTTACAGAATATTGATTCTGATTAATATTAATACCAAAACGTGTTTTAGCATTCTCAGTAGCATTAGATCCTTGAACTCTAAAAAACTCTTTATAGAACTCTCCATTTCTATAGTCAAACCTTTTGAAAACAATAGGTTCGTTTCCATCATCGGCAATAACAAACTCCAAACGACCGTCATTAGTAGGACCAGCGGAACCTATTTCAAAAAAATCAGTACCTCCAGAACTACCTTTTAACCTAAAACTTCCATTAGAAGTTGTATAAAACATAGGTTTGTAAAAGCTAGCACCGTCAGCTCTAAATTGTAATGCAGATACACCATCAGAACCATTTAAATATACTAACGATTGGTTTGGGTTGTTATAATCAGTTCTAGTTGGTTCGTTTAAGCCTAATGTTTGTCTTCTACCAAACTCTAGCATAGAAACGTTATTAGAACGGATTTGCATTTTAACATCATCAATCGTTCCTAAAAAATTTGTATTCGTAGTTCCAGTATTACCTGTAATTAGCCAGTTATTCAAAGCAGGATTATCTATCCAATCTACACCGGTGCCTGTAGAGGTTAATATTTGACCAGAAGTTCCAGCAGAATTATTAATATCTAATAAGCTACTGTTAAATTCAGTAGGACTTTGTAAAATAATATTACTTGGGGCTGTTAACTGCATTGTTGAAGAAGCAGATAGTTGCATAGGGCCTCCTGTGGTACTTATTTGGGTACTGTTAATACCATTTATTTGTATAGTGTTACTAAATAGTTGTAGATAGTTTAAGTTTTGTAAAGTTAAACCAAAGCTATTGGTGCCGTTTAAAGTACGGTTTGAAGTTAAATCACCGTTGGCAGTGTAGATATTTTGAGAAGCAATAGTAGAGCTAATTAACTTCCAACCGTCTACAGTGTCATATATTTTTATTTGACTATTGGTTGTATCGAACCAAACATCATTTTCAACAGGGTTGGTTGGTGCGGTTGTAGAAGTAGTAACGTTATTATTATTTACTTTTTGAATAGTTCCTTTATTATCTATAACCCTAACTTCTTGTGCATTGGCACTAAAAGAAGATAGTGCCAATGCAAAAGCTAGTATAAATCTTTTTATATGTTTAATGTTTTCAAGCATTAAGGTAAATTAAGATTTAATTATTTAGACCAATGAACTTCGATAATATCTTCGGTAGTTATTGACCAATCATATGGAGCTGTATTGGTAGGAGCTAATGAAACAGAGGCAGGGTCTGTAGCAGTTGCCCCAGCTATAATACTATAATCTCTATTAGCAATCAGTTTTGCACCATTTCTATATACACTAACATTTTTAAACTCTAATGTTTGAGGAGCGTTTGTAAGTACTAAAGTTAAGGTAGCAGGATTAGCTGTAGCAACAACTGCAGGTGTAGTAGTACTATCAAAAATATCATGACCACTTTGGATTAAATCACTTAACAGTAATTTTTTTACTTGACCAGTAGCTTGATCTCTTACTAAAAGAGTGTAACCAGTAGTAGAAATACCATCAGCTTGTCCTGCATCAGCAGTTGCAGCAGCACCGTTTTCAACAACTGTATTATTTAGGTTAAAATTAATACCATCAATAGTAAAGTTACGATCTGTAGTACCATCATTTAAAGTGATTGTAGTATCACTATTTAAAGTTCCTCCCAACTGAATAGTGGTGGTAGTGGTATTGTTAGTAGTATTAGTTAATGTAGTAATACCATTTTGAGTTTGGATGTATTTAATAGTACCTTTATTGTCTATAACTCTTATAGTTTTATTTACTCCAGTTTGAATGTCTTTATTTGCAGGAGCAATATCTACACCAGTGATTTGCGCACTAACAGTACCAATAGCCAATAAACTTAAGACAGCTAATGTTAATTTAAATTTGTTTGTAATTGTTTTCATGAATTGATAATTAAATTGTTTTTAAGATTTTTAATTAAGGATTGTTATTAATAAAGTTGAACTATTCGTATTTCATCACCTGCATAGCATGTTGCTTCAGGTTCTATGGTAATCGTTGTGGCATTATCAACAGTAAAGTCTATTCTAACTCCGTTTCTGTATACATTAATTTTATCAGTTGTATATAATGTAAGCCCCGTAAAAGTTACCTGACCATCAGTTGCTATAATTTTTATAACTTCTTCATTTAGTAGGTTAGAAGCAGCGGTTCTTTTTAAAACGCCAGTAGTTCTGTCTACTGTAACGATATCATCAGTAGTAGTGCTTCCATTTTCTAAACCACTAATAGCTAATGTATTTGTAGTACTAGTTTCAATAGTGGTAGGTTGAATTAATACACCACCTAATTGAATAGTATTACTAGCATTTATTAAAAGTCCGTTATTTGCAGATGGTGTTGTGTTAGATGTTACCCAAGTTGTACCATCATAAGCATAAATTATACCAGTGGTTGTATCTACATAAACATCTCCAGAACTTGGATTCGGGGCAGTACTATTATTAGGTGTTCCATTTCCTCTTCTAGGGTTGTTATCTATAGAAATCCAATTTGTTCCATCCCAAATACTGGTGGTATTATTTTGAGAGTCGTTAATCCAAAAATCACCTATTTCATTATCAATAGGAGGTGTGGAAGAAGTAGTTACGTCAATACTTTCTCTAGTTCCTGAAGAACATAAACTTCTCCATGAGCTACCATCGTACATGAAAACACAATTCTGGTCAATGTTGAAAACTAAAGCACCTCGCAAAGGTTGAATAGCATTCATTTGAGTGCTGGTCATTCTACTTATAACTAAAACTTTGTCAGAACTCTCTAGTTCTAGGATAGAGCTTAAATGAATTGAAGAGGGATTATCTCCAACTTTTACTTGAGAAAAGGTTGGGATAATAGCACAAACAAGAATCAAAGAAAAAAGTAATCTTCTTTCCATTCAGTTAAATAATTAATTGTTCTTAAGACTCGGGGGGATTCTTAAAAAATACATGGACATGTATTCGCTTACAAATGTAAGAAAGATTTTTTATTTAGAAAGACGTTTAATTTTTTTTGTATATTTTTTTAGTAAAAAAATTTCATAAAGAAAACTTATCGAATTTTTATATGGAGTATTGAAATTCTTATGGTTCGTAATAGCGATATTAAAAAGAGATTTCCAATGTACCCTTATAGCTTTTAAGGCTTTTAGATAGGTATAATTTTGTGAATCGTAAATATGAGTAGGTTCTGCTATAATTCCGTTGATTTCTAGTATTTTAAAATTGACACCCTTTTCTAGCTCCTCAAAAGTATTGTACTTTAAATCAATTCGTCCATAATACCAACCGGGAATTGATTTACTTAGTTTATCAAAAGTGTCAGTTAGTTTATCATTTATCAAATGATTACCATTAATAAACTGAGTTCCCTTAGAATGATTACCTATAGCAGTAAGTTTAATAACCTCATTTTTAACAGGTATTTCTGTAAGTTTATTTTGATGAATTTTAAAAAATAAATCGACGTATAATTTAGCTCTTTTATCAGCTAAAATTAATTCTTTTAAAGTAGAGGTCCCGTCTCCTGTAACGGATAAAAAATGTTTTAGAGTTAATGAAGAAATTTTTCCAGAATTATCCTTTGGGTTTCTATGATAAAATATCCCACACTCATTTTTATAATCTAAAAACTCTTGAATAATAATGTCAATGGAGTATTTTTCAAGATAGTTTTTTAGTGTTTCTTTTGTAGTTATTTTTTCAACTAATAAACCTCTAAAGCCAACATCGGGTTTTGCTATTAAAGGAAAATTAATTTTTTGTTCTTTGATATTTTTACAAACAGTTTTAAAATCAGTTTTTGGTTTAATTAAAACTGTTTTAGGTCTATGTTTTTCAGGAACTAATAAAATTGTTTCGTACTTACTTTCAGTTCCATTTCCAGAGCTTTTTATACATGGATTAGCTGCACTAAAAAAAGCTAAATGTTTGGCTTTGAGGGCTAGATAAAAAGCGTAAGGAAGATTAGGAAGATAAAACATAGCGGATGGCCAATGCTCCCAGTCTGTTATTTTTTTTATGGAACTATTTTTAATCAAAAGTTATTTGCTAAAAAGGTGGTCTAATATAGTTTTAAAAGTTTTAAAGCCATAATATACGGTAAATAGTATTAGCAACACACCAACTGCGAGCAGACCATATGCAATAAAAACTTTTGGAGCATCTTTAAAAGCACGTAAGGCTTTAAAAGCAATACTTAATACTAATGGAGAAATAATTAACAACCCTAAAAAAACTAAGAGCTTTTTTATACCAGCTTCAAAAGTAGTAGGTTTATTCATTTGTATAGTTTTTTATTGCTTCACGAACATTTCTATATTTTTTTAATAGCTCGCTAGCAGTTTCTTGGTCGATATTTAATTCAGAAGCTAACATTTTTTCTCCTCTATCTACTAATTTGTTGTTAGACAATTGCATATCAACCATTTTATTTCCCTTAACTCTTCCTAATTGAATCATACTAGCTGTAGAAAGCATATTCAATACTAATTTTTGTGCTGTTCCAGCTTTCATTCTAGAACTTCCAGTCACAAACTCAGGGCCTACAACAACTTCAATAGGAAATTGAGCAGTTAATGCTAAGGGACTTCCTTGGTTACAAGTTATACAGCCTGTAATAATACCGTTATTGTTACATTCTTCTAAAGCAGAAATAACGTAAGGTGTAGTGCCAGACGCAGCAATACCTACTACAATATCTTTTGATGATATTTGGTGCTCTTGTAAATCTTTCCATCCTTGATTCGTTGAATCTTCAGCGAATTCAACAGCTTTTCTAATAGCATAATCACCACCAGCGATTAATCCAACAACTAACTCGTGAGGAACGCCAAAAGTAGGAGGACATTCACTAGCATCTACAATTCCAAGCCTACCACTGGTACCAGCACCAATGTAAAACAATCGACCACCTTCTTTTAATTTTAATACAATATGTTTCGTTAGTTTTTCTATTTGAGGAAGTGCTTTTTCTACAGCGAAAGGAACTGATTTGTCTTCTTTATTGATGTTAAACAGTAATTCAGATACACTCATTTTTTCCAAATTATTATAGTTGGAATCTTGTTCGGTTGTTTTTGTAAACTTCATGCTTCAAATTTACTAATTAAAAGTTTTAAGAAATTAGATTGTTGTGATTATAATTTTATGGTGTCATAATTATAAGTCAAAACAAAGTAATGGGGTTGAATAATAATTCGGCGGACATTATTGTTTAATAATTTGTTTGGTTTACTTTTTTAATAGAAAAAGCAGGTGATTTATCACCTGCTTTTGAATTTTATATAACTAATTAATTATATGTTTTGTAAAATATTATTAAGAGTTTTACTTGGCTGCATTACTGCATTAGCTAAATCATCATTTGGTTCATAATATCCACCAATGTTTACAGCTTTACCTTGTACAGAATTTAATTCTTCTACAATTGTCGCTTCATTAGTAGCCATTTTTTCTGCTATAGGAGCAAATTGAGATTTTAAATCAGCATCTTTGTCTTGAGAAGCTAAAGCTTGTGCCCAGTACATAGCTAAATAAAAATGAGAACCTCTGTTGTCTAGCTCACCAGTTTTTCTTGAAGGTCCTTTTTTATTATCTAACAATTTGCTTGTCGCATCGTCTAAGGCTTCTGCTAAAACTTTTGCTTTATTATTGTCGTTAGTTTCACCTAAGTGTTCTAAGGAAACTGCTAAAGCTAAAAACTCTCCTAAAGAATCCCAGCGTAAGTGATTTTCTTCTACTAATTGCTCAACATGTTTTGGAGCAGATCCTCCTGCACCAGTTTCAAATAATCCACCACCATTCATTAATGGTACGATAGATAACATTTTAGCTGAAGTTCCTAATTCTAAAATAGGGAATAAGTCAGTTAAATAGTCACGTAAAACGTTTCCTGTAACAGAAATAGTATCTTTTCCTTCTTTAACTCTTTCTAAAGTATATTTGGTAGCCTCTATTGGAGATAAGATTTTAATTTCTAAACCTGTAGTATCGTGATCTTGTAAATATTTTTCTACTTTTTTGATGATTTCTGCATCGTGTGCTCTTTCTTTTCCTAACCAGAAAACAGCAGGAGTTTGTGTAGCTCTTGCACGAGTAACAGCTAACTTTACCCAATCTTGAATAGGGGCATCTTTAGTTTGACACATTCTCCAAATATCACCCGTTTCAACAGTGTGTCCTAATAATACAGTTCCATTAGCATCGATAACTTCAACTTTTCCGTCAGTAGTGATTTCAAAAGTTTTATCATGAGAACCATATTCTTCAGCTTTTTGAGCCATTAAGCCTACATTAGGAACTGTACCCATAGTAGTTGGATCAAAAGCTCCATTTTTAATACAGAAATCGATAGTTTCTTGGTATAAACCAGCATAAGAACTATCAGGAATCACAGCTTTAGTATCTTGTTGTTTTCCTTCTTTATTCCACATTTGTCCAGAAGTACGAATCATTGCTGGCATAGAAGCATCAATAATTACATCAGAAGGAACGTGTAAGTTAGTAATTCCTTTGTCAGAATTAACCATTGCTACATCAGGGTTACTAGCATAAATAGCTTCAATATCTGCTAAAATCTCTGCTTTTTTATCAGCTGGTAATTCTTCTAGGTTACTCAACAAGTTACCAAATCCGTTGTTTACATCAACCCCAATTTTTTTAAATGTATCACCGTGTTTAGCAAATAAATCTTTAAAGAAAACACGAACAGCATGACCAAATATAATAGGGTCTGAAACCTTCATCATGGTTGCTTTCATGTGTAAAGAGAATAAAACTCCTTTATCATTAGCGTCTTTAACCTGTTCTTCTAAGAAAGTTAACAATGCTTTTTTACTCATAACAGAAGCATCAATTACTTCTTCAGCTAGTAATGATACCTTTTCTTTTAAAACAGTTTTGTTTCCATTAGCATCAGTATGTACAATTTGTACATCTGTAGCATTTGGTACTGTAACTGATTTTTCACTGTGTGCAAAATCTCCTTCAGTCATTGTTGAAACATGAGTTTTAGAGTCTGTACTCCAAGCTCCCATTGAATGAGGATTCTTTTTTGCGTAATTTTTTACAGCTTTTGGAGCTCTACGGTCAGAGTTACCTTCACGTAAAACAGGGTTTACTGCAGAACCTTTTACTTTGTTATAACGTGCTAAAATAGCTTTTTCTTCATCGGTAGTAGCTTCTTCAGGGTAATCAGGTAAAGAGTATCCTAAAGCTTGTAGTTCCTTAATTGCGGCTTTTAATTGAGGTACAGAAGCAGAGATGTTAGGAAGTTTAATAATATTAGCTTCTGGCTTTTTTGCTAAATCTCCTAAAAAAGCTAAAGCATCTTCTACTTGTTGTTCTTTAGGTAAAAAATCTGAAAAGTTAGCAAGAATACGACCAGCAAGAGAAATATCTTTGGTTTCTACTTCTATGTTAGATGATTTTGTAAAAGCTTTTACGATTGGTAAAAACGAACGAGTAGCTAATGCTGGAGCTTCATCCGTTTTTGTGTACATAATTTTAGCAGTCTTATTCATATGTATAAGTAATAAATTAAATTATATTTTGAAGTGACGCAAATTTAAGAATTACGGCTGAGTTTTTTGATGGTAAATTATTATTAATTAGTATGTTTTGTTATGAATGTGATAATTTAAAGAGGTGAAAAAGAGAATTTGTTATTAAAAATAAAAGCCATATCAAACAATTTCTTGTAATTGATATGGCTTTCTTGAAATAGTAAGAGGTACTGATTTGTATTACTACATTATCAAATAAACGGTGTTTATGCTTTTTCCTTAGATAAAGCTACGTTACTACCTCAAAAGAAACTTTACCTTATAAATTATGTCACCTATAAAATAAAAGTTTCGATGTTTTTAAACAGGTTAGTCCAGCTAAATTTAAACCAATAATACTTATAAACTTATAACTAGAAAACTATAAATTATTAATAACTTACAATTAATCAAAAATTATGATGATCGTATTTAGCTTTAATTACGTTTAAAAACAAAATATATAAAGAACGTTACTTTAATGGTTTACTTTTAGTGATTAATACAGTTAACTATAATTCTGACGTCACTTACTTTGTAAACTCTTTTCCAAATGTAAGAAATAAATGACTCTTTTTTAGTGTTTTAGGTGTTTTGTTATCAACAAGTTGGATGTAATGTTTTATTAACAAATGTGAATAAAAAAGCTCCCAATTTCTTGAGAGCTTTTAAGTAGTTAAATGATTTCTTTGATGTTTTCAGGTGGACGACCAATCACTGCTTTATTGCCATTAATAACTATTGGGCGTTCTATTAATTTAGGATTGTCAACCATAGCTTTAATGATTTCAGCATCTGATAGTTCTCTTCCTTTATATTCTTCTTTCCAAATTTTTTCATTTTTACGAACTAAATCGATTGGAGAAATATTTAATAGACTAATAACTCCTTTTAACTCTTCAGTAGAGGGAATAGTATCTAAATATTTTACAGTTTCAAACTCTTTACCAGAGTTTTCTATAATCTCTAAACCTTGTCTTGATTTAGAACAACGTGGATTGTGATATATTTTTATCATTATTAAGAGTTTTATAGTATTAATCTTCTTTTTGCCCCATCATCATTAAATAGGCTTTTAAAAACGGATTGATATTTCCGTCCATAACAGCATCTACATTTCCTGTTTCATGGGCTGTACGGACATCTTTTACCAACTTATATGGGTGCATTACGTAGTTACGAATTTGACTTCCCCATTCATTTTTCATTTTGTTTGCTTCAATTTCGTCACGAGCAGCTAAACGTTTTTGTAATTCAATTTCGTACAATTGAGATTTCAGCATTTGCATTGCAGTAGCTCTATTATCGTGCTGCGAACGTGAGTTAGAACACTGAATTTGAATTCCTGTAGGTTTATGCAAGAGCTGAACTTTAGTTTCAACTTTGTTTACATTCTGTCCACCAGCACCACTTGAACGTGCTGTAGTAATTTCAATATCGGCTGGGTTTACTTCAATTTCGATAGAATCATCGGCTACAGGATACACATATACAGAAGCAAAGGAAGTATGACGTTTCGCATTACTATCAAAAGGAGAAATACGTACCAAGCGATGGACACCATTTTCACCTTTTAACCACCCAAAGGCATAATCGCCTTCAAATTCTAAAGTAACCGTTTTTATACCAGCAACATCACCTTCTTGGTAGTTTAAGGTCTTTATTTTAAAACCTTGTTTTTCTGCCCACATAGTGTACATTCGAGTTAACATTTCTGCCCAGTCACAACTTTCAGTTCCACCTGCACCTGCTGTAATTTGTATCGTTGCACTTAAACTATCACCTTCTTCAGAAAGCATGTTTTTAAACTCAATATCTTCTAAAAAAGTAGCAGCTTTATCAAATTGTTCTTCGACTTCGTTTTCATCAACATCCCCTTCTTTATAAAAATCGTACAAAACTGTTAAATCATCATTCATAGCTACAACAGTATTGTAATCTTCTACCCATTTCTTTTTAAACCGAAGTGATTTCATTACAGCTTCTGCTTCCTTCGTATTGTTCCAAAAATCAGGATTTGCTGTTTTTTCTTCTTCATTTGAAATTTCAATTAACTTCTTGTCAATTTCTAAATATCCTTTTAACTTGCCAATTCGTTCAGCGATATTTTTAAGCTGTTCGTGTGTAATCATAGATGCAAAAATACATTTTAAAAATCGTAGTTAGAAATGGAAATAAACTTAATAAGTGACACAGTAACAAAGCCAACTCAAGGAATGTTGGAAGCAATGATGAGTGCTAAGGTAGGAGATGATGTTTTTAAAGCAGATCCGACAGTGAATTTGTTACAAGAAAAAGTAGCGGATTTGTTTGGAATGGAAGCTGCGTTATTTTTTCCTTCGGGAACTATGGCAAATCAAACAGCGATAAAGATTCACACACAGCCAGGGGATAGAATGTTTTGCGACAAATGGGCACATGTATATAATTATGAAGGTGGAGGAGCTGCGTTTAATGCAGGGGTTACTTCTTGTTTAATTGATGGGGGTAGAGGAATGTTTACAGCGAATCAGTTAGCAAGTGTGGTAGGAGGAAGAAATGATATTCATACACCTTATAGTAGATTAGTTTGTGTTGAAAATACAACAAACAAAGGAGGTGGTGCCTGCTGGGACTTTGAAGAATTACAAAAGATTCAAAAAGTAGCTAAAGCCAATGATTTGGCGTATCATTTGGATGGAGCACGTTTATTTAATGCTTTGGTGGCAAAAAAAGAAACCCCAAAACAATATGGAGAGTTATTTGATACGATTTCAATTTGTTTATCAAAAGGATTGGGAGCTCCTGTTGGATCTGTTTTGTTGGGAACTAAAGAACATATAGAAAAAGCGTTACGTGTACGAAAGTTGTTTGGTGGTGGAATGAGACAAGCTGGTTTTTTAGCAGCTGCTGGGATCTATGCTCTGGATAATCAAGTAGAGCGTTTAGCAGAAGATCATCAAAAAGCAAAAGAAATAGGTAAGGTATTAGAAAGTTCTTCGTATGTGAAAAAGGTAGAACTTATTGAAACGAATATTGTTATTTTTTATGTAGAAGATTCTATAAATCCAGATGATTTTATGAAAAAGATGGCAGACAGAGGTATATTACTAATTTCTATGGGGGAAGGAAAAATACGAATAGTAACTCATTTAGATTATACAAATGAGATGCATGAAAAATTATTACAAGAATTAAGAGAGTTTTTTTAAAAGAAAACTCTTACGATAGGAGAGAAAGCAGAAGCGTATACACTTTTGCTTTCTTCATACAAAACATCGTATTGTACGCCTAAAGAAACAACACCTATTCTGTAAGAAGCTCCAATATTTAAAGCAGGGTAATTATATTTTTTAGAAGTACCATTAATGTTTGTATTGACATACATTTGCTGTAAATCGGCAGAAAATTCAATTTCTCTAATAGGTCTATATAAAGTAATTATTTTAGGAGTGATTATATTAGAACTTAAACCTTCGTTTTTATTGTACACATAACCAATTCCTAAGCCTATAGAAAAAGATTCATTAAAATCATAAACAGCAGCTGGAGATATAGCAAGAGTTGTGTTATTTGAACCAAAGCCAAAGCTAGCATCCCCTCCAAAACGAAGATTTTTCCAAAAACTATGTTCTTGAGTAAAAGCAAAAACAGAATAAAAAAGGAAAACAGCTATAATAAATACTTTTTTCATAAGTAATGAATTAATATGGCTAATATAGTGAATGCTAATTATATAACGTTAATAAAAGTTTATGAAAAAACAGTTCTTTTTAATTTAAGTCTTCAAGTTTAGCAAGCTCTTTATAGTTTTTATTTAACTTTCTTAGTAAAATTCCATACAAGAGCTGATAAAAACACCATAAAACTATAAGCATAACTATCAACATTATTACTGTAACAATAATTGAAATTAAAACTTGCTTAGAGTTAAATTCTGGGTGAGCTTTTAGTGATGCAATTGCAACTATAATTCCAAAAGTAAATACATATAACAAGTTAAATATAACGTAGTACTTTACAGTTTTTCTTGTTTTAATAATTTTTGTCATTAAAGTTTTAGTAGAGTCTACAACAGAAATGCTTTTATAATTAAGGTAAAATTTAATCAAGAAATAGAGTAGTACAGGGTATATGATAAATTGAGAATAAATCATAAAGTTATATAAACCAAGTTTTTTATATTCCTCATAAGCTTCTTCCATGTCAAAAATAAAATAGAAAGAATTCAAGAAAATAAACTCTAAAATTCCAATAATAAAAATCCACTTTACTATTGATGATGACTTGGAATGCGCCATTCTATAAATGTCGATTTTAGAAACTTTATTTGTTTCTTCAGACTGGTTTCCCCAAGCTTTTTTATATTTATCTAAATCCATTTAAATTATGGGTTTAATATCTTTTTTAATTTATCTTTTGCTCTGTTCATTTTAACTCGAGCATTTACTTGACTAATACCTAAGGTTTCAGAAATTTCTTTATAGGGCTTGTCTTCTAGGTATAAAAAAATTAGCGCTTTATCAATATCATTTAGTTTACGAATAGCACCATATAAGGCTTTTAATTGTATTTCTTCAGTGTCGTCATATTCTTCTGCTTTAATTTTAAAAGAATAGTCTGTAAAGTCTTGTGTTTTTATACTTCTTGTTGATTTTCTATATAAAGAAATAGCAGTATTTAATGCTACTCGATACATCCAAGTACTAAATTTTGCATCTCCTCTAAACTTACCATAGTTTTTCCATAACTGAATGGTGATTTCTTGAAACAAATCGTTATGTGCATTTTGATTGGTTGTATAAATCCTACATACCTTATGCACAATGTTTTGATTGGCTTCGAAATCAGTTAAAAATCTATTTTCTAATTCTTTTTTCACTAAGTTTAGTAGAGTTGTTATGTTATAAGTAGCTCAAAAATACAAATTGTTACAACTCATCTTAAAAATAATACAATTCAGTGTGTTTTTATTTTAGAGATAAAGCATCTTATGAATATTTGTGTCATAATTAACCGTAAAAAATAAATAAAATGAAACTTGTAATCCATATTGTTATTACAGTCGTCTTGTTTACAATTGAAACAATTTCAGCTCAAGACAAAACAATTGCAACGACAGTTGTAAATGTCACTTCAGATAAAGGAAAAATAAAATTTGCCTTATATACTAAAGAGAACTTTAGAAAAGAACCACTACAGGCAAAAGAATCAGTAATAATAAAGGGAAAAAGTACTGTAATTTTTGAAAAAGTATCAGAAGGAGAATATGCTATTATTTGTTTTCATGACGCAAACAATAATAATAAGATGGATTTTGAACCTAATGGAATGCCAATAGAAGACTATGGAGTATCAAACAATAAATTATCACGTTTTGGACCGCCTGTGTTTGACGAAGCAAAGTTTTTGGTTAAAGATAAAAATGTATCTTTCGATATTAAATTTTAGAATGAAGAGGGTAAACCTTTAAATATAATAAGCATAAAGAATGAAAACACCAGTAAAAAAAACATTTAATAGTTTGAAGAATGATATTTGGATTTGCTTAAAGCTTACAATTATTTTTGGTGTTGTTTTTACTATAATAAATCAGGCTTTTACATTAAAAGAAGCTGGATTAGTGTTTTTGTTTTCAGGAATGTATTCTTTTGTTCTGGGGTTAGGTAATGGAATTATTAATGGTTATTTAAGTAAAAAATGGGATTGGGTTTTGCAAACCAATCAAAGAGTTTGGGCAGGAATCATAGCAACAATAAGCTATACAACTGTAGCTGTATTATTAATCCATTACGTACAGTACTTTGTGATTTTTAATAATAATATAGATAACTTCTTTAATGGACGATTTTTATGGATGCATTTATTTGCAATTATACTATCGTTAGCTATCGCTGTGTTTTTTCATGCGAAAGATTTTATGGTAAACTGGAAAGCGTCTGTAAAACAAGAAACAACACAGCATGAAATAGTCGCTAAAACTGAAACAGCAAAGTTTGAAACGTTAAAGAACCAGATAGATCCACATTTTCTATTTAATAGTTTAAATGTACTAACCTCTTTAATTAGCGAAAATCCAAAACAAGCAGAGAAGTTTACAACAAAGTTATCTAAAGTGTATAGATATGTACTAGAACAACGTAATAAAGAATTGGTGCCTATACAAGAAGAATTACAATTTGCTAAGACGTATATGGAGTTATTACAAATGCGTTTTGAAGAAGCTATTCAATTTAATATTCCAGAAGAAGTAAGTAATTCAGATTTAAAAATAGTTCCTCTATCTCTTCAATTATTATTAGAAAATGCAGTAAAACACAATGTAGTTTCTTCAAATAAACCCTTAGAAATAAACATTTTTGAAGAAGAAGGTTTTTTAAAGATTCAAAACAACGTTAATCCGAAAGAGGCTATAGGAAAAAGTACAAAAGTAGGATTAAGAAATATAGCAGATCGTTACGGTTTAATAACCGATAGAAATATTCAAATAATTAATAATAATAAAATATTCACAGTGTGTTTACCGCTGTTAATTAATATAAAAGATAGTATCATGGATACAAAAAGTTTAGAAAACAGTAATTATGTAAAAGCAGTAGAAAAGGTAGAAAAACTAAAAGAGTTTTATCAAAACTTAGTTTCGTATTGTATAGTTATTCCTTTTTTAATTTTTATAAACCTCAAAACATATTCAAAGTTTCAATGGTTTTGGTTTCCTATGATAGGTTGGGGGATAGGATTAATTTTTCATTATTTAGAAGTAAATAATTATAATTTATTCTTAGGTAAAAATTGGGAAGAACGCAAGATTAAGGAGTTAATGAATGATGATAAAAAATTATAAATGAGATGGAAAAAGAATACACAACAGCTTACAAATATGCAAAAGCAAAAAAGAGAGTAGAGAAAATCAAAGGGTTTTACATTCATCTTATAGTCACTGTATTAATCATTCCAGTTTTAATTTTTATAAACTTAAAGTTTGTGCCAAGTTATCATTGGTTTTATTATCCAATAATAGGAATGTTAATTGGAGTTTTTTTTCATTGGTTGGGCATTTTTGGAATAGAAAAAATAGGCTTAGGAAAAGATTGGGAAGAACGTAAGATTAAAGAATTTTTAGAAAACAATAACAATGGAAGGTAATTATAGAGAAGAAAAAAAGTATTTAGAGGCTAAAAAGAAAGTAAAACAAGTAAAAGGGTTTTATGCTCATGCTTTAGTAAATATCATTTCAGTGATTATTATTGTTTTAGTGAATTTAAAATTCTCACCTTATTATCATTGGTTTTGGTTTCCTGTTATAGGAATAGTACTAGTGACTTTTATTCATTGGATGCTAGTTTTTGGTGTTAACATTTTAGGGCTTGGAAAAGATTGGGAGGAGAAGAAGATAAAGGAATACTTAAATAAAAAGGATTAGTATGGAAAATGATTATAAAGAAGAACATAAATATTTACTAGCCAAAAAAAGAGTAGAAAAAATAAAAGGATTTTATTGGCATTTAGCAGCATATATAATTGTGAATATATTTATTTCAGTTGTAATTATTATGGGGTTGATGAATGAAGACAAGTTAACTTTTATCAAAGCAATAAGCAATTTTGGTGTATATGCTACTTGGGTTTTTTGGGGGATTGGAGTTTTTTTTCATTGGTTAGGAGTATTTGGAACCAATATTTTTTTTAATAAAGATTGGGAACAACGCAAAATACAAGAGTATCTAGATGAACTAAAAAAGAGAGAAAATGGAAACTATAAATAGAGAACAACAATATATAAGAGCTCAAAAAAGAGTAGATGAAATTAAAAAGTTCTACAAACATTTAGTGTTTTACATACTAATAAACTTAATTTTTATAGGAAGAAGAATATATAAAGATATTGTTTATGGAGACGAATCAGTAATGGAAGCTTTTTTAGATGTAAACAACTATAATTTGTTCTTTTGGTGGGGAGTTATAGTATTTTTACACGGATTTAATGTTTTTTCTAAAGGAAAACTTTTTTCTAAAAAATGGGAAGAGCGAAAGATTAAAGAATACATGAACAAGTAATTGCTAAAAATAGACCAAACCAAACTATGAATGTTATAATTATTGAAGACGAAAAGCCAGCTGCAAGACGGTTAAGTAGAATGTTAGCTGAATTAGATATAGAAGTTCAACAAATGTTGCACTCAGTAGAAGAGTCGATTAACTGGTTTCAAAACAATTCTCATCCTGATTTAATTTTTTTAGATATTCAACTTTCAGATGGATTATCATTCGAAATTTTTGAAGAAGTAACTGTGAAATCAGCTATCATTTTTACAACGGCTTATGATGAATATGCATTAAAAGCATTCAAGTTAAATTCTATAGACTATTTGTTAAAACCCATAGATGAAGATGAGTTAACAATAGCAGTAAATAAATTTAAAGAGCATCAACCTATACAAAGTAATATACAGGTTAATATAGATGACATTCGTAAGCTGTTGATTAACCCAGTTGATAGAAAATATAAAAAGCGATTTACTATAAAAGTGGGACAGCACTTAAAAATTATCAATACAGAAGATATTGAATGTTTTTACTCAGAAAATAAAGCAACTTACATACATACAAATGCTAATAGAAATTATTTAATAGATAACTCTTTAGAATATTGGCAAGAAGAGTTAGACCCCGAGCAATTTTTTAGGGTAAATAGAACATTTATAGTACACATAAATGCCATAAAAGATATTGTTTCTTATACCAACTCACGCTTACAACTAAAATTAGAATCTTATGAAGACTCAGAAATAATTGTAAGTAGAGAGCGTGTAAAAGATTTTAAAAACTGGATTGACTAGCTTAAAGGTTTATAATAAAAGTGGTTTTCAAAGTTTTTAGTTACAAAATACTGGGAAGGTTTAAGATTTGTAAAACTTTGAAATTCTTTAATAAAATGACTTTGGTCGTAATAACCATTATCTAAAGCAGTAGACAAATAATGTTTGTTACTCGATAGCAATACTTGTTTTACAGTTTTTTGAAGCCTAGTGATTCGTTGAAATTTTTTAGGAGAAACGCCAAACTTTTGTTTGAACAGACGTTCAAATTGACGGTAACTTAGATTACTTTGAGAAGCCAATTCATGGAGAGGTATTGAATTGAAGTTTTTGTATAGCGTTTTAATTATCAAATCCCAATTAACTATAGTAGAAAAATGATGTTTTTTTAATTGATTATATAGAAAGAAATCAATTAGTTTAATTTTTTCGTCTACACTAGGTAATGAATAAAGAATTTCTAAAAACTCTCTACCTTCATTTTGCCATATTTCTTCTACAGATAAATATTGATTAACAATTTGTGTATGCGGAATAGAAGCAAAATGTCTAAAACCACCACTATGAAAACGTACAGAAATATAATGTACATGGTTAGTTGAATCAAAAATTAATTTTTCTCTCGGACAAATAACATGAGCAATATCTAATTTTTCATTATTGATGGATAAGGGAGTGTCTATATGAAAAAGTACTTCTAAACCAGTGCCTGGTAAAATTAAAGGAAGACTTTTAGTTTGAGAACAAACAAAATACCTATCAATATAAGGAGATAGGTATTTTGATGGCTTATAGTGTTTTATACTCATTTAAATTAATAAATATTTATAATAGGCTCTCTGGTAATTAAAGGAGTAATATCTTTTATAAATTGATGAAAGTGTGCAGAGTTATTATGTGCCTCTACAGCTGTTTTATCAATATACTCTTCATAAAACAAATAATTACCTTCACTAAATAGGTCTTTATGTAATTGATAGGTAATACATCCTGTTTCAGCGTTACTCGTTTTTACCATTTCTACAGCCAATTTCAAAAAATCGTTTTCTTTTCCTTGTTGAATTGCTATTTGAGCTATAATTACTTTTTGCATTGTGATGAATTAAAATTAAAACTCAAAAATACTGTCAAAGGTTTCTTGTAAATTGTAAAAAAACGACATCTTAAAATTCTAACGGGTTAAAACATCCTTAAAATTTTTAGTAGCTAAAATATTTCTAAATTCATTAATTTTAACTTTAGCATCAGGATGTATGTCGTTTCCGTCTTCAGTAAACCAAGCATGGGTACTACCAAGATAGTTCATACCTAAATATTTAGCACTTTCAATAAAAGGCATTTCAAAACCATTTCTACGGTCATTAGCACCAGAATTACTAATCATAGCCATGTTTTTGCCTCGCAACTGTCTACCTAAATCTTTTTTATAATGTAACAAGTCTGACAATCTATCAAAAAATATTTTTAGCGTAGCACTCATACTATACCAATATACAGGGGTGGCAAATATTAGTGTATCGTATTTACTAACAATTTCTTCTATAAGAGGGATAAAATCATCATCAGAATTGCTAAAATCATATTCAAATACACCAATTTTTTTGTTCTTAAGTCAATAAAATCAAAAGACTCGTTGTTGTTGAGGTAGTTAACCACTTTGTTTGTGTTTCCTACACTTTTAGAACTTGCTTGTATAATAACTGTTTTATTCATTCTGTCATTTATTTGGAAGTAAAGCTCAAAAAAATAAATAAAAGAATATCTTGGATTTAATTGTAATATTTGATAATAACCAAGAAAAAATCAATAGAAGAAGTCTATATTTTTGTACTTTTATGCTATAAAAAAAGCGGATGAACACAAATGCCTACATATTTTCTAAAAAAAGAAAGTTAAATGAATTTTCTACTAAAGAAGTTGTTGATAATGCTAAGAAGAAGCTGAAAAAATCAAGAAAAAAAATTAGTGATTTACAAGACACAATGTACGCAGAAGGTAAGTATAGTGTTTTATTGTGTTTACAAGGAATGGATACAGCCGGTAAAGATAGTTTAATTCGAGAAGTTTTTAAAGATGTTAATGCACGTGGAGTAGTAGTGCATAGCTTTAAAGTACCAACAGAATTAGAATTAAAACATGATTTTTTATGGCGTCATTATATAGCCTTGCCTGCTAAAGGAAAAATAGGAGTTTTTAATCGTACACATTATGAGAATGTTTTGGTAACAAGAGTGCATCCAGAGTATGTTTTTGCCGAAAATATTCCCACAGTAAATAACGTTGATGATTTAAATGATACTTTTTATCATGATAGAATGGAGCGTATTAATCAGTTTGAAAGGCATATATCTGAAAACGGAACAATTATTTTAAAGTTTTTTTTAAATATATCTAAAGAAGAACAGAAAAACAGATTATTACGTAGATTAAATATTCCAGAAAAAAACTGGAAATTTTCTGCGGGTGATTTAGAAGAACGAAAGTTATGGGATAAATATCAAGAGTGTTATGAAGATATGTTGTTGAGAACATCAACAAATTATGCTCCTTGGTATGTAATACCTGCAGATGATAAACCTACAGCACGTTACATTGTAGCAAAAACATTAGAAAAAGAATTAGAAAAATATAATTTTAAAGAGCCTACACTGCCAAAGAAAGTGTTAGACCAAATAGATGAATTTAAAAAAGAATTAACGAACGAATAATATATAGAAAAGACAATAATAGATAATATATGTAAAGTAAATAAAATATTGTCTTTAAGCACTACAAAAAATGAATTTAAATTTAACAAAACCAATCGTATTTTTTGATTTAGAAACAACAGGAATAAACATAGCTAAAGATAGAGTAGTTGAGATATCTATTTTAAAAGTGTTTCCTAATGGAAATAAAGAAAGTAAAACATGGTTGGTAAACCCAGAAATAGAAATACCTAAAGAAGCTTCAGAAATTCACGGAATTACAAACGAAAAAGTAGTTGCTGAGCCAACTTTTAAAGAATTAGCACCGCAAATTAATGAGTTAATAGGAGATGCAGATTTAGCAGGATTTAACTCTAATCGATTTGATATTCCTTTATTAGCAGAAGAGCTGCTGCGAGCAGGAATTGATTTTAATATGAATAATAGAAAAGCAGTTGATGTACAAACTATTTTTCATAAAAAAGAACAGAGAACACTAAGTGCTGGATATCAATTTTATTGTGGAAAAGAGTTAGTAGGAGCGCATGGAGCAGAAGCGGATACAAAGGCAACCTATGAAATTTTATTAGCACAGGTTGAAAAATATGAAGATTTAGAAAACTCAGTAGAAGCATTGAGTGAATTTTCAACCCACGGAAAAAGAGCAGATTTTGCAGGGTTTATTTTATTTAATGATAAAGATCAAGAAATTTTTTCTTTTGGAAAGTATAAGGGAAGAACTGTTGAAGAAGTATTTAAAGAAAACCCAGGATACAATGCTTGGATTCAGAATGCTGATTTTCCTTTGTACACAAAAAAGGTTTTAAAAGAAATAAAAGAACGAATGTCGGCACCGAAAGATACGATGACTGATGAAGAAAAGTTACAAGCCTTACAGCAAAAATTTAATTTAAGATAATCTTTAACATCTATTTTTAGTAATTATCTCAGTTGTTCTTTAATTTAGATAATACGAAACAAATACAGTAAAAATGTTTACAGAATATAAGGAATTACCCCAAAACGCAAGAGTTTGGGTGTATCAATCAAACAGAGAATTTACACAAGAGGAGGTAGAGCTTATCAGTGCAAAAGCATTACTTTTTATTGATAATTGGACGCGTCATGGAGACGATTTAAAAGGATCATTCACTATTAAGTACAATCAATTTTTGGTGTTGGGTGTAGATGAGAACTTTAATAATGCTTCAGGATGCTCAATAGATGCTTCTGTACGTTTTATTCAAGAGTTAGAAAAAGAGTTAGAATTAGATTTAATGGATAAAATGAATATTTCTTTTAAAGATGGAGATAATATTAATATCGTAAAACTACCAGAGTTCCAAAATTTTGCCAAAGAACAAAAAATAACCGCTAAAACGGTTGTTTTTAATAATATGGTAAATACTAAAGAAGATTTTGAAACAAAATGGGAAGTGCCAGCAAACCAGAGTTGGCATGCACGATTTTTGGTATAACTATTCATTCTATAAAAAAAGATGTAAAGCCTTACATGTTTTTTGTAAGGCTTGTTAAGGGATAATATATGAAAAGAAAAGTATTAACATTACTAACGTTTGTTTTTATACAAATAATTCAAGCCCAAGTCCAAGGAGTAAACCCTTTATTGGCAAAAGATTCTATAACACAAAATGTATGGGTAGATAGTATCATGAAAACTATGTCTGTTGATGAAAAAATAGGACAGTTGTTTATGATACAAGCATATTCAAATAAAGATAAAAAACACGAAGATTTTATTTCTAATATGGTTACAAAATACCATGTAGGAAATATTATTTTTATGCAAGGAACACCTGATAAACAAGTAGTTTTAAACAATAAATATCAAGAATTAGCAAAAATACCTTTAATGGTTGGTTTTGATGGCGAATGGGGCTTGGATATGCGTTTGAAAAACACGTATCGTTTTCCTTGGAACATGACATTAGGGGCTATTCAGGACACGGTTTTACTTCAGGAAGTAGGTAAAAGAATTGGAGAACACTGTAAACGAGTTGGAATTCATATAAATTTTGCTCCAGTTGTAGATATAAACACTAATCCTGATAACCCAATTATAGGAAACCGTTCTTTTGGAGAAGATAAAGAAAATGTAGCAGAAAAATCAATAGCATTTACAAAAGGAATGCAAGAGGTAGGAGTGTTAGCGAATGCAAAACACTTTCCAGGACACGGAGATACGGAAGCAGATTCTCACCACACGTTACCAACAATTAATTTTAGTAAAGAACGACTAGATTCAATAGAGTTATATCCATTCAAAAAAATATTTAAAGCAGGTGTAGGAAGTGTAATGACAGCGCACTTGAGTATTCCAGCTTTAGAAACGAATCCAAAATTACCATCATCATTATCAAAAAGTATTGTAACCAATCTGTTACAAAATCAGTTAGGCTTTAAAGGGTTGATTATCACGGATGGATTGAATATGAAAGGAGCTGCAAATTATTCAACACCAGCAGAAATAGACTTAGCAGCAATTTTGGCAGGAAACGATATGTTGTTGATTCCTCAAGATGTCCCTGAATCAATTAGGTTTATTAAGAAAGCCCTATTGGAAGGAAAATTAACAGAAGAGCGATTAAATCATTCAGTTAAAAAGATTTTAAAGGCAAAATACTTAGTAGGGTTAAACAAGTATAAGCCTATTACTACAGGAAATGTTGTAAAAGATATAAATACCCCTTATGATGAGGTTTTACATCGTAAATTGATAAAAAACGCTATTACAGTTCTAAAAAATGAAGGAGGAATTTTACCAATTAACAACCTTAAGGATAAAAAAGTAGCTTACATTTCTTTAGGAAGTGATACTGGATCAGATTTCTATGAAATGCTTAAAAACTATACGAAAGTAGATAAGGTTTCTGATAAGCATTTAAGTGTATTGAACAAGAAGTTAGAAAAGTACAATCTTATAGTTATAGGTTTTCATAAATCAAATAAAAACCCTTGGAAAGGTTACAAGTTTTCTAATAAAGACCTTGTATGGTTACAAGAAATAGCAAGGAACCATAAAGTTATTTTAGATGTTTTTGCTAGTCCGTATAGTCTACTTCAAGTTCCTTCTTTTACTAACATAGAAGGAGTTGTAATGTCATATCAAAATAGTAAGTTAGCTCAAGAGCTATCAGCGCAAGCCCTTTTTGGAGCTTTTAATTTAAAAGGAAAGTTGCCAGTATCTATAAAAAATGAGTTTAAAGCAGGGGATGGATTATTGGTAGATGGGTTGGATGTGTTACAATACACAATTCCTGAAGAAGCTGGAGTTTCTTCAGAAAAACTTTCAATTATTGATAAAAGAATTGATACAATTTTACAAGAAAAGATGGCTCCAGGTGGACAAATTTTAGTAGCCAAAGATGGAAAAGTAATTTATAATAAAAGTTTTGGTTATCATACCTTAGCAAAAAATAAACCAGTTAGGAATTCAGATATTTACGATTTAGCTTCTTTAACTAAAATTTTAGCTTCGTTACCCATGATAATGAAAGCAGAAGAAGAAAGAAAAATTAGTTTATTTTCAAACTTGGGAGATGTATTACCAAGGTATAGTAAATCGAATAAAGACACTTTGTTATTAAAAGAAGTATTATCCCATTATGGACGTTTACGTGCTTGGATTCCATTTTATTTGCATACTAAAGACAGTGTAACAGGAAAGAACTCTACACAGTTTTATAGAAAAAACAGAACTTCAAGGTTTAGTATAAAAGTAGCAAGAAATTTATACTTAGCTAAAGAATATAAAGATTCAATTTATAAACAAATAGTTGATTCTGAACAACGAAAAAGAGTAGGATATAAGTATAGTGATTTAGGCTACTATATTTTTAAAGAAATTATAGAAAGAAAATATAAAAGACCTTTAAATAAACTGGTTGAAGAACAGTTTTATCAACCTATTGGGGCAGATAGAATGACATACTTACCTTTAAATAAGTTTACTAAAGATGAAATTGTACCCACAGAAAGAGACAATTATTTTAGACATCAATTAGTTCATGGTTATGTTCACGACATGGGAGCAGCTATGTTAGGTGGAGTAGGAGGACATGCAGGGTTATTTGCAAATGCAAACGATGTAGCTAAAATTATGCAAATGTTTTTACAGGATGGATCTTATGGAGGAAAGAAGTACTTAGAGCCAGAAACAGTGCATAAGTTTAATAAACGCTATTATGAAAACAAAAGAGTACGTAGAGGGTTAGGTTTTGATAAACCACAATTAAACCCCAAAGTAAAAGCAACTTGTGGCTGTGTTTCGGATGTGAGTTTTGGACATAGTGGTTTTACTGGAACGTATACTTGGGCAGACCCAGCAACAGGTGTCGTGTATGTGTTTTTATCAAACAGAATTTATCCAACAATGAGAAATTATGGTTTAGTAAAAAGTAATATACGTACCAAAATTCAACAAGATATTCAAGATGCTATTTTGATGGTGGAGTAGGTGATAATTTGGTATATAAAAGAATAAGTAAAAAGGAAGTGAAAAAGTAGATTAAAGCTATTTTCCAACCCCAAAATATAGATATTATCCAACTTTGTATACAATAAAAGGAAGGAAATAAAATAGCGTTTACACCAAATCTAAAGGTATCTATAAACTCTATTTCATCGATTTTTCTACTTAAAAATTTCCAAATTGAATATGGAACTAAACTATTTAAAACAATTAAAAAGAATAAAGGGAGAGCGTAGTTAATACTACGCTTTTTTTGTACAAATACCTTTTTATTTCTTATAAGACTGTTTACTTCATCAACTTTAGTAAAATCTACTTGAGCATTATTTAAATTAGCTAAGGTAGTTTCATAACTTTCATTTTGTTCTATATGAACAGATAAGTTTTCTAATTGATTTGAAACAAGCTCTTTTATGTGTTTTACAGATTTATTTATGTTTTGTTTGTCGTAATAATCGTTAGCCAAAATTGGAGAACCAAAATGGATAGCAGTTTTTGAAGGGTAGCTAGATACGTTTTGATATGTAATTCCTACTGGAATAATATTTATTCGAGTGTCAGGGAAATTATCTAAAGTTTTAAAAATAATTCTTGTAAAGCCTTTACTAAGTGGTCTAATAGCTCTGTCTTTTTTGTGTGTTCCTTCAGGAAAGATTAGTAAAGTTTTATTATTTTTTAAAAGGAGTTGACATTTATTAAAAATTTCTTCATTCTTACTAAGTTGTTGTACACCGTCTCTAATACGATAAATAGGCATCATTCCAAGCGAGTTGAAAAACTTAGCAATAATAGGGTTGTTAAATACAGCTGCACGCACTAAAAAGTTTGTTCTCCTTTTTATATGTGTAGCTATAAGTATAGGGTCAATTAAGCCATTTGGGTGATTAGCTGTAAAGATTACGGCTTCTTTTTTGGGAATATGCTCACTTCCAATAATCGTTGTCTTTTTAGAGTAAAAGAATAAGCCAGTTTTTACAAAAGCTTTAAAAAAGTAGTACAACAGTGTTTTCATGTATTATTTATTTCTTCCCCAGTAAGTAGCTAACATTATTCCTGAAAAAATATCCCAAACACCCCAAAACGCAGCAAGAAGGGCCATTCCTCCTAGGCCATCAAAAAAACTAAAAATAAGTAGTAACCCTAAACCACCATTTTGTATTCCTGTTTCCATAGAAATAGTTTTAGAGTCCTTTTTATTTAATTTAAAAGATTTAGCAGTTACATAACCTATAATAAACGCATAAATATTATGAAATATTACAAGAAATAAAACTAGATGTATATAGTCTTTAAAAACATCAGCGTTATCATAAAGGGCTATTACAATTAATAAAAGGAAAAAGAAAATAGAAAATGGACGTAAAAGTTTATTGATTTTTTTAGCCATTTCATGATGATAGTGATTAACTAACATTCCTAAAACTATCGGAATTCCTAAAATAAGAAGGACAAGTTTAAAAAGTTCAAAAGGGTTTAAGGAAACACTTTTTAAAATTTCGTTAGTAGGCCCGTATAAACTACCCCATAATTGTAAGTTTAACGGGGTCATTACTAAACAAATTATCGTTGAAAATGCTGTTAAACTAACAGATAATGCAGCGTTACCTTTTGCCATTTTACTAAAAAAGTTAGAAACATTTCCTCCAGGGCAAGCAGCAATCATAATCATGCCTAAAGCAAAACTAGGGTATGGGTTAATAATATTGATAAGAATAAAGGTTAAAAAAGGAAGTAAAATAAACTGAGATAATAATCCAACAAATAATATTTTAGGTTCATTAATAAGTCTTTTAAAATCCTCTACCTTCATATCTAAAGCAATACCAAACATAATGATAGCTAGAGCAACATTAAGCATCCATAAAGCTTCAGTATCAAAATTAATCTTAATACTATCAATTTGTAAAGTGTTAATGTTTAAAGGCATATTCTATTATGTTAGCCCCCATTTGTAGAGCTTTTGTTCTAATTTCTTTTGGATTGTTATGTACGGCAGTATCTTCCCATCCATCACTTAAATCACTTTCGTAATCATAAAAAACTATAAGTCTACCTTCATAGAACAAACCAAAACCTTGAGGAGGTTTTTTATCATGTTCGTGAATTTTTGGCAAGCCTTTAGGAAAGGAAAAAGTTTGATGATAAATAGGGTGATTGCTGGGAATTTCTTGAAGTTGTAATTCAGGAAAAACTTTTTTTAATTCTCTTCGTATGTATTTATCAAGACCATAATTATCTGATACATGTAAAAAGCCTCCTGAAATAAGATAACTTCTTAGTATTGAAATTTCATTATTTGTAAATAAAATATTACCATGTCCGGTTATGAAAACTATTGGGTAGTCAAAGATAGTTTCGTCGTCTAGCGTAATGTTTTGTATGTTTTTGTCAATCTGGGTTTTCGTGTTTTGATTAGTGAATTTTACAAGGTTAGGTAAAGCTGTAGGATTTGCATACCAATCACCACCTCCTTTATATTGTATAACAGCTATTTCTTGAGAAAAAATATTTTGACTTAATAGAAAAATAAAAAGCAGGGAGAGGTTTTTCATGAATTAACTTGAATTTAAAAGCAATATAGTAAAACAACAATAAAAAACACTAACAAATTTGTTATCGCCTTCTTTTCTTTAAAAAAAATAATTCTTTTGAATATGAAAGCTAATTAATAAAGTATTATGTAGTTCTTAAATAAAAAAAACACCAATAATAAATATTGATGTTTTTAAGCTATAGCTTCCTCTTCTTCGTAATTGAGAAATAAATTACACCTCAATAAATTTTTTAGAAATTTCACATTATAAATTGAAAACCCCTTCAACTATTTTCAATTACTAATTTTTTAATTTCTCATCACAAATATAGCTTAAGAGTAAAATATAAGGGTTCGAAAACGTCCATTTTGGATGTTTTCGAACTGTCTTTTTATAAAAAGATTATAAAATTAATTTAAAACAATTACAGATAAGTTTTTAAATTGAACAGGTGTATAACCTGTATGCTTTTTAAAAACGGTATAAAACGTAGATTTAGAATTGAATCCAGACTCAAGCCCTATAGAAGTTATTGTATAGCTAGTATAGTCGGGGTCTAATAAAAGTGTTTTAGCTAAATCTATTCTCATTTCATTTAAGTAATCTGTAAAAGATTTTTTAGCAATATTATTAATAATAAGAGAAAGTGTGCTAGAACTTAGCTCTGTGTCTTTTGATAGATCTTGTAGAGTATATTTGTTAAGTAAAAATTTCTTTTTAGATCTAATGAACTTATCTATTTCTATAAATTGTTCTTTTTGTTTTTCTACTTGATTTTTAGAGAAGTTTTTTTCAGTGTTCAAATTAATTGTATCAATACTAAAATCACCATTTAAATCAATTAAAAGTGACTCTCTAATTCTTTCACGCTCTTTTAATACACGAATTTGTTTTAACCCTTGGTAGCCTAACCAATAAATTAAGACTGTAGTATAAACTCTTAAAGGATAATAGGAGAATAAGAAACCGGTAAAGTTCATTTTTACTTTAACAATTAGAGCTAAAATCCAAAGAGCATACCCAATTGAAGTTAAAATGAAGAATGTATAAATCCATCTAAGATTATCAAAAGATAGAATTTTAGGAAACAATTTTTCTTTTTTGTATAAAATGTAAAATGAATAAACAAAAATACTTAGTGAAGTAATTAAACTAAAAATCTCTTCAATAGAAGTATACCGTTCATAAATAAAATTTAGGTACTCTCTAGATGCTGAATCACTGTAGTAAAGAACAAAACTGATTTGACCTATAACAAGAATTAAAAAGAGAGGTATTATAATCTTTAATATTTTGTACGACTTTTCAGCAAGATTTAAATAATGAATTAAAAACATATATAAAAAAGGCATTGCTAAAAAGTGCCAAGGCACTTGTACATAGTCTAAAGCAAATTTATGTTGAACGAGCTCTTTTTCTAAAGCCCAAGATTGTATATTATTTAATGATATTGCAAGTATTAATAAGTTTAGGTATATCATACTTTTTTCTCGTCCATTTTTAGAACAAAAAAGTATTATACTAAAAGCAAAACCATGAATGGCACTAATTAACAAAAAGAGATTAAAAAAATCTGCTGTAGTCAAAATAAAACACTTTAAAAGAGTTAAATATACGAAAAATGAATTATTGATGTAAATAGGATATGCTTTGAACTACATTTAAGCCTGCGGTTTCTGTTCTAAGTCTATTCTTTCCTAAAGAAATAGGGATGAATTTCTTGTTTAATGACTCTTGTATTTCTTCAGGAGAAAAATCACCTTCGGGTCCAATAAGCACTGTATATTTTGATGTTAGAGAAGCAACGTTTTTTAAAAACTTTTTTTCAGTATCATTTTCACAATGAGCAATAAAAATTTCTTCTGAAAAATCATTTTTTATGAAGTCAGAAAAATTTATTGGAGGGTTAAGTTTAGGCAATGTAAATTGTAGTGATTGTTTCATTGCAGATTGTATAATTCTTTCTAAACGGTCAACTTTTACAACTTTTCTTTCTGAGTTTTTACAAATAATAGGGGTTATTTCATCAATACCAATTTCTGTAGCTTTTTCTAAAAACCATTCTAAGCGATCGTTGTTTTTCGTAGGTGCTATAGCTACGTGTAAATAATAATCTCTTGTACTAGGTTTTTCTTCGTATTTAATAATTTTGGCAATACACTTTTTATCATTTCCAATAATTATTTCAGCAAAAAAAAGAATACCATTTCCATTGGTGATATGTAATATGTCCCCTTCTTTTTTCCGTAAAACACGAATTATATGACGACTTTCATCTTTGTTGAAAGTAATTTCTTTTGAAGTGATTAATAAATCCGGATTATAAAAAAGTTGCATTATAAATCGAGTTTGTATGTTCTTCTTCTTTTGTGAATTTTAGGACTAAAATCTTTCCAAATTTGATGAATTGCATGATTTTCTTCAAGTTCAGGGGTTCTAATACAGTTTTGAATTCCTTTAGCCAAAAATATAGGATGAAATTGCTCAAAAATAATGGCTGTAACTCCTTTGTTTTGATATTCGGGATCAACTCCAATTAAATAAAAAGTAACATCTTTAGAGTTTTTTCTTGCATTCAACAAGTGGAAAATTCCGAAAGGAAAAAGTTTTCCTTTTGCTTTTTGTAAAGCTTTAGAAAAAGAAGGCATAACAATAGCAAATGCGACTAGTTTATGATTTTCGTCAACAACAAATTTTATATACTCAGGGTTTATAAAGCTTATATATTTCTTTTTAAAATAAGCTATTTGAGCATCTGAAATAGGTACATAAGTTGATAGTTTGGAATATGTTTTACTAAACAAGTTAAACATTTCATCAACATAAGGCATAATTTTATCTGTAGAAGTAAAGTTTAAAGGAGTTAAGTTGTATCTCCTTTGAATTATATTACTAGCCTTTCTATATTTCTTAATATCAACGTTACTGAAAGAGAATATACTTTCGATGTATTCTTTTTCTTTAGTAAACCCTAAATTCTCTAGGTGTTTCGCATAATAAGGATGATTGTACCATGTAATCATAGTTCCAATGTGGTCAAACCCTTCAATAAGAACTCCTGTTTTATCTAAATTATTAAAACCAACAGGACCTTCTATGTATTCTAAGTTATTTTCGCGACCTATTTCAGCAACTTTATTTAGTAAAGCTTTAGATACTTCAATATTATCAATAACATCAAACCAGCCAAAACGTATTTTTTTTATATGCTGCTTTTCTACTTCATAAGAATTGATAATAGCTACAACTCTACCAACTATTTCATTGTTTTTTAATGCTAAGAAAAAACGAGCTTTGGCATGTTCAAAAACAGGATTTTTATTTTTGTCAAAGCTTTCAATTTCATCCTTAATAATAGGAGGAACCCAGTACTTATTGTTTTTATAAAGAGAAAAAGGAAACTTAACAAATTGTTTCATTCCCTTTTTGGTAGTTATTTCTTTAATTTGAATCATTTTACAAATTTAAGGCTTTTAATTATCCTCCTTTTCTTTTTCCTTTTCTTTCTCTTGTTGTTCTTCTTTTTTAATTTCTTCTTCTAGCTTTTTTATTTCTTTTTCAAGCTTTAAACGTTCTTTTTCTTTACGCTTAGCCTCTTTTTCTTCTTCTTTTTTAATTTGTTTCTCAAGTTTTAAGCGTTCTTTTTCTTTACGCCTCGCTTCTTTTTCGGCTTTCTTCTTAGCTTTTTTAGCAGCTTTTCTTTCTTCTTTAGCTGTTTTTTTCTTTTGTTTTTTATCTTCTTTAACAATCATATCAACCAAAGACCCTTGGCGTTCTCTCTTAGGTTTTTCGTTTAAAAGCTCTCCATTACCTGAGTCATTATCTAAATCAACTTTTCTCTTCTCTTTTTTAGAAAATAGTTTTCCTACTTTACTAAACATTCGACCAAAGAAATTCCTATTCTCGTCATACTTAACAGGTTTTTCTTCTTCAATCTTGTTTCCAAATTCATCTATTTCAACAAAATCGTCTTTATGTCTATTAAGTCTGTATGATACTCCTAAAGAACTATATATACCAATTTCATCTTGTTGTAAGTTTGCCCTTAAAGAAGCATTGAACTGTAAGTTTTCACTAAAAAGATAGGCGGCACCTGCTCCTATATTAGTTTTTTTCTCATATTCTTCAAAAATACCTTGTATTTCAGCAAAACCAGACCAATAATCATTAAAGTTATAGGTACCCGTTACTATGTAAGAAAGTTGAGAAAAATCAGTTCCAATATAATCATAATGTAGGTTAGTAATTACATTTAATTTGTCAGAAAATTCATTTTGTAATAAAATACCAACTTTAGGACTAAACCCACCTCTTTCATGATAATCAGTTAAAAAACTTCCAATATTTATACCAGCAGAAACACCAATGTGTGGTATCCACCTTTTCCAGTCGAAAGAATGTCTTTTTTTCCAACTTCTTATTTCTTTGCTCTTATCATCATATTTAGGAGCATAAATCAGATATTTTGCACCTAGACTAAATTGACTTAACCCTGTTTTATTATATGATGACTCAAAAATGTTTTTAAATGCTATTTTATCTCTTTGTAAAGAAGTATTAAAGTTTACTTCTAATTTTTCAGAAATAAAGCTGGTTCTAAAAAACAAGTTTAATCCTAAGGCTTCAGGATTGCTAAAAGTAGGTGTAGCATTCATTTTTCTATAAAAAATACTTGTTTCGAACTGATAAACACCCGAGCCAACACTATAAGGGCTTTCAGAAAAACCTGGCTTATTTGAATTTATAACAGGTGTATATTGCGCGTTAGTAGTTAGAATAGAGCAAAAAACAAAAAGGATAAGAAGTTTCTTAATCATATAATAAATCCAAATTTTCAGGTTGTACAAACATACGTAAAAATACAATTACCTATATAATATAAGTTTTGTAAACTCTTAACGCTTCCTTTTGCTTCAAATTGTTATTTTTGATTGATTTTTTTATTTTAAGAAAAAGATGACATATTTAAATGAAGCTGGACCTGTGAATTTTTTAAAAACCATATTAATTATTCTGTTAGTTTATTACGTTATTAAGTTTTTAGCGAAACTTTTTGGACCATACTTAATAAAAAAAGCAGTAGACAAAGTACAAAAGAAAGCTGAACAACAGTATAGAAACCAACAACAAGCATCTGATGTTGAAGTAGGAAAAACTGTTATTGATAAAAAGCCAAGTAATTCTAAAGAAAGTAATAATTCTGTTGGCGAGTACGTTGACTATGAAGAAATAGACTAACCATGAACTTAAAGAAATTTTTACCGTTTGCAATAGCAATTATTGTTTTTGCAATAGCATCTGTATTGTATTTTAACCCGGTTTTAAGCGGAAAACAAATTAAACAAAGTGACATTACTCAGTTTATAGGAATGTCAAAAGATGTAAAAGAATATAGAGCTGAAAAAGGAGAAGAGCCTTATTGGTTAGATAATGCTTTTAGTGGAATGCCAGCATATCAGGTAAGTGCTTATTATCCGAATGACTTTGTACGTTATGTTGATAAAGTTATTCGCTTTTTACCTAGACCTGCGGATTATCTTTTCTTATATTTTTTAAGTTTTTTCTTATTATTAACTGCCTTAAAAGTAGATTGGAAGCTGGCTATTTTAGGAAGTTTGTCCTTTGGGTTTTCTACCTATCTGATAATTATTTTTGGAGCAGGACACAATGCGAAAGCACATGCTATAGGCTATATGCCAATGGTGATTGCAGGAGTAATTTATATTTTTAGAAAACGATATTTACTTGGGTTTATTTTAACGGCTTTAGCAATGGCTTTAGAAGTTTATTCAAATCATCCACAGATGACTTATTATTTAGGATTTTGTTTGTTGATTTTGGTAATTGTTGAAGGTGTTGAAGCTTTTAAATCGAGAACATTACCTGTGTTTTTTAAACAATCAGCTATTTTGGTTGCAGCAATGTTAATTGGTATTGGAGCTAATTCTACCAGACTGTTAGCAATGAAAGAGTATGCTGATTATAGTACGAGAGGAAAATCAGAACTAACAATTAACCCTGATGGAACATCAAAAGAAAAGTCTACTGGGTTAGATAAGGAGTATATAACTGAATATAGCTATGGAATAGCCGAAACATTTAACTTGATGATTCCTCGTTTTATGGGAGGAGGAACAGTTGAAGAGTTAGGAGAAGACTCAAACTTTTATCAAGTTTTAGAGCAAAATGCTGGTAAAAGTGTAGCAAAAGAGTATTCTAGTCAAGTGTTGACTTATTGGGGGAAACAACCTATTGTTGAAGCACCAGCTTATATTGGTGCGATAGTTTTTTTCTTATTCTTTTTAGGAATTTTTCTAGTAAAAGGACGATTAAAATATTGGCTGGTTGCAGCTACCATTTTTTCGATCGTATTAAGTTGGGGTAAAAACTTTTCTATAATAACTGATTTCTTTATTGACTATATACCTTTATATAATAAATTTAGAGCAGTATCGTCTATTCAAGTAATAGCAGAATTATGTGTTCCTTTGTTAGGAATTCTGGCATTAAAAGAATTTTTCTCTTCTGAGAATTCTTCCGAAGAAAAAGAAAATGCAGTAAAGAAAGCTTTTTACATTGTTGGAGGAATTTCTTTGCTATTCTTACTGTTTGGATCTAGTTTGTTCGCTTTTGAAGGATTACGTGATGCACAATATCAGCAACTTCCAGAGTTAATTGATGCTTTAGTTGCAGATAGAAAATCAATGTTATTTAACGATAGTTTACGTTCTCTTTTATTGGTTTTAGTTGTTGCAGGAATGTTGTGGTTTTATTTGAAAGGAAAATTGAAGCAAGTACCTATGTTAATTGTATTGGGAGGATTGATAATTTTTGATTTGGTCTCAATAGATGCTAACTATGTTAATAAGGAAGATTTTACTTCAGCTAGAAGAGTACAAAAACCATTTACAGCAACAAAAGCTGATACAGAAATTTTAAAAGATAAAGGGCATTACAGAGTTGTTAATTTTAGCGTAAGTCCTATGCAAGATGGTAGAACTTCTTATTTCCACAATTCGATAGGAGGATACCATGCTGCCAAAATGAAACGTTATCAAGAGTTGTTTGATTATCAGATAGCTAAAAATAATATGGAGGTATTAAATATGTTAAACACGAAGTATTTTATTGTTAGTGAAGAACAATTTCAGGAAAACCCAGAAGCGAATGGAAATGCATGGTTTGTTAATTCACTGAAAAAAGTATCTTCAGCAAATGAAGAAATTATAGCGTTAGATAGTTTGAATACTAAATCAGAAGCAGTTATTAACTCAAGCGAGTTTAATGTAAAAGCCGATGTGTTTCAAAAAGATTCTATTGCTACGATTAATCTTGTGAAGAAAGATCTTACTGAATTGATATACGAAGCAAGTACAACTTCAGAACAATTTGCTGTATTTTCTGAAATCTATTACAAAGATGGATGGAACGCTTATATTGATGGGGAAAGTGTGCCATATTATAGAGTAAACTATGTTTTAAGAGGAATAGAAGTTCCTGCAGGAAAACATAAAATAACTTTTAAATATGAGCCTTCAGTAATTAAAACAGGAAGTTCATTGTCTTTAATTTGTTATGCTTTACTCCTTATAATACCTATTGGTTGGTTTGTTATAAAAAAGAAGAAGAACTAATTTTCAAGGTCTTTTAAAAATACAGAAGGGGTTACACCAATATGTTTTTTAAACGCTCTTGTAAAAGCAGATGCGTTGGTGTAACCTATTTCTTCAGCAATGGCTTGAATGGAATATTTTCTAAAGATTTTGTCTGTCTTTAATTTATGTACTACATAGTTAATTTTAAGCTTAGTACAGTATTGTTTAAAAGACTCTTCGTAATACTTATTAAAAACAAAAGAAATATAAGTAGTATTGGTATTTAATTTTTCAGCAATGTAGTTAACTGAAAAATCAGGTTTTAAAAAATCTAAACTATTAGCAATATTCCTAAATTCATTAAGAATTTTAGCTTCTAAGATTTCATCAATATTGTATTCTTTTTTTTCTATTTCTGTCGTTTTATTATTGCTTATTACAGATATAAGTTTCTTCTTCTTATCTTTTTCTTTTCTAAATAAATAAAAAGTAATAACGAAAAAAGTTAATAATAAAATAATAAAAGAAATAATGAGGTTACGCTGTTTTTCTGCTTCTCTTTGTTCTATAGTTTTTTTAAGCTTTTGAGCTTGAGCAAAATTATTGTTGTAAAAAAGATTGAAAGTTTTGTCTTTAGTATCTTTTGTTAAATGATGTTGTTCTAAAGTAAGTTTAGAATACTTGTAAGCGCTATCCAGTTTATTTAAATTATTATATTCTTTTGAGAGAATGTCGTAAATAGTAATAAGTTTACTCCTTTCACATTTTTTATAATTCATTAATAATTTATTAGAATGGTAAATAGCGGAATCAGAATTTTTTAAGTTGTGAAAACAAATGGCTTTTAGGTAATATTCTTTGTTAAAATAAGAATAACCATTACTTATATTTTTATAATTATTAATTAAATCAATAGCTTTAGAAAATTCTTTTTTAGCCATTAAAACTTTAGTTTTTCTTAAGTAATAATATATTTTAGAGTCTTTATGTTGAGGAGTAAATTGTTGTGTTAATTTATAAGCTTTGTCAAAGTAATAGTCAGCAGAATCCAGGAGAATGGTATTTGGGTTTTTATTGTTAATTAAAATATATGTGTTTCCAAGGCAATTAAAAGAGTTAGCTTTCCATTGAAGAAAAAAATTGTTTTTTTGAAAATCTTTAAGAACAGTTTTTTTTGATTCCGAAATAGCTTTTAGTAGTATACTTTTAGCTTTTTCTTGCATGTTAAGTTTATTTTTTATTACAGCTTTACTAAGAACAAGTCCCAATTTATTTCTAATCCATTTTTGATCTTTTATAGGATGATTAATTATTTCTTTTTCATACTTAATAAGTATAGAGTAAGCTTCTTCGTACTTTTCTTGATTTTTTTTTATCCAAAAAAGCCTATTTAAAGAAGCAATTTTTCTATCAATAAGGCAAGTCAAGTTATTATTTTGGAGTAAAGAATCAATTTGTGTTATTACCTTATTAGAAGAAGTTGCAGCTTCATCGTATCTTTTTAATCTATAAAGTCCATAAATTTTATCAGTAGCAGCTTCTATTTTTGTACAAATATTGTTAGAATTTTCTAACTTATCACAATAAAAGAACAAGCTATCAGTATTAATGTTTTTATAAAAGTCAATCTTACTTCGGTTTATAGAATCTAAATATATTGTTTGTGATACTGTATTTAATGAAAAAAATAAAGTAATTAATGTTATAAGTATAAACCTAATCATTAGAATAGTTTAAGTAATTAAGAATTCTTTTTCTCAAATAACCTCATAAAAAGCTCTCAAATATACATTAATTTAACTGTGCTTTTTATAAAATACGGGATATAATATTTTATTTTTAAATAAAACAATAATATGTTTGCATTAAACAAAACGTACTAGATAAGTACAAGTTGCTATGGAAAATTAATATTTTATAAAAGCGAAAGATTAATCTTTCGCTTTTATGTTTTTTGTATAATATTTAATTAAACTCAATTAAAAGGTTTATTACACGAAATGATAAAATAGTAATACATTTGTGTTAAAATAAATTTCATGTATTTTAAACTACCAAAGAAAAGATATAACCATACACTTCAGTTTTTACAAAAACATCTTACAGCTCCTGCTACAATACTAGATTTAGGAGTGCGTAACCCGTTTTCTGAAATTATGGAAGAAAATGGATATACAGTTTATAATACAAATGGGGAAGATTTAGATTTATTACCCCAAATTGTAAAAGATTATAATGTAGATGCAGTAACGGCTTTTGAGATTTTTGAACATTTATTAGCACCATTTAACGTGTTAAGAGAAATTGAAGCACAAAAAATAATAACCACTGTTCCTTTAAAGTTATGGTTTGCAAGTGCGTACAGAAGCAAAACAGATATGTGGGACAGACATTATCATGAGTTTGAAGACTGGCAGTATGATTGGTTATTAGAAAAATCAGGTTGGAATATTGTTGATACTGAAAAATGGACAAGTCCAATAAACAAGTTGGGTATAAGACCTGTTTTAAGAAAATATACACCTAGATATTATGCTGTATATGCTGAGAAAGAGAGAAAGGGATGAAGATAGGAATGGTTTTAGATAAGACGTTTCCTCCTGACCCTAGAGTACATAATGAAGCAATAGAATTAATAAAATCTGGACATGAGGTTTTTTTATTTTGTTTAACTTATGGTAATGAGCCAACATCAGAACTTGTAGGTAAAATAAAAGTAAAAAGATATGAGTCAAATAAGTTAGAGTATAAGTTATCTGCTTTGGCTTATACTATCCCATTATATTCTCTTTCACTAAAGAAAAAGATAATACATTTTCTTAATAAATATGATATAGAGGCTATTCATATACATGATATGGTTGTAGCTGAAGCTGTAATGTTAGCCAATAAAAAGAAGCAGCTCCCGGTTGTATTAGATTTACATGAAAATAGGCCTGAGATAATGAGGTTTTATCCTCATTTAAAAAAGTTTCCGCAAAATATTTTAATATCAACAAACAAATGGAAGCAAAAAGAAGAAGAGCTTATTAAGAAAGCTAGTAAAGTAATAGTTGTTACTCAAGAAGCAAAAGAGGAAGTATATAAGAGAACAAAAATAAAATCTGATAAAGTTATTGTTGTTCCTAATACAGTAAGAAAATCATTTTTTGAAAAGCAAGATAATTTTGAAGAAAGCTCAAAAAGAGATACTTTTAACTTACTATATATAGGAGATACAGGAGAGAGAAGGGGAGTAGCTACAGCAATTAAAAGTTTACCAGCATTAAAAAAGGAAATAGAGAATATTCGATTAGTAATTGTAGGAAGTCTAAACACTAAATTAAAAAAGTTATCTGAAGAATTAAAAGTTGAAGAACAAGTATGTTTTGAAGGGTGGCAAGAAGAAACTACATTTCCTAAGTATATAAAACAGAGTAATGTTTGTTTGTCTCCTTTACACAGAAATTTACATCACGACACTACACATGCTAATAAATTATTCCAGTACATGAGTTTAAGGAAACCTTTGTTGGTAAGCGATGCAACAGCTCAAAAAAACATAGTAGAAAAAGTAAATGCCGGATTGATACATGAAGCAAAAAATGTAGAAGATTTTACTGATAAAGTACTGAGGTTATATAAAGATGAGCTGCTGAGAAAAGAATTAGGAAAAAACGGAGAAGCTTTTATTCGAAATGAATTTACATGGGATAAAACCTCAAAAGAATTAATAAACCTATACAATAGTTTAATTTGAAAGTATTAATAATTACATACTATTGGGTGCCGGCAGGAGGTTCAGGTATACAAAGATGGTTGAAGTTTGTAAAATATTTGCGAAATTTTAATATTGAACCAATAGTTTACACAGTTGAAGATGCTAAATATCCGATAGTTGATACAACATTAAAAAAAGATCTTCCTGAAAATTTAACGGTTTTAAGAAACTCAATTTGGGAACCTAATGACTTGTTATCTGTTTTCAAGAAAAAAGAAACGAAAACAAGTGCTGGTTTTTTAGATCCTAATCCAAGTTTAATAGGTCAGGTAATGCAATATGTTCGAGCTAATTATTTCATTCCTGATGCAAGAAGGTTTTGGGTAAAGCCTTCAGTTAATAAGCTAAAAAAATATTTAAAAGAAAATACTATTGATGTTATTATAACTACTGGACCACCACATAGCTTGCATTTAATCGGATTAAAGCTTAAAAAAGAATTAGGATTGAAGTGGGTAGCAGACTTCCGTGACCCTTGGACAGATATTGATTATTTTCATCAATTACCACTCACGCAAAAATCAAAAGCAACACATCATCAATTGGAACAGGAAGTGTTAAGATATGCCAATGCGGTATTAGTTGTAGGTAAAACTATGAAAAAGAATTATGAAAAATTTTCTAATAATATTCATGTTATTACTAATGGTTTTGATGCAGAAGAAAGTAGAGAAACAAATGTAATACTAGATAAAAAGTTTTCAATTACGCATATAGGTTTGATGAATGATGATAGGAATCCTGAAGTTTTATGGAAAGCATTATCAGAGTTATGTAAAGAAGATAAGGAGTTTACAGAAGATTTAGAAATTAAACTAATAGGGAAAATAGCGAAAGGAGTTAAAAAATCTTTAGAAACACATCAATTTAAAAATATTACAAAAATTACTTATCTACCTCATAAAAAAGCACAACAACAACAACAAACATCACAAGTTTTATTGTTAGCAGTAAATAAAGTACCAAGTGCTAAAGGAATTATTACAGGTAAAATATTTGAATATTTACAAGCAAAACGCCCTATCTTAGCAGTGGGTCCAGAAGATGGTGATTTAGCAGAAATACTTGCTAAAACTAACTCAGGAACTATTGTTGGTTTTGATGATGTAGTAAAAATGAAAAAAGAAATTAAACTTCTTTATAATCAATATAAGAAAGGGATTTTAGAGGTTAATTCTAAAAACATAGAGCAATATCATCGGAAAAAGTTAACAGAGAAATTATCTATAGTATTAAAAAAAGTCGTTAATTCTTGAAAAAAATAATAACCATATTAGGAGCACGTCCACAGTTTGTAAAAGGAGCTGTATTAAGTAGAGTGATTCAAAAGCATAATGAAGTAGAAGAAATAATAGTGCATACAGGGCAACATTTTGATGCTAACATGAGTGCTGTTTTTTTTGAAGAAATGCAAATACCTAACCCCAAATATAATTTAAATATCAATGGTTTAAGTCATGGTGCTATGACGGGGCAAATGTTAGAAAAAATAGAAGAAATTTTAGTATTAGAAAAGCCAGATGCAGTTGTTGTATATGGAGATACAAATTCGACGTTAGCAGGAGCTTTAGCAGCTAAAAAACTACATATAAAAGTAGTACATATTGAAGCGGGCTTGCGTTCATTCAATATGCAAATGCCTGAAGAAATAAATCGTATTTTAACAGATAGAATAGGAAACCTACTAAGTTGTCCAACAGATACTGCTGTATTAAACCTGAGAAATGAAGGTTTTGATAGTTTTGATATTTTGATAGAAAAGCATGGTGATATCATGAAAGATGCTGTAGAGTTTTATAATCAAGTTTCCGAAGAGAAGTCAACTATTATTAAAGACTTAGGTTTAGAGAAAAAAGAGTTTGTGTTAGCAACAATTCATCGTCAAGAAAATACTGATGAAAAAGAGAGATTAGCTAATATTTTTGAAGCTCTTGAAAAAATTAATGCTTCTAAAAAAGTAGTATTGCCATTGCATCCAAGGACAAAAAAAATGTTAGAAAAGTACAAATTAAAGTCTAATATAACCTTTATTGAACCTGTAGGGTATTTTTCTATGTTAGAGTTATTAAAAAATTGTGCTCTTGTTATAACTGATAGTGGAGGTTTACAAAAAGAGGCTTTCTTTAATAAGAAGTTTTGTATTATAGCAAGAGAAGAAACAGAATGGAAAGAGTTAGTAAGTAATGGTTATGGAGCTATAACAGGAGCTAATTCAGGAAAAATAATTAATTATTTTCAACAGTTTTTAGCTACATCAAAAGATTTTAAAGAGCCATTATATGGAGATAATGTTGGAGAAAAAATATATCAATCAATATTAAAATTAATAAAAGAATAAATTGGGAATTGTATTTAAACAATCGTTCAGGAATACTCTAATAATATATTTAGGATTTTTGATTGGAGGTATTAATACCTTGGTGTTATATACACGATTTTTAGGAGATGAATATTATGGATTAGCAACCTATGTTTTTTCGGCTTCAAACTTAATTATGCCTGTTACAGCCTTTGGAGTTCACTTTACAATTATCAAGTTTTTTTCTGGATATACTTCAAAAGTAGAAAAAGATAAATTTTTAAGCTCTATAATTTTTTTACCATTATTTATAGCGATTCCAATAGGATATTTTTGGAGTTTATTTCATAATTGGATTATGAGTTATGTGGTAGAAAATGGAAGTGGAGGCAACCTCATAATTGAAGATTATACTATTTATATTTATATTATCGCTGTAGCTTGTGCTTATTTTGAAGTGTTTTATTCTTGGGCAAGAGTACAAATGCAATCGGTTTTTGGGAATATTTTAAAGGAATTATACAATAGAGTAGCTGTGATGGTTTTACTTTTTGCTGTGTATTTTAACTTTATAACAAAAGAAGAGTTTTTAGTATATATGTCAATAGCTTACATATTAAGAGTACTCTTAATGATGGGGTATGCTTTTCGTCTATATACACCAAAATTTACCTTCAGTTTACCAAACAACTTTAAAGAAGTTTTACGATATACTTTTTATATCATTTTAGCAGGTAGTGCAGGAGCTATTATCTTAGATATAGACAAAGTAATGATACCAGGGAAAGAAGGTTTTGCTACAGCTGCATATTATACGGTAGCTGTGTTTATAGGGTCATTTATAGAAGCACCAAGTAGGGCAATGGGGCAAATTTTACAGCCATTAACCTCTAAGGCTCTTAATGAAGATAACCCAAAAGAAACAGAAAGTTTATATAAGAAGAGTTCTATTAATTTATTGTTGATTGGCGGGCTGTTTTTTGTCTTAGTAAATTGTAATGTGGAGGAGTTATTCAGGTTGATGCCGAATAAAAATTATGGAAAAGAAGGAGTATTAGTAGTATTATTGATTTCGTCTGCAAAGTTATTTTTAATGTCATTAGGTAGTAATGGTGCTATTATAAGTAATTCTAAATTTTATCGTATTACGTTACCTGTAGGTTTAGGAATGGCCTTTTCTGTATATTTTTTAAATAGTTACTTTTTTAATGATTTAGAAATGGGAACAAAAGGGTTGGCACTAGCAACACTTATTACAGTTTTGGTGTTTAATACCTTTAAACTATGGTTTGTAAAAGAAAAGTTTAATATGACCCCTTTTACTAATAAAACATTTTTAATGATTCTTATTGTCTTAATTATGTTTTTAGGGTTTAACTTTTGGAATTTTTCAATACCTAAGTTTTATCTTTTTGACTTTCCAATTCACCCAATAGTAAACATTGTTTTAAAGAGTATATTAATTATAGTAATTTATGTCTTTGTCGTAGTAAAATTATCTATTTCTGAGCAGATTAACAATCTAGCCAAAAGGTATATAAAGTAAAAAGACCTGCACACAAAGGGAACAAGTCTTTTCTTAATAATAAGGGGGAAATGAAACATTAAAAAGGGGGAAATGCTTCGGTGGCAAATATATATAAAATAACTAAATAACCTCTTAGTTTATGTTAAAAAATAAAGAAATACTAAAATAGTATGAAGAAAGTTATTTTAGGCTTATATTAATTTTTTCTAAAAAACTAATAGTATTAGCACCTTCCATAAACAAAAGATCTAAAATAGATAAATTAGGTATAAATCCGTATTTATCATCAAACATTTGAATATAAGAATCCATTTTTATTTCAACTCCTTTTTTAGCAATAGCTAAAGCTCTATAATCAATGCTCTCAGGGGTTAGTTCGTAACTGGAAGTTTTGTTAAATTGCTGTTTAATTTGTAAAGCATCAGTTACAAATAAATGAGTATCAATATTCAAGTCTTGTAAAAACGTGTACTTTTTATTGAAAATAGCTTGTAAATCATCTTCAAAAAATTCAAAAAATGGAGAAGAACGATAAGCTGATTGTAATGACTTAAAATGTTGTTGTTGCCAGGGGAAGTCATTTTCTACTAAGGTGTCTTTGGTCTTTTTTCTACCTTCTTTTGTTTTATGTTTAACAGGAATATTAAGAGCTAATTTACCATTGGCTCCATAAATATAACAGCGATTACGATAGGTTTGCTTTTGATAATTATCTTCTATTTCAAAAGTAATAGCATCCGATTGATAGATTGCTGCATACTGTGAAATAGGAGCAAAATAAGTTGGAATAAAAAGTGACATTATGCTTTTTTCTTTTTACTTTTTCTAAAACTGTACACGATATAACCTCCAATCAACAATAAAACCAACCAAAGGTAAGAAACAGGTTTACCACTTCCTCCAACAGTTGTAAACATTCTGTCCCAACGAATAGAATTTAACTTAGCAATAAAACTAGGTGCATTAGCATCCCAACTTAACCAAATCATAACAGGTTTACCAACTACGTGGTCAAAAGGCACATACCCCCAATTTCTAGCGTCTAACGAACGTTGACGATTGTCTCCCATCATCCAGTAGTAATCTTGCTTAAAAGTATATTCTTTTGCTTTCTCACCATTGATATAAATATCGTCTCCAAAAATTGTTAAATTGTTATTCTCATATCTACGAATAATCTGCTCATAAAAAGGAATTGTTTTAGAATTTAATTTAACAGTAGCTCCTTTTTTAGGAATATATATTGGTCCAAAATTATCCGAAGACCAAGCATATCTTGGGTCATGAGGAAAAACTGATTTGTCATAAGCTCCTTTTGGAGTTAAGTGTTTTTTAATACTTTCTACAATAGGGTTTTTAGCTATTAAAGCAGCTTCTTCATCTGTTAAGTTTAAAGCATATTTACCATCAGGCATTACTTGTCCTTCTCTAATATTATATCTAGAAAGGGCTCCTTGGCTAAACTTTTCTCCGTTGGTATCAACTATAAAATGCCATTGTGGTTTCGCTCTATCTGGTAAAACAGTTTTCTTTCCATTAATAAAAACATAACCATCACGTACTTCTAAGCTATCTCCAGGAATTCCTACAGCACGTTTTACGTAGTTCGTACGCTTATCAATTGGTTTATAGGTAAAGTTACCAGAGTTATCTCCCCACATTGTGGCTAAAGAGTCTGAAGGCCAGCTAAAAACAACGATATCATTACGGTTAATTTTTTGAAAGCCAGGAACACGCATATAAGGTAAAGAAAGCTTGTTTAATAAACCTTCCTTGTTTTTATCATCAGATAAAAATGATTTTATACCCAATCCAGGAATAGTATCGTGTGCCATTGGTGCAGCAACGGTAGTCATTGGTACACGTGCACCGTAATGAAACTTACTTACAAATAAATAATCACCAACTAATAAGGTTTTCTCTAAAGATGAGGTAGGAATAGTGTATGGTTGCATAATATAAGTATGTACCAAAGTAGCAGCAATAATAGCAAAAGCAATAGAGCTAACCCATTCACCTAAAGGAGATCTTGGTTTTAAACTTCTGTTTTCAATATATTTTGCATCTGTAAAATAATTGATATAATAGATATATAGTCCTAAAGTTAGAATAGCTAAAATAGTATCAGGTCTTTTTTTAAAACCAAAACTTCTACAAGTTTCAACCCAAATAATAGGGAACATTAATAGGTTAACTATAGGAATAAACAATAAAATCACCCACCATTTTGGACGATTTATTATTTGCATCAATACAATAGCATTATAAACAGGTATAGCAGCTTCCCAAGCTTTTTTACCTGCTTTAGTATATAGCTTCCAAGTACCTAAAAAATGAACAACTTGTATGAATAAAAAGAATAAAAACCATTCAGTAAATGTCATAATCTATATATTTTGTAGTTCCATTAAGGAATAAAATTCAATTTTATTTGTGTGTTTTTTGAGCTGTTTGTTACGTTATTAACCTAAGTTTAACACATCTCGCATAGTAAAAACACCTGTTTTATTATTTAACCACTCAGCAGCAATTACAGCACCTAAAGCAAAACCTTGACGATTATGAGCTGTGTGTTTAATATCAATAGTATCTATTTCAGAATTATAAGTCACGGTGTGAGTACCTGGAACATTCGGAGTTCTGATAGCTTTAATAGGAATATTTTCTTCTGATGTTTTTTCGTCTAATTCCCAAGCTTTTTGGTTAGTATTTTCAATAACACCTTCTGCCAATGTAATTGCAGTACCGCTTGGAGCATCTAACTTTTTAGTATGATGAATCTCTTCAATAGAAACATTATATTGTTCTAAAGTATTCATCATTTTAGCAAGTTGTTTGTTTAGTTCAAAGAAAACATTAACCCCTAAACTAAAGTTAGAGGCATAAATAAAAGCACCGTTTTTTTCATTACATAAATCAACAATATCGTTGTACTTATCTAACCAGCCAGTAGTTCCAGAAATAACAGGTGTATTATTGTTAATACAATTGCTGATATTGTCGTATGCTGAAGAAGGAATGCTAAAGTCTATTGCTACATCAGCTTTTGTAATATCATACACTTCTTTTCCAGAAGTTTTTATAACGATTTGATGTCCTCTTTGTAAAGCAATTTTTTCAATTTCTTTACCCATTCTACCATAACCAAGTAAGGCTATTTTCATTTTAAAAAGAATATTTTAGTGTTAAACCAACTTTTGGGGCTTCAATAAATAAAGGATCAGGAGTTATTACTGGTTTTACAGATAAGCTATCGTCTGTGTCAAATTGTAATAAGTGTGCATTAACACTAGCTTCAACAATTTGCAAAACATATAAAAGTACACCAGTTAATAATGATAAATCTCTATTTTTTCGTAAAGTTTTTTGAGCAGATTCTAATCCAGGTGTTGAAATAAATGGGTTTCCGTCCTTACCATTGAATTCATCAGATAACCCTTGGTTTCTTAGCTTAAAAGCTGTTCGGTATCGATCATACTGATCACTATTATCAATATAAAAATATGCACTAGCACCTATTGCAGCCCATACTATTGGGGCTTTCCAATATTTTCCATTATAAATTTGCCCGCCTCCGGGGAAAATAGCTGAGTAAAAGGCAGCTTTTGAAGGTGACAAAGGATTGTATTTGTCACTTGTTAACTGAAGTTGTTTTGCCCTAACGGCAATAGAATCTTTTTGAGCAAAAGTATTTTGAAACAAAAAAAGACTAAAAAAAGCGAATATGATTATACGTACGTTCAATTACTTTAGTAAGTTTTTAATACGGTTAAAATCTTCTTCAGAATGAAAAGGAATAGAGATTTTACCTTTTCCACGATTGTTCACTGTAACGTCAATTTTATGTCCAAAATAGTCGCTAATATCCTTAACACTTTCAGAAATATAATTAGGTAAAGCTTTCTTTTTGGCTGTTTTAGCAACCTTACCAGCTTTTAGGTTCTTTACAAGTTCTTCAGTTTGACGTACTGATAGTTTATCACGAACAATTTTCTCATAAATGTTTAATTGATCAGAGTTACTATCAACATTGATCAATGCACGACCGTGTCCCATTGAAATAAAACCATCACGCATTCCTGTTTGAATAATAGGATCTAGCTTAAGTAAACGTAAGTAGTTAGTAACTGTAGAACGCTTTTTACCAACACGGGTACTTAGTTCTTCTTGAGTAAGTTGAATTTCATCAATTAAACGTTGATAAGAAAGAGCAACTTCAATTGGGTCTAAGTTTTTACGTTGAATATTTTCTACCAACGCCATTTCTAACATTTCCTGATCGTTTGCTAAACGAATGTAAGCAGGAACGGTTTTGTTTCCAATAAGTTTAGAAGCTCTAAAACGACGCTCTCCAGAAACTAATTGAAACTTATCGCTTGATAGTTTACGTACAGTAATAGGCTGAATTACTCCTAATTCTTTAATAGAACTAGCTAATTCGCGCAACGCTTCTTCATCAAAATAAGTCCTAGGTTGGTAAGGGTTTACATCTATTGAGTTGATATCAATTTCAATAATATTTCCAACTAACTTATCTGCATTTTTATCTTCTGCCGAATTTACTTCTGCAGTTTCCTTTAATAATGCTGATAAACCTCTACCTAAAGCTTGTTTTTTTGTTGCTTTTGCCATTTACAGTAATTATGCGTTTTTAGTTAAAATTTCGTTCGCCAAATTTAAGTAATTTACGGCACCTTTACTCGTTGCATCGTATGAAATTATACTTTCTCCATAACTTGGTGCTTCACTTAAGCGGATATTTCTGTGTACTATTGTTTCAAAAACCATAGAACTGAAGTGTTTGCGTACTTCATCTACCACTTGGTTTGACAAGCGTAAACGAGAATCGAACATAGTTAATAACAAGCCTTCTATTTCTAGCTCTTGATTGTGTATTTTTTGAACACTCTTAATTGTGTTTAATAATTTTCCTAAACCTTCTAAAGCAAAATATTCACATTGAATAGGGATAACAACAGAGTCGGCAGCTACTAGAGAGTTTAAAGTTATTAACCCTAGAGATGGAGCACAATCAATTAAAATAAAATCGTAATCATCTTTAATATCTTCTAACGCTTTTTTTAACATGTACTCGCGTTGTTGCTTGTCTACCAATTCAATTTCAATAGCAACTAAATCAATATGAGCAGGAATTAAGTCAACGTTTGGAGAGTCAGTTTTTAAAACAGTGTCTTTCGCAGAGATCGTGTGTTCTAAAACCTGATACGTTCCAATTTCTATACTTTCAACGTCTAAACCTAAACCAGAAGTAGCATTTGCTTGGGGGTCAGCATCAATTAACAACACTTTTTTTTCTAAAACACCTAAAGCCGCAGCTAAGTTTACAGATGTAGTAGTTTTACCTACGCCACCTTTTTGATTTGCAATTGCAATAATTCTACCCATTATAATTTATAAAGTTTGAAAGAGGTAAATTTACAATTATTTCTCATTTTTGAAAGAGAAAGATATTAAATAAAATTACAAAAGCCACAGAGTTTTGATTCTGTGGCTTTTGTAATTTTTATATGTGGAAAATTTATTACCCGTTTAACATTACTGGCATAACAAGCATAGTTACTAACTCGCCTTCTTCAGTACCGTCAATTGGAGTTAAAATTCCAGCTCTATTTGGTAAGCTCATTTCAATTAAAACGTCGTTAGAGTTTAAGTTGTTTAACATTTCGCTAAGAAAACGAGAGTTAAACCCAATCTGCATATCGTCACCTTGATAATCACAGTTTAATCGTTCGTCGGCTTTATTAGAATAGTCTAAATCTTCTGCAGAAATATTTAATTCAGTACCCGCCATTTTCAAACGAATTTGATGTGTTGTCTTACTAGAGAAAATAGATACACGACGTACAGAATTTAAGAAAGAAGCTCTGTCAACAGTTAATTTGTTTGGGTTTTCTTTTGGTATAACAGCTTCGTAGTTAGGGTATTTTCCATCAATTAATCGACAGATTAATACTACATTATCAAAAGTAAATTTGGCATTAGTATCATTATATTCAATAGTCACATTGTTTTCTGATCCCCCTAAAATTCCCTTTAATAAGTTTAAAGGTTTTTTAGGCATGATAAATTCGGCTGATTTATCAGCAGTAATATCGGTACGTGTATATTTAACTAATTTATGAGCATCAGTGGCTACAAAAGTTAATTCTTTTGAATTGAACTGAAAAAATACACCACTCATAACAGGACGTAAATCATCATTACCAGCCGCAAAAATAGTTTTAGAAATAGCTGTAGCTAAAATATGAGAAGGGATTTCAGTGCTGCTAGGAGAAGGTAATTCTACAGCTTTAGGGAACTCATCTCCACTAAAGTATGCCATGTCATATTTTCCTTGTTCCGAAATAATCTCAATAGTGTTATCTCCTTCAATCTTAAATGTAAGAGGTTGTTCAGGAAATGTTTTTAAAGTATCTAATAATAAACGAGCATTTATAGCAATCGCTCCAGTATCAGTACTTTCAACTTCAATAACTGATGACATGGTTGTCTCAAGGTCGGAAGCTGATATTTTTAATTCGTTTTCAGATAGTTCAAATAAAAAGTTATCTAAAATTGGTAACGTGTTATTGCTATTTATAACCCCACCTAAAACTTGTAGTTGTTTTAATAATTGTGAGCTAGATACGATAAATTTCATTTAGTAATTTTTCTATTTATTAGACTTACAAATATATCTTAATTTGATGATTTTAAAAATTATTTTTTCAAAGAGTGCAATACTCTTAATTAAATTGATAATTTAATTGTATTGTACCATAAAAATTTCCTTTAGGAACACGCGAACTTTTAAGTTTTTTTGTATGGTAGTTTATGGCATAACCAAAATTAAAACGATTACTTGTAAAACGAATTCCAAACTCCGTTGTAAATTTAAAAGGTTCTACATCAAACGTTACAGGGCTTTTTTTGTTTAAAAAGCTACCTTCAATAGTTGCGTCATAAGCAACATAATGGAGCATTGGTTTTAGGTATAAAAAAACTTCCGTCTTATTTTCGAAATTAGTGTTTTTATTGTTTAAGTTTCCATGAAAAGCAATAGAATTAATAATACTTTCTAGAGGCTTAAAGCCAATACGAGTAAATAAACCAGTTGATAAATCAGTATAAACAGTGCCTAACCTAGCAGAGTTTGTCCAGTTAAGGTCAAAAACATTGTCTTTAGTTATTTTTTTAATATAATCGACCTTTAGATTAAGAGCAAAAGCATCTTTTATTTGATAATCCCATCCAGTAGCTTCTTTAAAACCATACATTTTATGTATAATTCCTTGAAGTTCTTCACCAAAAGAATAAGATCCAATAGTTCCTATTTGTAAAGCTGTTTTGAGAATAGATTTATTAGCGTAAAATCGGTTAACCCCAAAACTACCGAATAAGTAGCTAGCAAAAGGACGATCATGTTCTTCAATAGTTTCAACAACAGCCTTATAAGGAGTGTACATATGGTGACCTAATTGGATTTCATATATTTTTTTATCAATATTTTCAGCTTGCTTTTTACTTAAGAAGCGGTATGTTAAAAAGGCTCCGTTTGTATAATATCGATCTTGATAGGTGGAAACATATAAGTCATTATCATTTAAAAAACTTAATTCTTTGTCATATTTACGTTGTGAGAATAGATAGAGAGTAAATAAGATAAATAAAAGTGACATGTTTTTTTTCATAGGTGTAAATATCGTATTATTTTAGCACAACCTTGGTTAAATTATTAACAAGAATAATTAATAAACATATGAAAGAAAAGCAAGTATTAACAATTGAAGATTTTGAAAGTGTTTCTACAAATGAAGAGTTGCTAGCAATTATAAAAAAAAAGGAAATTTCAATAACCAAGGTTCAGGTAAAGTTAAATTACGAAGAGGAACTGAAAAAACTACAGATAGAGTTAGTGAAACTTCAGCAATGGATTGCGCAAAATAAGAAGCGAGTGGCAGTTATCTTTGAAGGAAGAGATGCAGCAGGGAAAGGTGGGAGTATAAGACGTTTTATGGAGCATATGAATCCGCGTTCTACTCGTTTAGTAGCTTTGAATAAACCTACAGATGTAGAAAAGGGACAATGGTATTTTCAGCGTTATATTAAAGAATTACCAAATCCTGGGGAAATAGTTTTTTTTGATCGTAGTTGGTACAATAGAGCTGTAGTTGAGCCTGTAATGGGGTTTTGTACGGACGAGCAGTATAAGAATTTTTTGGTTCAAGTGCCTGAATTTGAACATATGTTATATGAAGATGGCGTTGTTGTGATAAAATTTTGGTTATCAATTTCAAAAGAAGAACAGTTACGTCGATTTAATTCTAGGAATAATAATCCTTTAAAGCGTTGGAAGTTCAGCCCTGTAGATAAAAGAGGACAAGAGTTATGGGATAAGTATAGTCATTATAAAAATGAAATGTTTAGTAAAACGCACACAGCTTATAGTCCTTGGATAGTAGTAAAGACAAATAACAAAAAAGAAGCTAGAGTTGAGTGTATGCGTCATGTATTGTCTCAATTTGATTATAAAGGAAAAGAAGAGGCGCAAACTATTTTAACACCAGATCCAAATATAGTAATGCGTTATTATCGTTCAGTAAAACATTTAGATTAATTATGGGGAAGTTAACTCAAAGAGATGTAAATAAATTAAATACAACAAGAGGTTTAAAGGCTTTACTGTCTAAATCTTTTAATATAGAAAGAGCAATTCGATATGTAGATTACGAACGAAAGTTAAAAAAATTACAAGTAGAGTTAATTCGTTTACAAGCTTGGACAATAAAAAAAAATGAACGAATAATTGTAATTTTTGAAGGAAGAGATGCTGCTGGAAAAGGAGGGGCAATACGTAGAATTACAGAACGTATCAATCCTCGTCATATGCGAATAGTAGCGCTTCCTAAACCAAATGAAGATGAAAAAACACAATGGTATTTTCAAAGGTATGTAGAACAGTTTCCAAAAGCAGGTGAAATAGTTTTTTTTGATCGCAGTTGGTATAATAGAGCAGTAGTAGAACCAGTTAATGGTTTTTGTACACAAGAAGAGTATGAGGTTTTTATGAATCAAGTAAATGATTTTGAACGTATGATTTTAGAGTCAGGTATTCGTTTGGTAAAAATCTACATGTCTATTAATAAAAAAGAACAAGCTAAACGATTCAACGATATAAAAAACAACCCATTAAAACAATGGAAAATGACGCCTGTAGATGAAAAAGCGCAAGAACTTTGGGATAATTATACAGAGTATAAAAAGGCAATGTTCTCAAAAACAAATACAGAAATATCTCCATGGAAAGTTATTCGAGCAAATAGGAAAACTATAGCAAGAATAAGTGTGATTAATCACATTTTAAAAAGTATACCTTATGACAAGAGTATAGAAGTGTAGCTAAGATAATTTTTGATAAATTTCTTCGAAAATAAAAAATAACTCACCAGCAATTTGTTTACTAACTTTTAAGTATGTTTCTTCGGTTAAGTCTGTATTGTCAGATGTTTGAGGGTCGTTATAAGGTAAATGAAAACGTTCAATAGCATCAGGTATATATGGACAGTTTTGGTCGGCATTATCACAAGTAGTTATAGCTACAAAAGGATAACTGTTTTGGGGGTGATCATATAACTTGGAAAAACCTAAAATTGATTTTTTAGTTCCTTTAAAAGAAACTAAGTACCTTGGATTCTGGTGAGAAAAATCAACAACGTTAAAGATAAAGCCAGTTTTTTGTAAACATTTCACTGTGTTTCTATGAAAAGAAGTGGTTTCTGTTCCGCCAGAATAGGTGAACATATTCTTTAAGTTAAAATATTCAATAGCAAAAAAGCTCCACACTTGTGCAAACTGACTTCTACGAGAATTATGAGTACAAATAAAATTTAAATTTATTTTTTCTCTGTCAAGATATTCTTCGTAAATAGTGTCTATTATTTCAACCAATAAATCTTTTCGGTCTTCGGTAAGGGTTAACTCTTTTCTAGCTTCCTCAAAGAAAATTTTTGTATTGATATTCTTAGTGTTTATCATTTATTTGCAGTTATTTTGCATAATTAAATCATTTGCAAAAATACAAGCTAATACCCTTTTGGCTAATTAAATAAAGGTTAAGGATGTGTTTAGAAATAGGAAATAAAGTAGCAGTAATTGATGCTGATATTAAAGGAGTTGTAACAAAAATTAAAAATGAAGAAATTTTTGTTAAAGATGAGGGAGGAATGGAGTATTGTTTTCTTAGGAAAGAGCTAGTAAAAGTTGAGGTAGATCAAAGTGAGTTAAGTAAATATTCGGATATTAACAATCCAATGCTTAAAGCCAAGACTCAAAATAAAGAAAAAAAGAAAAAAACATCTTTTATAAAAGATAAAAGAGAAGTGGTAATGGAAGTAGATTTACATGCTGAAAAGCTGTTAAAATCTACAAGAGGAATGGATAATTTTGATATTTTATCAATACAAATTAATACAGCAAAACATAAGTTAGAGTATTGTATATCTAAAAGAATATCAAAACTAGTTTTAATACATGGAGTAGGAGATGGAGTTTTAAAAACTGAGTTACAGTATTTATTAAATAATTATCCAGTTAAATATTACGACGCTTCTTATCAAAGATATGGGCAAGGAGCAACAGAGGTATATATTTTTCAGAATCAATAATTTTTTGAAAACATAACTATCGTTAAGAAAAACTTATTTTTGCTCTATGAAATCTGTTTATTTAGACAATGCCGCAACAACACCTATGTTGCCCGAAGTTATTGAGGTTATTCAACAATCAATGCAAACCAATTTTGGAAATCCGTCATCCATACATCAGCATGGTAGAAAAGCTAAAGCAGCTGTTGAAACAGCTAGAAAGAGTATAGCGAAACATTTTAATGTGTCTTCAAGTGAAATCATTTTTACAGCAGGAGGGACCGAAGCTGATAACTTAATTTTGTTTAATGCAGTCTTAAACTTAGGAGTAGAGAGAATTATTACTTCCAAGATAGAACACCATGCAGTTTTAAACACTGTACAGTTTTTAGAAGAAAAACATAATCTAGTAGTAGATTATGTTAAGGTAAATGAAGAAGGAGCTGTTTCAATGGAGAGTTTGGGGGATTTACTAAATAAATCAAAGAAAAAAACTTTGGTGAGTTTAATGTATGTGAATAATGAAATAGGTAATTTACTATCAATAGAAGAGGTTGTAGCATTATGTAAAGAGCATGAGGCGTATTTTCATTCAGATACCGTACAAGCTATTGGGCATTATGATATAGACTTACAAAAAACACAAATAGATTTTATCACTGCAAGTGCACATAAGTTCCATGGACCTAAAGGGGTTGGTTTTGCTTATTTTAAAAAAGGGATTGGAATATTACCAATGTTACATGGTGGTGAACAAGAAAAAGGAGCAAGATCTAGTACAGAAAACGTACATTCAATAGTTGGAATGGAAAAAGCGTTGACTATTGCTTTTGAAAATTTACAAAAAGACAAAAAATATATTTTTGGATTAAAGGAATATTTTACAAAAAAAATAAAAGAAGTTATTCCAAATATTAGAGTTAATGGAGAGTCAATAGAAAAGACTAGTTATACAATTGTAAATATACAATTTCCTTTAGAGGATAAAATGCTGTTATTTAATTTAGATTTATCTGGGATAGCTGTTTCTGGAGGTAGTGCATGTCAAAGTGGAAGTAGTAAAGGATCTCATGTGTTACGAGAATTCTTAAGTGAAAAAGAAGAAAAGAAAACATCTATACGATTTTCTTTTAGTAAATTAAATACAATTAAAGAAATTGATTATACGATAAATCAATTAAAGAGATTATTGAAATAGATAGAAAAGATAATATTGTTAATTATGAATTACTTTTTATTTTAGGAAATTATATGAGCAGACTCTTATTATATAATAAATAAGGGGGCTAAAAGCCCCCTGTTTTAAGAAGTTTTTATACTTTTATATAAAGTGATTTTAATATCCGGAAGGTCTTTTCCAACGCACAGGTGGAGCAGGTTCAGGTTTAGGAATAAATTCATTACTTTTTAATAAGCGTAAAGCTTCATCAACAGCTTTTTCTAACTGAGGGTCTTTTCCTTTTAAAATTTTACTTGGCTCTTGGTGTACTTCGATATCAGGAGCTACACCTTCACCTTCAACGGCCCAATTACCATCCAAATCAAAAAATCCACCACGTGGTGCAACCATTCTACCACCATCAATAAAAGCTGGAGTGTCCCAGGTTCCTACTAAACCTCCCCATGTACGAGTTCCAACTAGTGGTCCTAATTTTTTTTCTTTAAACATATAAGGAAGTAAATCTCCTCCAGAACCAGCACGCTCGTTAATAATCATCACTTTTGGTCCCCAAATACCAGCTATAGGTGTTGTCCATGGCTTTCTTTTATTAGCTTTACTATTAAAATACCCAAAAGGTTTTCTCGATAAAATATCAATCATATAATCGGCAGCACTACCACCACCGTTATTTCTTTCGTCTATAATAACTCCTTTTTTATCTTGCTGAGAAAAATAATAGCGATTAAAAGAGGTAAATCCGTTGTTTGAAGTATTCGGAACATACACATACGCTAATTTTCCGTTAGATAATTTATCTACTTTTCTCCTGTTTTCTTCTACCCAGTCTATAGAGCGCAAATTTCTTTCACTGGCAACAGGTTTTACCAAAATAGTTTTTGCTCCATTAACTGTGGGGTTAGAATTTGTCTTAATGTAAATTTCTCTTCCTGCGGTTTGCTCTAATGCTTTATACAGATTGTCTTTTGAAGTTACAGGAACTCCATTAACTTCTAATAAATAATCCCCTTCTTTAACATCAATTCCCGGAAGCCCTAATGGAGCTTTAATATTAGGATTCCAACGTTCTCCTTTGTATATTTTTGAAAACTTGTATAAGCCATTAGATTCTTCAAAATCACAACCAAGTAATCCAACAGGAACGTAGTTGGTTTTAGGAGTGTCACCTCCATAAACGTATGAATGACCAATAGCAACTTCACCGCTCATAATGTCTACAACATAGTTTAAATCAGTTCTGTGCCTTACATGATCAATCCAAGGAGCGTACCATTGATAGATTTTGTCCCAAGGTGCACCGTGTACATTATCAACATATAAAAAATCTCTCATATAGCGCCAACCTTCTTTAAAGATTTGATGAGCTTCAGCTTTTGGGTCGACCTTAATTTTTAAGTTGGTTTTTATAGAGCCTTTACCAGGTTTAACTGGAGATTTACTACTAACAATACTCCAGTTTCCTTTACTTGATAGTAATACAGACTCTCTGTCTTCTGAAACTGTTACTGAACGAGCTCCTTTAGTAAATTCAGTAGCTTTTTCTTTTGAAATGTCATAGTCATGGATAATCACATCAGGTTTGTTTTGAATAGCTTCAGCTATGAAAACATGATTTTTTGGTGCTTTGTATAAAGCTGTATAATTTTTAGCAGGTAATTTTAAGGCAATAGCTCTATTGAAAATACCTTCTTCATCAATCACAACTTTTATTTTATCAGCTTCTTTTGATGTTTTTTTATCGTCTTTTTTTTCTTTTTTGCTCTTTTCTTCTGAATCTTTCTCTTCATCAGTTTTCGGTAGGTTAGGAGCTTTGTCTTTGCTGTTCAAAACAACGGCATATAAGCTACGAGTTACTGAAGGGTCGTAAGAACTCATGTCTAACCACCCAGATGCTAATCCGTAGTTTGTGCTAGCCAAGGTATAAATATATTTCCCTGAAGCATCCCAAACAGGTGAAATAGCATCTGCTAAAGGATCTGTAATTTGAATTGTTTTTTTGGTGCTGATTTGATATGCGTAAATAGATTTAAAATGATTTTCATTTTGTTTAGCATAAGCAATCCAATCACTATCAGGAGACCATTTCGGATTCATGGTTCTATTTGGATGTGCAAAATTATCAGTAGCTACTTTTTCAGCTTTTTTAGTTTCTAAATTTAAAATCCAAATATTAAAATGCGTATCGGTAAATGATACATATTTACCATCAGGAGACCAATCTGGTCTAAAATAAAAAGTAGGATTAGGAATGGTAATATATGATTTGTTGTCTCCATTTTGGTCGGAAATCACCAATTCGTATTCTCCATTTTTATCAGAAAACCAAGCTACTTTATCTCCTTTTGGAGACCAAATAGGATACCTATCAGCTACACCTGAAGAGTTGGTTAAGTTTCTCCAAGTACCATTTTCTTTTGGGACAGTAAAAATTTCACCGCGGTATTCAAAAATAGCTCTTTTTCCTTTAGGGGAAATATTAGGGTTTGTTAAATTTCTTCCTTTTACATCCATCCAACGAGTTCTAGCATAGTTTAAATCACCATGAACTGTTATCGGTATTTGTTTGGTAGTTGAGGTGTTAGGATTTAAAAAGTGGATGTATCCTCCTTGTTCATAAACAATTCCGTTTGAATTAGCATCTAAGCTTTTTACATCAAATCTTTTATGGAATGTAAGTTGTTTTTCTTGTTTGGTTGCCAAGTTATATGACCAAATATTACTAGTATAGTCTCTTTCAGAAATGTAGTAAACATTACCGTTGTACCAAACAGGATCTAAATGCCTTTCTTTGTCTTTTTGAGGAGTTTTAACTAGTTTTTGATTTTGCATATTTAAAATCCAAATAGGCATTGCTTGACCACCACGATAATTTCGCCATTCTGCATCCCAACTCGTAATAGGGGTGTAGGCAAGGTATTTACCATCTTTTGAAAATTCTCCATAAGCAGCTCTTGGAACGTTTACAGCTTTAGGTAATTCTCCTTTAAGTGAAACAGTATAGAATTTAGTAGTTTGGGTTGGTCTGCCTTCTCTAGATGAGCGAAATAAAACTTTGTTATCAGGTGTCCAGCCTTGTACAAAGTCACCACTTGGATGATAGGTTAATCGTTTGGGTTCACCACCAGTAGCAGGAATTACATATACATCAGTATTTCCATCGTACTGTGCAGTAAAGGCAATCATAGTACCATCATTAGAGAAATGTGGGTTTGACTCATAGCCGTCATCACTGGTAAGTCGTATGGCATCTCCACCTTTAATCGGAGCCTTCCAAAGGTCGTTTGCATATACAAAAACGACTTCAGAGTTAGATATTGTAGGTTGTCTTAAAAGGCGTGTTTCTTGGGAAAAGCCAGTGTAGCAGGTAGCTAAAGTGAGTAAGGTCAGTATTTTTTTCATGCTTTGTTGAAATTTAAATCTTAAAACTACTTAATTAGTTGTTAAAGGGAGTGAAAAAAATGTTAAAAACTAAAACCCTACAGCGGTGTCGTCCCCTCTAGGGTCTGCACCGCCTTCTAGTTTTCCGTTAGGAAGCACTAAAATAGCATCTACTTTTCCTATAACAGGTGAATTTGTTTCATCTAATTTGTATCCTAATTGTTGTAAGTCTTTTTTTACTTGTTCGTCAAAACCTTTTGGTTCCATTTTAATTACATCTGGTAACCATTGATGGTGGAAACGTGGTTGATTCACGGCTTCTTGCATTCCCATATCAAACTCATGTACATTTAAAATAGTTTGCAAAACTGAAGTAATAATTGTTGAACCTCCAGGAGTTCCTACAACCATGTATAGTTGACCATTTTTTTCTACAATAGTAGGAGTCATAGAGCTTAACATGCGTTTTTCGGGTTCAATTTTATTCGCTTCAGCTCCAACTAAACCAAACATATTCGGCACACCAGGTTTGCTTGAAAAATCATCCATTTCATTGTTTAAGAAAAAACCTAAATCTGAACAATATAGCTTAGAACCGTAAGCTCCATTAATGGTTGTTGTGGCTGAAATAGCATTTCCAAATTGATCAACAATAGAGTAGTGGGTGGTTTCATCACTTTCAACCATTGTAATATTTCCATGAGAAACATCGGTTGAAGAGGTGGCTTTTTCAAAAGAAAAATCAAGCATTCGATTTTTTGTGTATTCTTTACTGATGAGTGTCTTAATAGGAATTTCTACAAAATCAGGATCTCCTAAGTAAAAACTTCTATCTGCATAAGCTCTACGTTCTGCTTCAGTAATTATCTGCATAGTTTTTGTTGAATTATGACCGTATTTATCTAAATCAAACGGTTCAATTCCGTTCATTATTTGTGCTAAACAAATTCCCCCACTAGCAGGTGGAGACATTGAAATAATTCGTAAATCGTCGTAGGTAAAAGTGATTGGAGTTCTCCATCTAGCTTCATACTTAGCCAAATCTTCTTCGGTCATAATTCCGCCATTGTTTTGCATAAAATCAACAAGGCGTTTAGCGGTTTCTCCTTTGTAAAACTCATCACGACCATTTTTTGCAATACGTTCTAAAGTTGCTGCTAAAGCAGTATATTTGATAGTGTCTCCCTTTTTCCAAGGCTTGTCAAAAAGAATAGAGTCTTTATTTACTTCTAAAAAATAATGTTGATACTTTTTTATACGGTCTTCTTGTTTTTGAGTAACTACAACTCCTTTTTTAGCTAAAGCTATGATTGGTTTTAAAATCTCTTGAATAGGTAATGAGCCGAATTTTTCATGTGTGGCAAAAACACCAGCCACTGTTCCTGGAATTCCTGCAGCCATAGCTCCTAAAGTACTTTTGTTTTTAATTACATTTCCTAAGCTATCTAAATACATGTCTTTATGAGCAGCAAGTGGAGCTTTTTCGCGATAGTCAAGCGCACCAATTTCTCCCGTATTTTTTCTATATACCATGAATCCACCACCACCAAGATTACCAGCGTAAGGATATGTTACTGCTAAAGCTAATTCTGTGGCTACCATAGCGTCGAAAGCATTTCCTCCTTTTTGTAAGATATCCGAACCAATTTGTGAAGCTTCTTTACGAGCAGAAACTACCATAGCCTTTTCAGTAATTGTACCTAGAACTTTTTCTTTTTTACAGCTATATAATACTGTGAGTGTTAAAAAAAATAAGAATGCTTTTTTCATGTGTTGTTAACTTAGTTCTTTTAGTTTTTGATGAGAGAATGTGCGAAGGTCTTCAAAAAAAGTAGCGAAATCATTTTCGAAAATCTGATAATTCTCTAACAAATCTCCGGTCGCTAAATTCATTTTTGATTTCCCATTAGTGCGTCTATTCATTCCGTTTAGGACTTCCTGAATCCCTTTAGCAAATTGATAATTATATAACCAGTCATACTGTATCATGTAGGGTAGCATTTCTTGTGTTTTTTCAGGAAGAATATCAATATTGTCTTGAAGTAAATTATAGACAGAGTTTACATAGACGTCTAGTGGGATTTGTGAATAATTTTTCCAGTTTTTGGCTAAATAATGATCGTAAAAAATATCGATAATTACTCCGTCATAATGACGATATCTTTCGTGAAGGCGACGCTTACTGATTCTAACAATTTTATGCGCATCTGTGTAGGTGTCAATTTCGCGATGTAACAAAATTCCTTTTTGAATGTCTTCATGATAGTGAGAGAAGTTTCTTCCTTTTACATGGTCGGCAATAAAGTTACCAATCATTACATTAGTGTTGTTGTCAGAAAGATATAAATGCGCTAAAAAATTCATTTTATAAATGTAAACAAAAAACCACAACTGAAAAGCTGTGGTTTTAAAGTTTATGTATAAGTCTTTAATTCTTAACTGGAGTGTTCTTTAAAATCTCTAATAAAAATTTCCAGAATTTTTGTGTTGATGATATTTGTGCGCGTTCATCAGGTGAATGTGCACCTTTAATATTCGGACCAAAAGAAACCATGTCCATTTCTGGGTAGTTTTGGCCTAAAATACCACATTCTAACCCTGCATGACATGCAGCTACAATAGGTTTTTCGTTGTGTAACTCTTCATATAAATTAGTTACAGTTTTTAAAATCTCAGAATTTACGTTTGGTAACCATCCAGGATACGAACCAGAAAACTCTACATCAAAACCAGCTAATTCAAAAGATGAACGTAATGAGTTAGCTAAGTCCCACTTATTTGTTTCAGAAGAAGAACGTGTTAAACATCCAATTTTAATAGCTCCATCTTTTACAATAATACGAGCAATGTTGTTTGAGGTTTCTACTAAACCTTCAATATCAGGGCTCATTCGATATACACCATTTAAAGCAGCATAAACGGCTTTAATTAATCCTTCTTGAACGCCTAGATCCATTACAGTTTCAGGAGTGTCAATTTCTTTTAATTCAATAGTTAGATTAGGTTCTAGTGTTGAAAACTCAGCTTTGATGTTGTTGATAAGCTCATGTATTTCAAATTGGAAAGGTTCTTTAGAAACAGCATCAATAACTACAGTTGAAAAGCTTTCGCGAGGAATAGCATTACGTAAACTACCTCCGTTAATTTCCGAAACACGTAAACCAAAGTTGGTAAACCCATCAAATAATAAACGGTTCATAATTTTGTTAGCGTTTCCTAAACCTTTAATAATATCCATTCCTGAGTGACCACCATTTAGTCCAGTAACAGAAATTTCATAGGCGATTGTGTTTTCAGGAGTAGTTTCTTCACTATAATTTCTAGTAGCGGTAACATCTACACCACCAGCACATCCCATTCCTATTTCATCATCTTCTTCAGTGTCTAGATTTAATAAAATTTCACCTTCTAATAAACCTCCTTCAAGTCCCATTGCACCTGTCATACCTGTTTCTTCATCAATTGTGAATAAAGCTTCGATAGCAGGGTGAGGAATATTAGTAGATTCTAAAACACCCATGATAGCAGCAACCCCTAAACCGTTGTCAGCTCCTAACGTAGTTCCGTCAGCTTTAACCCAATCACCATCTACAAACATTTTAATACCTTCGGTGTCAAAATCAAAAACAGTATCAGCATTTTTCTGGTGTACCATATCTAAATGGCTTTGCATAACTACTGTTTTTCTGTCTTCCATTCCAGTTGAAGCAGGCTTGCGAATAATTACATTCCCAACTTTATCAACCATGGTTTCAAGATTTAATTTCTTACCGAAATCTACCATAAACTGAATTACTCTTTCTTCTTTTTTAGAAGGGCGAGGTACAGCGTTTAAGTCGGCAAAATTTTTCCAAACAGCTTTTGGTTCTAGGTTTCTTATCTCTGAATTCATGTGAATTGAAGTTTTAATTTTAAAGCTACGAAGATACTTAATCCTTATCGAAAAATTGTAAATTCGCAGCATGGATTTTTCGTCAAAATTATTAGAAAATGCAGTAAATGAAGTAAGCAGATTACCGGGTATTGGTAAGCGGACAGCACTTCGTTTGGTGTTACATTTATTAAAACAACCGAAAGAAAACACGAAGTATTTGTCAGAGGCTTTAACGCATTTACGAAATGATGTAAAATCGTGTAAAAAGTGTCATAATATTTCAGATACAGTGCTATGTGATATTTGTAGTAACCCGAAACGAAATGCTGAGATTGTATGTGTGGTAGAAGATATTCGTGATGTAATGGCGATTGAAAATACAGCGCAATACAGAGGTTTGTACCATGTGTTAGGGGGAAAGATTTCTCCTATTGAAGGAATTGGTCCTCAGAATCTACAAATTGAATCGTTAGTGGAAAAAGTAAAAGAAGGAGAGGTTAAAGAACTGATTTTTGCTTTAAGTTCTACCATGGAAGGAGATACCACGAACTTTTATATTTACAAACAGATAGAAAAGTACGGAGTAACTACATCAACCATTGCTAGAGGAATCTCGGTAGGAGATGAGTTAGAATATGCAGATGAGGTTACACTTGGGCGAAGTATTGTAAATAGGATACCTTTTGAACAATCGATAAAGGGATAAAAAAAGCGAAGTTTTCGAACTCCGCTTTTTAAGCTAATTATTTTCTCCTGTAAGCTAGTTCTTCTTCGCCCGATTCTAGAAAAATTAAAGTATTATTGTTGTCTTCAAATCTAATTGAGGTATCTATGGATACCCCTTGTTTTTCTAAAGTATATAGGTTTTCGCTTTTTTTGTTCCAATTACCTATAGTTGTGCCAGTGCTTACACATTCATCATCTGTTAAAGAAAGGTAAGTGTTAATTATTAAATCAAAATCATTTTCAAAGGTTATTGTTGATTTTTTTGTGCAATCATCAGCGTCATCACCATACTGACGGATTAATTGCCATTTTCCAATAATAATATCATCACTCAAAGGAGTATTCTCGTTTGAAGAACAAGAAAGTAGGCTTGCTGTTAAAATTGATAGTGTAATAAATCTTTTCACAGCTTAGTGTAATTTAAGAGTTTATAATAGTAGACGAAAGTAGTAAAGTTAATTGTGTAAAAAAAGATATAAATAGTAATTTTGGTTTTTAGAAATTATAACAAAACGTAGAAAAAAACAGCTTTGGAACTCCAAAGCTGTTTTTTTAAGTATTAATGTTTTCTAAGGTTCATGATTTTAACTTTTATCATCTTCTTCAATTAACTCTTGTTCGTATTTATCCCACGATTTTTTAGCTCTTACTTTTTTATAATAACGAATACCAATCATTAATAATATTCCAAATAGAATAATTCCTACCACACCCCAGATCCAGTTAATAGCACTTTTTAAAACGACTAAAAATACAACAGCGAATAAAATTACAGTTGGAATTTCATTAAACATGCGAAGCTTATTAGGTGAGTATTTAATCTCATCACGTTGTAGTTCTTTGTAAATTTTGTGACAAAATCCGTGGTAAAAATACAGCGCTAATACAAAGGCTAATTTTACATGCATCCACGGCATTTTTAAATAATAAGGATTTTTATATAGCATCCAAAAAGCAAAAAAACTCGCTAAAAATAGAGAAGGCCAAGTAATGATATACCATAAACGTTTAGACATTAACTTGTATTGGGTTTGTAATATAGACTTGGCTGGTTCGTCTTTTTTTTCAGCTTCTACATGGTAAATAAACAGACGACCTATGTAAAATAATCCTGCAAACCAAGTTACTACAAATATAATGTGTAATGCTTTTACGTATAGAAAATCCATGAGTTTTAATGTTTGAAAGTTGTAAAGTTACAAGTTTTTAATTTTGTTAACTGATAACTTGAAAGAGATTATCACGTCGTTATCACTCTTCATAATGACAATTTTTAGTGTCATTGCCGGCGAAGCGTGGTAATCTGTTAATTGTTTGTTGTTAACTGAAATTCATTAATCCATCCAGCTAAAACATCTACCCATTCATCATTATCATTAATACAAGGAACGGTGTAGAACTCTTCACCACCAGCTTCTAAAAACTCGTGTTTTCCTTCCATAGCTATTTCTTCCAACGTTTCTAAACAGTCAGATACAAAAGCAGGAGTTACAATAGCTAATTTTTTAATGCCATCTTTTTCTGCTTTATTTACAATAGTTCTGTCGGTATACGGTTGTAACCAAGGATCTACTCCTAAACGAGATTGAAATGAAGTTGATACTTTATTTTCGTCTAAACCTAATTCAGAAATCACATTTTTAGTAGTTTGATAACATTGGTGGCGGTAGCAATACTTATGAGCTTCAGAAGATGTATTACAGCAACTTAAGTTTCCTGGGAGAGGGTTACAGTGCGATTTTGTAATGTCAGATTTTCTGATGTGACGCTCTGGAACTCCATGATAAGAGAATAAAATATGGTCGTAATCTTTATCAGATAAATAATCCTTTATACTATTAGATAGTGCTTTGATGTATTCTGGTTTGTTGTAAAAAGCAGGTACATCGGTAATTTTCATGTTAGGAAAGAGTTCTTTTCTTAACTCTTCAGCTAATACCAAAATAGTTTCAGTAGTTGCCATGGCAAATTGAGGGTATAACGGAACTAAAAGTACTTCTGTAACACCTTTATCATGTAGTTCTTGTAATCCATTTTTAATTGAAGGATTTCCATAACGCATTGCCAAAGCAACAGGTAGTTCTGTTTTTGCTTGTACCTTGTTTTGTAAACGTTCAGATAAAACGATTAAAGGAGAACCTTCTTCCCACCAAATTTTTTGATAGGCTTCTGCCGATTTTTTAGGACGAGTATTTAAAATAATACCTTTAACAATAAATGTTCTTAGCCAGTAAGGAACGTCAATAACACGTTCGTCCATTAAAAATTCTCCTAAGTATTTTTTTACGTCTTTAGGGTTTGTGCTTTCTGGTGAGCCAAGGTTTACTAATAAAACTCCTTTCATACTATTTCAAGTTCTTTTCTTTTAACTGATTTGTTGTTTCGTATAATGCGATAGCTAAACTGTGAATTACATTCATGCTAGAATTTCTTCCGTACATTGGTATCGCAACTGTTGCGTCTACTAAATTTATGTTTTCTATACCGTTTCTTTCGCTACCCAAAAGTAATACAATTTTAGAATGTGTACAGAAATCGTAATCGCTAATATCTATGCTTTCATCGGTAATTTCAATTCCAATAATAGTGTTTCCTTCTTCTTTTAATTGATGGATAAGTTGTTCGAAATTGTTATACGTATTATGTGATATTTGTTGAATTGTATTTCGAGCAGTTTTTTTTACAATTCTATTATCTACAGAAGGAGAGCTTTCGTGTAAATATATTTTAGATACGCCAAAACTTTCTGAAATTCGAAAACACATTCCTATATTTTCAGGAGTACGGATAGTATCACAAACAATGGTTATAGGAAATTCTTGTTGGTTATTTTCTATATCGTAATGAGTAAGTTGTTTCATTTTATTAAGATTATGAGTTTTTAATTTTTTTCTACTGTTGTAAACTCATTACATATTGTTTAGGGGTAGTGCCAAACTTTTTTTTAAAAGCAGCAATAAAATGACTAGAAGTACTATAACCAACCTGTAAACCAACTTCGTTAACATTATATTGGTTACTTTCTAATAGTTTTCTAGCATGATCCATTTTATAGTCAAACAAAAAGCTGTATACAGTATCTCCATAAATTTGTTTGAATCCTTCTTTTAATTTTTTTAAGTTTAAACCTACTTCGTTAGATAAATCTTGTAAACTAGGAGGCTCACTCATTCTAGCAATGATTATATCTTTTGCTTTTCTTATTTTTAAAACTTCACGATCATCCACCAAAAAAGGACAATATTCTTCGTTGGTGTTTTCACCGCTGTCAAAATGTAAACTCAATAGCTCGTATGTTTTTCCTTTTATATAAAGGTCTTTCATAGAGCTTTGGTTTTTCGCTGTTAAAATTTGTTGAAGTACGAATAAAACATTAGCACTTATTTCTGCGTTGTCGTAATATTTTTTATTTTTATTATTTTCACTTAAAAAAGGTATATAACTAGCTTCTTTAGAGAAAAGAGCGTGAAACTTTTCAATAGAAATTAAAACTGAAACCAAAGAGGTTTTAGGTAGTATTTCTAAATTGATAGGTAAATCTTGTTGTGGGTTATATAGGAAAATTGAATGTTTGTCTAAAACATTAAAAGTATAACTATTGTTATTGAAGTTAAACTTACAATTACCTTTAACACAGTAGTGTAGTTGTATGTATGAGTTGTCTATATCTCTTTTAAAAAACTCCGTTTGGTCAGAATTGTTTTGAAATTTTAGGACAAAAAAACCTTTTTCTATAGAAATTTCTCTAAATGTACTTTCTGCGATGTTTTTTGACATGAATTTAGTGGTTTACGTAAAACTTGTTATTTAGAATGGTTCTAAAATAAAATGTTTTCCCTAGTCTATTTTACTACAAAAATACACTTTTAAAGAAGTTTTTAGGGGGTTTTTAAGTGAAAAAACAAATAGCGACATTAAAAGTTCTTTTAGCGATACTTTTTTTTGTTCAATATTTATATTTTTGACCGACTTTTTTGAAGAAGACTCAATGATAGTAGAAAACAAACATCATAATAATTTATACAATATAGGCGTTAGTTATAAAAAGGCTGATGCTTTGATTAGGGGGAAATTTAGTATTTCTAAAGAAAATCAAATACAACTTTTAGAAGAAGCCAAGCAAAGAGGTATAGACGGAATTTTTGTGTTGTCTACTTGTAATAGAACAGAAATTTGTGGTTTTGCAGAACATCCTTTTCAGTTAATAAGCATGTTGTGTAAATACTCAAATGGTTCGGTAGAAGAATTTGCAAACGTATCAAACGTATACAAAAACAAAGAGGCTATTAACCACCTTTTTAGAATGGGAACAGGGTTAGATAGCCAAATTTTAGGTGACTACGAAATAGTAGGGCAGTTGCGTCAGGCATTTAAACAAGCTAAAGAAGTAGGAACTACAAATGCTTATTTTGAGCGTTTGTTGAACCATGTAATGCAAGCAAGCAAGCGAGTTAAAAATGAAACTAAGTTAAGTTCAGGTACCACTTCAGTATCATATGCAGCTGTTCAATACTTAATTAATAATTTACCAGATTACAACTCGAAAAATATTTTAGTATTTGGATTAGGTAAAATGGGAAAACATACCTGTAAAAACCTAGCAGAATACACACAAAATAAATCGGTAAGTTTAATTAATAGAACTGAAGAAAAGACTTCAGCATTTGTAAAAGAACATAATTCTATTAGAAAAGCGTCATATGCAAATTTAGCAAAGGAGGTTTCAAATAGTGATGTTCTAATTGTTTCTACAGGAGCAAGTTTTCCTACGGTTACAAAAGAACATGTTTCAACAGATAAGGAATTGTTGATTTTAGATTTATCAATGCCAGCAAATGTGTCAAAAGAAGTGGCAGGTTTAGAGAATGTAACAATGGTAAATATAGATGATCTTTCCAAAATAACTGATGAAACATTAGCAATACGCCAACAAGAAGTACCATTAGCAGAGGCGATTATTGAAACTCATAACCAAGAATTTCAAGAATGGTTAAATCATAGAAGATTTACGCCAGCAATTACTGCTTTAAAAGAATCATTACAAAATATTCAACAAGGAGAAATAGCCTTCCATAAGAAGAAAATTAAAAATTTTGATGAAGAACAGGCAGAAATATTAACATCAAGATTTATTCAAAAAATAACCACACAGTTTGTTAAACACTTAAAAGACGAAGAAACTTCGGTAAATACAAGTATTGAAGTAATGGCTAAAGTGTTTGGAGCAAATTTAGAAACCATCCATGCAGAAGATAATTAGAATAGGTACCCGCGATAGCCAATTGGCTATGTGGCAAGCAAGAAAAGTTCAAAAACTTTTAGAAGAATTAGGCCATCAAACTCAATTAATCCCCGTTAAAGCAACGGGTGATTTAGTTTTAGATAAACCCCTTTATGAATTAGGAATTACAGGGATTTTTACTAAAAATTTAGATATCGCTATGTTGAATGACGACATTGATATTGCAGTACATTCTATGAAAGATGTTCCTACAGTATTGCCAGAAGGTATTATACAAGCAGCTGTTTTAAAACGTGCTAATTATAACGATATATTGTTGTTAAAGGACAATGAAGAGTTTATGGCGCAACCCAACGGAGTAGTTGCTACAGGTAGTTTACGTAGAAAAGCCCAATGGTTAAATCGTTATCCAACTCACAAGGTAGAGGGTTTACGTGGAAATGTAAATACACGCTTGCAAAAGTTAGAAAGTAATGACTGGAACGGTGCTATTTTTGCAGCAGCAGGATTGGAACGTGTAGGTTTAAGACCTAAAGGAGCTGTTAATTTGTCTTGGATGATTCCTGCACCAGCACAAGGAGCTATAATGGTTACAGCTTTAGATGAAAATCAAGAAATAAAAGAAATTTGTGCTAACCTAAATGATAAAGACACTGAAATTTGTACAGGTATAGAGCGTGAGTTTTTAAATCGTTTAGAAGGAGGGTGTACAGCACCTATTGGTGCATTAGCTTTTATAAATGAGAAAGAAGAAGAAATTAACTTTAAAGGAGTTTTACTAAGTAGAGATGGTAAAAAGAAAATTGAAGTTAGCAAGAAAGTAAAAGTAGGAAAACATAAATATATAGCAAAAGATTGTGCGAATTACGTGATAGATAAAGGAGGGAAGCTAATTATGATGGAAGACGAAGGAATTGAAAAACAGTTTTCAATCTATTCGACAAAAAAACTATCAGAAGCACAAAAAAAACTATTACCAACAAGCATGAATGTTCAGGATAGTGATTTTATTAAAATTCGTTTTAATAGAATTGCTCCTAAAGTAGTTAAGGAAGAAATAGAAAATGTAATTATTACTAGTAAAAACGGAGTAGAAGCATTACTAAACTCATTTACTTCAGATGAATTACAATTTAAAAATATTTATTGTGTTGGTAGAAGAACCAAAAAGTTAATTGAACAACGTATAGGAAAAGTAACACACTCAGAAAGAAATGCTAAGAAACTTTCTGATTATCTATCAAAAGAATTAAAAGGGCAGGAGGTAACTTATTTTTGTAGTAATGTACGTTTAGATACTTTACCACTTATCTTAAAAGCAAAGGGCATTACTGTAAATGAAGTAGAAGCTTATAAAACAACGTATAGTCCAGCAAAAGTTAATGAAAAGGTAAATGGAGTGTTGTTTTATAGCCCATCAACAGTAGAGAGTTACATGGAAAAAAATACTGCAGATAAAATAGCCTTTTGTATTGGAGATAGTACTGCTAACGAAGCAAAAAAACATTTTAAAGAAGTACAAATAGCAAAATTACCAACAGTAGAAAGCGTTTTGGAGTTGGTTAATTTACATTTTGTAAAGGAATAGAAATGAAGGGAATGTTTTATTTTATGTGTTTTTTGTTTCTTTTTAGCTGTAAAAATAAAAAGACAGAAAAACTTATATATCCACGTCAAATAGGAGATATTGGTTATGATGTAAAGTTAGACAGTCCAAGTTTTATTCCATGCAACGGAAATGATAAAATATTTCAATACTTCAATAATGGCAAAGGTTTAGAGTATAAAGGAAGTAAAAGAGAAATAGAAAATTTATTTAAAAAAAAGTATACTCATATAAAAGTGGATGAAAGCGGATTGATAAGGATTCGTTTCATTGTTAACTGTAAAGGAGAAACAGGCAGGTTTAGAGTTATACAAATGAATAATAACTACGAACAATTTACTTTTGATAATAGAATCACTAATCAGCTATTGATGTTAACTCAAAGCTTAAATGGCTGGAAAACAAAACAAGATGGTCGAGATAGAGAAATAGATTATTATCAATACTTGATATTTAAAATTGAAAAAGGAAACCTTATTGAAATTTTACCATGAGATCTATTATAATATGTTTGTTAAGTTTTTTTGCGAGTAATGCTTTTACTCAAAACTGCAATGCATACAAATGGGAAGGGGAGATTAAAAAATATGAGGCTTGTAAAAAACAAAAAGAAGCCTATCAATTTTATCAGTTCACCAAAGAGTATCAAGAATTATTAGATGAAGCCATACAGATAGATTCTACTTATGATAAAGCTTATTGGGCTAAGTCAATTGCATATTTAAAAAGTGGAGATTTTTTATCATGGAAACCATTAATTGACAAGGCTGTAGAATTAAATCCTAAAATGCATTTAGGTTATAGAGGATGGTGTAGATATCAATTTTTTAGAGATTATAAAGGAGCTATAAAAGATATAGAACAATATGAAAAAATTATAAAAGATGATATAGGTTACTGTCAAAATGGAGACTATCATTTACGAATAGCAAAAGCAATTTGTTATAAAGCAGTTGGAAAAAAAGATAAGGCAATTAAAATAATAGAGGATTATTTAAAAGATAATAACGAAGAACCTGATCTGTACAACTATTTTCATCTAGGAGTTTTGTATTTCGAAAAAGGAAATTATAATAGAGCTTTAAGTAACCTTATGAAGCAAAAGGAGAATAATAATTTAGCAGATAATAGGTACTACATAGCAATGTGTTATAAAAAAAAGAATAACCTCAATAAGTATAAAGAAATAATATTAGAAGCAAAGAAGTTATTTGAAGAAGGATATTTATTAAATGATCCATACACTCATCACTATGATAAGGTGTATTTGTCTCAAATAGAAGAAGAAATTAATAAAAGTAAAAGATTTACCCCTTAAACTTTTAAAAAGAAAATTAATGTTTAGAACACGAAGACTAAGAAAAACAGAAAACATCCGTCGATTAGTTAGAGAAAATAAGCTTTCGGTAGATGATTTTGTATACCCATTATTTATTGAAGAAGGAACAGGCATTGAAACCGAAATTCCATCAATGCCAGGAATCAATCGTTATTCATTAGATACTATTTCTAAAGAATTAGATGAAGTTGTAGCTTTAAAAATTCCAGCAGTATTGTTATTCGGTATTCCATCTAAAAAAGATGATGAAGGGACTGAAACTTGGAATGATAACGGAATTATGCAACAAGCTATCCGATTCATAAAAAAGAATTACCCAAGTTTATATGTAATTACTGATGTATGTTTTTGTGAATATACAAGTCATGGTCATTGTGGAGTTATACACGATAATGATGTAGATAACGATGCAACTCTAGTTAACTTAGCAAAACAAACCGTATCACATGCGAAAGCTGGAGCAGATATGGTAGCACCATCAGGAATGATGGACGGTGCTATAGCTATGATGCGTGAGTCGTTAGATAATACAGGTTTTGCGAACTTACCAATCATGGGATATTCTGTAAAATACGCATCAGGATTTTACGGACCTTTCAGAGAAGCGGTAGATTCAGCACCGTCGTTTGGAGATAGAAGAACGTATCAAATGGACCCTTCTAATAGAGATGAAGGTTTACGTGAAGCAACTTTTGATGATGAAGAAGGAGCAGATATTTTAATGGTAAAACCAGCTCTATCGTATTTAGATATCATAAGAGATTTAAAAAATAATTTTGATAGACCTATTGCTTGCTATAATGTAAGTGGAGAATACTCAATGGTAAAAGCAGCAGCCGAAAAAGGTTGGATTGATGGTGAAAAAGTAATGATGGAGAGCTTACTTTCTATGAAAAGAGCTGGAGCAGATATTATCATAACCTATTTTGCCAAAGAAGCAGCTAGAGTTTTAAATAGATAATTAAAAAATGAGTTAATCAACTAAAAACTCATAATTAACAACTAATAATTAGCGAAGAATGAGCTTTAAGAAATCACAAGAATTATATAACAAAGGATTAGAAAACTTAGTAGGAGCAGTAAATTCACCAGTGCGTGCATTTGCATCCGTAGGAGGGAATCCTTTATTCATAAAAAAAGCGAAAGGAAGTAAGATTATTGATGTAGATAATAATTCATACATTGATTTAGTGTTGTCTTACGGTCCAATGATTTTAGGACACCGCCATAAAAAAGTAGAAAAAGCTATTAGAAAAGCGTTGAAAAATGGGTATTCTTTTGGAGCATCAACAAAAGGTGAAATTAAATTAGCAAAAATTGTTTGTGATGCTTTCCCGGGAATGGATAAAGTACGCTTTGTAAATTCTGGTACAGAGGCGGTATTAAGCGGAATTCGTTTAGCGAGAGCGTTTACAGGAAAAGATAAAATTATAAAGTTTGCAGGTTGTTATCACGGGCATCAAGATGCTTTATTAGTAGCTGCAGGTTCTGGTTTAGCTACGTTGAGTTTACCAGGTAGTAAAGGAGTACCAGAAGGGGCTGTAAAAAATACCTTGATTGCAAATTACAACGATTTAGAAAGTGTAAAAGCACATTTTGAAGCTCATGATGATATTGCAGGAGTTATTTTAGAACCTATCGCAGGAAACATGGGAGTAGTAACTCCACAAGATGACTTCTTAAAAGAATTAAAAGAGTACGTAAACTCAAAAGGAGCTTTATTAATTATTGATGAGGTAATGACAGGTTTCCGTTCTAAGTTTGGGGGAGCTCAAGAAATATTAGGTGTTGAAGCTGACATTACTTGTTTAGGAAAAGTAATTGGAGGAGGTTTTCCAGTAGGAGCCTATGGAGCACGTAATGAAATTATGGAAACAGTAGCCCCATTAGGAGGAATGTATCAAGCAGGAACATTAAGTGGTAACCCAATTGCCATGGCAGCAGGAATTTCAACCTTAACAGAATTAAAGAAGCAAAATCCATACGAAAAGTTCAATGAGATAGCTCAAATTATTGAGGTATTCTTACTAGAATCAGCAAAAAAGCACGGAGTTGAAATTACAGTTAACCGATTTGGTTCGATGATTAATCCATTCTTTACTAATAAAAAAGTAACCAACTTTGAAGAAGCACAAACTTCAGATACGAAGAAATATGCAACTTTCTTTTGGGAAATGACTAAAAATGGGGTGTTTTTACCTCCAAGTCAGTTTGAAGCTTGGTTCTTATCATCAGCATTAACAGAAAAAGATATTCAAGAGATAGCTAATGCCATTGATAAGTCGATGGAAGCAGTATCAAAAATGTAGAATAAATAATTGTCATTACGAGGAAGAATGACGTACAGATAGACATGATAAAAAACGATTTATTTTTAAGAGCATTAAAAGGAGAAACAGTTGATCGTCCACCAGTATGGATGATGCGTCAAGCAGGAAGGTATTTGCCAGAGTTTATGGAAATTCGAGAAAAGTACGATTTCTTTACACGCTGTAGAACTCCAGAATTAGCATCAGAAATTACAGTACAACCAATTCGTAGATACGGAATGGATGCTGCAATATTATTCTCAGACATTTTAGTAATTCCACAAGCAATGAATATTGAAGTGGAAATGAAACCAAATTTTGGACCTTATTTACCAAACCCTGTAAGAGACAAAAAAGGATTAGATAGTGTAATTATACCTGATATTCATGAAGAATTAGGCTATGTAATGGATGCTATTAAAGCAACTAAAGAAAAGCTGAATGATGAAATACCATTGATAGGTTTTGCAGGGTCTCCCTGGACAATTTTATGTTATGTTGTACAAGGACAAGGGTCTAAGAATTTTGATAAGGCAAAAGAATTTTGTTTTACGCAACCAGTTTTGGCACACGAATTGCTTCAGAAGATTACAGATACCACAATTGCTTATTTAAAAGAAAAGGTAAAAGCAGGTGTGAATGCTGTACAAGTTTTTGATTCTTGGGGAGGAATGTTATCTCCAACAGATTATCAGGAGTTTTCATGGCAATACATTAATCAAATAATAGAAGCATTAAAAGATGATGCACCAGTAATAGCTTTCGGTAAAGGATGCTGGTTTGCCTTACATGAAATGGCACAATCAAATGCTTCAGCTTTAGGAGTAGACTGGACGTGTTCAGCAAGAAACGCACGCTATTTAACAGGAGGAAATATTACATTACAAGGTAATTTTGATCCTTCAAGATTATTGTCTCCACCAGCCGAAATAAAAAAGATGGTACACCAAATGATAAATGAGTTTGGTAAAGACAAATATATTGTTAACTTGGGGCACGGAATTTTACCAAATATACCGATAGAGAATGCAAAAGCATTTATAGATGCGGTAAAAGAGTATAAAGCCGACAGATAACCCCTTTTAAATAATTAAAAATGAAGAAATTATCTTTTGTTTTGATGTGTTTTTTAACGACTGTTATTTTCGCACAAAATAAAACGTATTACAATTTTGCAGTAAACAATTGTGTAGAAGAAAGTGCCGAAGGTTTGATTGATAAGTGCATTAAAGGCTCTTATTTGTTAAATTATAACTTTACTACAATTGACAGTAAAACAGTAAGTACAGACAAAATTAACAAGCCAATTGTATTGATAGCTAATGCTACTTGGTCGGCTCCTTGCTGGGGAGATGTACCAGCCCTAAACAAAATGGTAGAAAAATATAATAATCAATTGGAGTTTATTATGATTTTCTGGGATAAGGAAGCTAAAGTTAAAAGAATGGCTGAAAAGTTAGATAAGAGAATTAAGCTTGTTCCTGCAAGAGATATTGATAAAGTTCAAAAAGGATTTTTAGATATCAGTGGGTTTGTTCATAAGTTAGACTACCCAACAGCATACTTAATAGGTAAAGACAAACAGTTTGTTAATGTTAAAAGAGGAGCTGCAACACCAACAAAAGAAGTAGGTTGGGATAAAGTTAACGAAATAAATACCAAAAACTTTGAAGATTTTTTAGCACCAATATTAAAATAAATCATTTGAAATAATATTACTAGTAACCTCTTTCTTTATTGAAAGAGGTTTTTTATTTTCACACAAAAAAAGATATGATACAAAATATTGTAAAAGGAATTAAAGCCTATTTTGGTGCTTTCGGAATGATTTCAAAACTAAAGCTATGGAAGTATTTTATTATTCCAATGTTTATAAGCCTATTAACAGCAACGTTTATTGGTTTTATGGCCTATACATTTTCAGATAATATTGGTCATTATGTAGCCAATTTCTGGAAATGGGAGTTTGGTAAAGAAACCTTTGAGGTTATCAGTACTTTTATAAGCGGATTACTTATTGTGGTAATAGGTTTGGTATTGTATAAACATATTGTAATGGCTTTATCTGCGCCTTTTATGAGTCCAGTTTCAGAAAAAATTGAAGATCATCTTAGAGGAGAAGACCATACACATAGAATAACTTCTTTTCAAGAGCAATTAATTAGAGGTATACGAATAAACCTTAGAAATTTAACTAGAGAGCTCTTATTGACAATCCCTATCTTATTATTAGGTTTTATTCCTGTAATTGGTATTATTTCAACGATATTACTGTTTTTAATGCAAGCATATTATGCCGGTTTTGGAAATATGGATTATACCTTAGAACGTCATTTTAAATACAGAGAAAGTATCAATTTTGTAAAAGAAAATAAAGGGTTAGCTATAGGAAATGGAGTGGTATTTATGTTGTTTTTATTAATTCCTGTTATCGGAGTAATTTTGGTATTACCACTATCAGTAACCGCAGCTACTACAGAAACTATTAAGAAAATACAGCTTAAAAAATTACCAGAATAAGTACTTTTGCACGTCAATAGAAACAAACACATGAAAGAACAATTTTACGCCTACATTCAAGAATTACAAGATACCATAACATCAAAACTGGAAGCAATAGATGGTAAAGCTAAGTTTCAAGAAGATTTATGGAAGCGTGCTGAAGGAGGAGGAGGTAGAACTCGTGTAATTGAAAATGGGAATATTTTTGAAAAAGGTGGCGTAAATATATCTAAAGTACATGGAGAGTTACCAGAAGCATTAAGAAAGCAGTTTGGAGTAGAAAGTGGAGATTTCTTTGCCTGTGGATTGAGTTTGGTAATTCACCCGAAGAATCCATTTGTACCTACAGTACATGCTAATTGGCGTTATTTTGAAATGTATGATGGTGAAGGAAATATTGTTACCCAATGGTTTGGTGGTGGACAAGATTTAACTCCGTATTACTTATTTGAAGAAGACGCAATACATTTTCATGAGATATGTAAAGAAGCTTGTGATAAGCATCATCCAGATTTTTACCCAAAGTTCAAAGAAACTTGTGATAATTATTTTTGGAATCCGCATAGAAATGAAGCACGTGGCTTAGGAGGCTTGTTCTTTGATTATTTAAAAGAAACAGAAGAGTTCTCTATGCAAGATCGATATGATTTTGTAACTGAAGTAGCAAATAGCTTTTTAAACTCCTATGTACCTATTGTTGAGAGAAGAAAAGACACTGCCCACACTCAGGAGCATAAAGATTGGCAGGAAGTTCGTCGTGGTCGTTATGTAGAGTTCAATTTAGTACACGATAGAGGAACCTTATTTGGTTTAAAAACCAATGGACGTATCGAAAGTATTTTAATGAGTTTACCACCAACAGTACAGTGGAAATATAATCACCATCCAAAAGAAGGTTCTGAAGAAGCAAAATTATTAGAGGTATTGACAAAACCTAAAAATTGGGTGTAAACATTTCTTTTAAAATAAATACAAAGGAAAAAAGACAAAACAGATAAAGTTTTGTCTTTTTTTGTTAGATAGAAAATTAATATTAAAAATAAAATAGTGCTTAATAATTTTAATTAGGTTAAAGAGTTCAAAAATAGAATTTTGAGTAAAGAAACAATAGTTTAATTAGATATTAGATTATTCGTAATGATATTCTCTTTTTATAGAGATAACAATAATCTATTTGTTGTTTTTTATAGTTGAATTGAGGATAATTTAATTGGTAAAGAAAAAATCAAAAATATTTAACGTATAAAACCATGAAAAAATCGTTGCTTTTTAGTAACTTCGCAAGCGTTTAAAATTATACACTATGGCTAGATACGAATTGAAGTTGCCTAAAATGGGCGAAAGTGTTGCAGAAGCAACAATAACTTCTTGGGTAAAAGAAGTTGGAGAAACTATTGATATAGATGATACCGTTGTTGAAGTAGCTACAGATAAAGTAGATAGCGAAGTACCTAGTGAAGTTGAAGGAACTTTAGTTGAAATCTTATTTGAAAAAGATGCTGTTGTGCAAGTAGGTGAAACTATTGCAATTATAGAAACAGAAGGAGAGGAAGGAGCAACAGCTGATGCGTCTAAGAAAGAAGAAGTTAAACCAGAAACTGTAGCTGCTGTAGAGAAAACTGTTGAAGTAGCTAAAGAAACAGTAGCGACTACGATTGATACTTCATCAAGCGATCGTTTTTATTCACCATTAGTTAAGAGTATTGCGCAAACAGAAGGAATATCTGTTGAAGAGTTAGAAAACATAAAAGGAACTGGCAAAGAAGGAAGAGTTACTAAGAATGATATTTTATCATATTTAGAAAACAGAGGAAGTCAGCCAGAAGTTGTAGCTCCAGCTTCAACAGAAAAGAAATCGGTACCTCAGTCAGCACCAGCGCCAACTCCTGTTTCGTTAAGTGGTCAAGATGAAATTATAGAAATGAGTCGTATGGGGAAATTAATCTCTAAACATATGGTTGACTCTATTCAAACATCAGCACACGTACAATCGTTTATTGAAATTGATGTAACTAATATTGTTAATTGGAGAAATAAGGTTAAAAAAGCCTACCAACAAAGAGAAGGAGAAAAGTTAACATTTACACCAATATTTATGCAAGCTGTTGCTTCTACAATAAAGAAGCATCCAATGATAAACATTTCTGTTGATGGAGATAAAATTATTAAAAGAGGGAACGTAAATTTAGGAATGGCAGCTGCCTTACCTGACGGAAATTTAATTGTACCAGTAATTAAAAATGCTGATATGTTAAATTTGGTAGGTATGACAAAGCAAGTAAATGATTTAGCTACTAGAGCTCGTGCTAATAAGTTAAAACCGGATGAGATTCAAGGAGGAACTTATACAGTAACGAATGTTGGTAGCTTTGGAAGTATTACAGGTACACCAATAATTAACCAACCTCAAGTAGCAATTTTAGCTTTAGGAGCTATTGTTAAAAAACCTGCAGTAATTGAAACTCCAGAAGGAGATTTTATAGGAATCCGTCATAAGATGATTGTATCACATTCTTATGATCATAGAGTAGTAAATGGAGCTTTAGGTGGTATGTTTATAAAAACATTAAAAGAAATTTTAGAATCTTGGGATGTAAATCAAGATTTTTAAGAAAGAAGAAATAATATTTTAAAAGGCTTAGGTATTTACCTAAGCCTTTTTGTTTCAACTATGTTGATTATTTAACTATTAATATTTTTATTGATACATTTTGAGAGTACAGTTTACCAAATATTAAGGCTTGCTTGAAGAATCTAGGAGTTTATTGAGAACTCTTATTTTTTATGAAAATACCACCAATTCATATCTCGTGTTAGTCGATACCCTAATTTTTCATAAAGCTTAATTGCAGGATTTCCTTTATTAGTATGTAAAATAGGATGTTTTCCAGCTTTTAAAATTTCTTTAGTAACATGTTGAGAAAGTTGTTTAGCCAATCCTTTTCTTGTATGTTCAGGATGAGTAACTACAGCACTAACTTCAATAAAGCTATCAGTTTGCATACGTTGTCCAGTTACAGCAACAAGTTTGTTATCCTTAAAAATCCCAAAATACTTTCCCATATCAAAAGTTCTTTTTCTATAATAACCAGGCATTACTAACCATACAAGGTTATAAATTTCATCAACATGTTCTTCAGTTAACGGAATTATTTCTTCAATAATATCAAAATCAGTTAAGTCTTCAAGTATCATTTGGCAACCATCAATCTTTTTGTATAGAAGAATTTTGTCTTTGTCATAAGTAGGTGTTTTATTTTCAGAAACTAAAAAGAATTTATCCGTAAGCTTTGCATATTCATTTAGAGCATAAGTTGTTTTTGAAGCCTCAGTAAAAGCACCAAAAGGACAAATAGTAGGATTATAAAACTTTACACTATTATAATTAATAGCAAATTTTTCATGTGTTTCACACAACGAATGCCAAACAGGATTTTGAAGTTTGTTATTCATTATAAATATTGGTTAAAGCAGTATTTAAGTTTGAAAAAATAAAATTATAAGCATTACTTGTTTTCTCATAGGAAATCCTACTTCCTTTTAATAAGATATAAGCCATTTCACCTAAAGCTATTTTCAAAATAAATGAAGGAGCATTCATGAGAAGTACAGGTTTATTAATAACCTTTCCTAGTAGCTTTGTAAAACTTTCATTAGTCTGATGTTCGGGAGCAACAGCATTATAAACTCCAGTAAAACCGTTGTCTTCTATCGCTTTTGTATACAGTTCACATAAGTCATGAATGTGAATCCAAGGTATATACTGTTTACCATTTCCTAAGGCAGATAGAAACAAAGGAGTATTCATCTTTTGTAATGCACCACCATTTTTAGAAAGTACAACACCAGTTCGTAAAATGGTTACAGGAATATCTATTTGTTCGAATTGAAGAGCAGCATTCTCCCATTTTACACAAATTTTAGAGATAAAATCATTTTCAGGTTTATCATTTTCTGTATAGATTTTATTAGAAGTAATTGCTCCATAATATCCAATACCAGAAGCAGAAATAAATTTCTTGATGGATATTTGATACTCTTGTATTTTATTAAATAGTAAAGAAGCTGTTTTTACACGGCTATCAATCAATTCTTTTTTTCTTTCATTAGTCCAACGTTTATCAGCAATTCCAGCTCCTGCCAAATGAATAATATAACTTACATTATTAAAAGCATCTTTATCAATAAAGCCTTCTTTAACATTCCAACGAAATTCGTTACTCTTTTTTGGAGTTCTGGTAAGAATGTTAACCACATGCCCTTTACTAGTTAACCTTTTTGTTAACTCTTTTCCGATTAAGCCAGTTCCTCCTGTAATTAATATAGTTGCCATAGTACTCAAAAATAAACATTCATTTTTAAAAAAGAGGAGAGTAGGAGAAAGATTATAAAAAAAATAATCATCAAATACCTAGTAAAATTAAGACTTATGAATCTTTTATAAAAAAAAGTTAAAAAAATAAAAACCGTCATCACCATTTTTTCGTAAGTAAGGTAGAATGAGTAATTAACTTTAAAATTTACAACCATGAAAAAAATGAAATTAATTATTGGAGCCGGTGCTTTAGCATTAATAGGTTTAGTCTTATTAGCAGCCGATCACATTGATGCTCCAGATGTAACAGGAGGCTCAAGTGATATTACAGACTTTTACGCTTTTCAAGGAGAAAATACGAGCAATCTTGTGTTTGCAGCAAATATTCAAGGATTACTAAGTCCTTCAGCTACGGCAGCAGCAAGTTTTGATGAAAATGTATTAATTGAGTTTAATATTGATAATACTGGTGATAATGTTGAAGACTTGGTAATTCAAGCAATTCCTAGAGATGGTAAAATGTACTTTTTTGGTCCATACAATCCATCAACTACTGGTTTAACTAGTACGTTACCTCAAGATGGAACAGAATATGGGGTTTCTATAACTCCTTATGGATCTAGTGCTATTATTGGTAGTAAGGGAGGAATGCAATTTTTTGCAGGGCCTAGAGACGATCCTTTCTTTATGGATTTTGCACAATACGGTGAAATTATAGCTGGAAATGCAGGTGGTTTTAACGATCCAGGAGCAGATACTTTTGCTGGAACAAATGTATTATCAGTAGTAGTAGAGGTGCCAAAATCTATGATTGGAGGCTCAGGTACTATTAATACTTGGGTAGAAACTAAAACGAAGCAGTAAAAATCAATCAACTTTAAAATTCAAAGACATGAAACTTAACAATATAAAAATTTTAGCAATTTCAATTCTATCAATCTTTGCCTTAGCAAGTTGTAGTGATGATGATAATAACATGCCGCCAATAGCTTCTATTGACTTCTCGGGAAGTTACATGCAAAAAGACCAAATGGGTAGACCAGCAGTAAATACAGTATTTGTAAATAGCGATATGAAAGATGCGTTTAATGTAACAATACCGTCAGAACAAGGAGCAAATTTTGCTGCAATGTTTGAAACAAATTTAAAAGCGTTAAGCCCAGCATATGCAAATGACGGAGATACCAACGCATTAGGTTTAGATGCAGCAACTTTTGCGAGTGTTTTAGCTACCGATGTATTAACCGTTTCATTAGATGGAACAACAACTTTTTATGATGGAACAAATGTGTTAACAGGTAGAGCTTTAGCAGATGATGTAATTACCGTTGAATTATTATTGATTTTCGGAGGCGAGGACTTTTCTGAAAATCCTACATTATCAGATGATCAGGTAGATGGAAATGATAAAGACTTCTTAAGTTCTTTTCCATATTTAGCAAGTCCTTGGTAAAATGGGGAGACTAAACCTCCTGGGGTTAAAATTGGTTGCTTTTTAGCAACCAATTTTTAAACAAATTATTAACTAAAAATCCTTCTAAAATGAAAACTATAAAAATAATTATTTGTGCTATTTTAAGCAGCACAATACTAAGTTGTACAACTTCAAAAACAACAAAGGTAGCTAACCAAGAAGAGTATAATAAATATCTACAAAGTACAACCACCACTTCAGAATCGTTAGCTCAAAAAGAACTAGATTTTTGGCAGAAAAAACTAAACAATCAGCCAACGCAGTATCCATATTTAAGTAAAATAGCAAAGGCTAATTCATTACTTTTCTCAGAAAAAGGAAATATTTCTTATTTGATAGAAGCTGAAGAAAAGCTGTTAAAAATCAATCAAAAAACAAATTATAACAAAGCCTCACATTTACGATCATTAGCAAGAAACTATATTTCTCAACATCGATTTAAAGAATCGTTAGAATTATTAAAAAAAGCAGAAGTAAATGGAGAAAACCTAAATGCTACTCAAAAAATGTTGTTTGATGTTTATTTAGAGTTAGGAGAACCTGAAAAAGCTTCAGAATACTTAGCAGAAATTGAAAATTATGCTGACTTTGATTATCTAATAAGAGTTTCTAAATGGCATGATTATAAAGGAGACTTATCTTCAGCAATTCGTTTTATGGAAAAGGCCATGAAAAAAGCAGAAGAAGCTAAAAATAAAGATTTAAAAGCATGGAGTTATACTAACTTAGCTGACTTTTATGGACATAATGGTCAAATAAAAGATTCTTATAAATTATATTTAAAAGCATTAGAACTAGATAACAGTAACGCGTATGCAAAAAAAGGTATTGCTTGGATAGTATATTCTCATGATAAAAATCCAGATGAAGCACTCCGAATTTTAGATATCATAAGTAACGAACATTCTTCTCCAGATTACTATTTATTAAAGGCAGAGATAGCCGAGTTTAAGAATAATTTAACAATAAAAGAAAGTAATATAGAGGTATATTTATCGGCTGTAAAAAATAGCTCATATGGTGTAATGTATAATCAGCATTTAGCTAAATTATATTTAGAAGAATTTAATGACACATCTAGTGCGTTATCATACATCGAAAAAGAAATTGAGAGTAGGTCTACGCCACAATCTTACGATTTACTAGCCTGGTATTATTACAAAAATAAAGACTTTAAAAAAGCTTTAGAAGTAATTAATACATATGTAGTAGATAAAACTTTCGAGCCCGAAATACAGTATCATATAGCTGAAATTTACAAAGCAAATGGAATTAATGATAAAGCTATGGCTTTAAAAGAAGAGTTATTAGATAGCTCTTTTGAATTAGGTCCGTTGATGACAGAAAAAATTTTAAATATATAACCAAACTTCAGTATTTTGAAAACAAAGATTTTATTTTTAGCATTATTGCTAGGTAGTTACCATGCATTTTCACAACAATTTAAAGGAAAGGTATTAAATACCAACAAAAAGCCTTTAGAGAATGTATATGTATATAATACTACTAGTAACAGCCATACACACACAAAAGTTAATGGAGAATTTATCTTAGATAATTCAAAAGTAGGAGATATTATTGAATTTGGAATTCTAGGATACAAAAAAATCAACTTAGAATTAGGTAGTGACGATCTAAGCTCTCCAAAAACAATTATTTTAGAAATGAAAAGTTTTTTGTTAGATGAGATGGTATTATCTAATAAGAGAGATCCATTACAAACAATTGTAAGAGTTGATTTAGATAAAAAACCAGTAAGTTCATCTCAACAAATATTACAACGAGTACCAGGACTTTTCATAGGTCAACATGCTGGTGGAGGAAAAGCGGAACAAATATTTTTAAGAGGTTTTGATATTGATCACGGTACAGATATAGCGTTGTCGGTAGACGGAACACCAGTAAATATGGTTTCTCATGCACACGGACAAGGGTACAGTGATTTACACTTTATAATTCCAGAAACCATCGAAAAAATTAACTTCGGAAAAGGGCCTTATTACGCTAGTAAAGGAGATTTTAATACTGCTGGGTATGTAGATTTTAAAACAAAAACATATTTACAAAACAGTAGAGTAGAAGTTGGTATAGGACAGTTCAATACATTTAGAACTTTAGGAATGTTTAATTTGTTAGATAAAAACAATACAGACAATGCTTATGTAGCTATTGAGTATTTAGAAACAGATGGTTTTGTAGAATCTCCTCAGAATTTTAGTCGAATTAATATTTTTACGAAGTATAGAACCTTTTTAAAAGATAATAGTAGTTTATCATTATCAGCTTCACATTTTACGAGTAAATGGGATGCTTCTGGGCAAATACCCCAAAGAGAAGTTGATAATGGAAATATTACTCGTTTTGGTTCAATTGATGATACTGAAGGAGGAACAACATCAAGAACAAACATAAACTTAGAGCACTCAAAAGTTTTAAAGAACGATGTTAGCGTAACTTCAAACGTTTTTTATTCAAATTATAATTTTAATTTATTTTCAAACTTTACCTTCTTTTTAGATGATCCTGTGAACGGAGATCAAATAAAGCAAACTGAAAACAGAGATGTTTTCGGGTTCAATACACAGTTTAAAAAGAAAACTCATATATCAAATACACCAGTAGAGTTAACTTTTGGAACAGGTTTACGTGCTGATATTGTAGATAACTTAGAGTTATCGCATACACTTCAAAGAAAAGAAATTTTAGATCGAATTCAATTAGGAAAGGTAAATCAAACTAACTATTATGCCTTTGTAAATAGTGAGTTTGAGTTTGGAAAATTTATGGTGGCACCAGCTTTACGTTTAGATTATTTAAAATTTAACTACAATGATTATTTACTAGATGAATACAAAACGTTTTCTGAATCACAAGTAGTAGTTAATCCTAAGATAAATGTTACTTATACTCCAAATGAAAAAATTCAATGGTTTTTAAAATCAGGAATAGGCTTTCACTCAAACGATACTAGAGTAGTAGCTACACAACCTAATAGGAAAACATTACCTAGAGCTTATGGTGTTGATTTAGGAACTGTTTGGAAACCAACCTCAAAAATAGCTATAAATACAGCATTATGGTACTTACTTTCAGAAGATGAGTTAGTATATGTTGGAGATGCTGGTATTGTAGAGCCTTCAGGAGAAGCACAGCGTTATGGTATTGATTTAGGTCTTAGATATCAGCTAACAGATTGGTTATATCTTGATAGTGATGCTACTTTTACAAAAGCAGAAAGTGTTGACGATTCGTCAGGAGAAAACAATATTCCTTTAGCTCCTAAAGTGACTGTAACAGGGGGATTATCAGTAAATAATTATAAGAACTTTTCAGGAGGAGTTCATTACAGATATATAGGTGACAGAGCAGCAAATGAAGATAATTCAATAGTAGCAGAAGGTTATTTTGTTACCGATGCGAATATTAGCTATAAAATAAATAATATAACACTAGGTGTAGCGTTAGAAAATATTTTTGATGTAGCTTGGAATGAAACACAGTTTGCTACAGAATCAAGGTTGCAAAATGAACCAAATTCTGTAGAAGAAATTCATTTTACACCAGGAACTCCGTTTTCTGCAAAAGCCACCATACGATATTCTTTTTAAAGATAATGATAGTCCGGGGGGGGCTTGATAAGTTGTCATTTTTTAGAAGGATTAATGGCAACAAAAATATAGCCGCTTTAAGCGGCTATATTAATTTATAAAATAGATTATTATACTGCACCTAGAGTATATAATTGTTCTAAAGTAGGAGTTTCGCTACCACCTGCTGGCTCAAGAGTAATACCAAAAGCTTGTGAATCATTAGGATTGTTAATAGTAAATATTTTACTATCACTAGCAGTAAAGTTATCTATAGTACCTAAACTAGTTGGAGATAACGGATCAAGTTTTAAAGACCATACTTGGTATACTTTTCCTTCTGGTGGATCAGGTAAACCTTGAACATCTAAGAAAATATTTTTAGAGTTTTTATTCCAATATACCTTTGCATAGGCTTCAGGATATACTTTTTGTCCTTGTAAAGGAACTGTAACTATATCTTTACTTCTTATTACTGCTAAAAGTTTTTTGTTTTCAGCTAAATTAGCATTAGTTTCATCTAACTGAATTTCATATTGTTCTTTAGCTTCATTAATAGTGTCTATTTGCCCTTGTAAATTAGCACTCTTATTTAACGATAAAATTAAAGTACTACCAACTACTAAAGCAGCAGCCCACCCTGTATAAGTTACCCAATTATTTTTAGATGTTCGTAAAGGAATTGTTTTAGCTGAATCTTCTTTTTCTTGTAACATTTTTATTAAAACGTCTTTAAAAGAATTTTTAGCATCTTTAGGAGCAACATGAGAAGTAAGAATAGAAATTGATTTTTCAATTTCTTTTACTTCTTCTAAAATCTCAGGATGTTCCATCATCAAACTATATACTTGCTCATTTTCTTTATCAGAAAGAGCACCAGCTATATATAGTTCTAATATTCCAGATTCTATGTGTTTGTTTGTAGCCATTATTTAAGCATAAGTCTTAATTCGTTAATACAATTTCGGCTTCTAGTTTTTACAGTACCAAGAGGTATTTTTAAACTTTCAGAAACTTCCTTTTGTGTAAAGCCTTTAAAATAAAGAAGCTCTATAACTTTGATACAAGTGTCTTTTAACTTGTTTACAAAGTTTTTTATACCAATTGCATCAGTTTTAGAGTCCAAGCTATCGTGGTTCTCTAATATATCTACGAAAATTTCGGCATCAAGGTTTTTAGAACTGTTTTTAAAGTTTTTAGACCTTGTTTTATCAATAGCTGCATTTCTAGCAATATTGATAATCCATGTAAAAAAACGTCCTTTTTTCTCAGAATAAGAGTTTGCGTTATTCCAAGCTTTTATAAAAACATCTTGTGTTATTTCTTCAGCTATTGCTTGATCTCTAACAATATTAAAAACTACACCAGTAACGCTTTGTTTGTACATTTCGTAAAGGCATTCAAAAGCTTTTACATCTTTGTTTTTAAAATTTTTAATGAGGGATTCTAGTTGCATATAGTTAATTGATTGGAGTACAAAATACTAAAAATCATTTAGATTTAATATTAGCTTCACACAAACGAATAATTTCATCAATTCGTTTTATTCTTGTAGCTTCTCTTTTAGCTTGATGTATCCAGTACAAATAGCTCTTACGGTAAGACGGAGCAAAGTTTTGAAAGTTGTTAAGAGCAGTGGGGTTTTTCTCAAATTCAATCTGTAGGTCTTTTGGAACTATTAAGTTTTCTACAGCATCTAAAGCATTCCAAGAACCATTTTTTTTAGCAATTTCAACAGACGTAATTCCAGCAGGGTGGATTAAGTTGGAAGTAGTTAGTTCCTTAATGTATTTCTTGTTTAAAGCACTCCAAACACTTTTAGGCTTTCTGGGGCAGAAATATTGCCTCCTTTTACCATCGCCTAAACTTTTCACAGTACTATCTATCCAACCAAAGCATAAAGCTACTTTTACAGCTTCTTCCCAACGCATACTAGGTATGTCTACGTTAACTTTGTATAAAATTAGATGAACTCCATCACTTTCGTTATGGTTTTCTAATAACCACTTACGCCATTCTGTGTCTGTTTTAAAATATAGGTGAGGTTTGTCGTCCATTTGTTAACGTATAATTTTTGAAGGAAATGAAACAATGCTTTCGTGTCCGTTTTTTCCTACAGTACTTACTCCAAAGAAGTAATTATCTAAAACAATTCCGTTTAAAGTAAATTTAGTAGTACCTTCTACATATTTAAAATTATCCCAAGTAGGAGATGTGGTATCTCTCCAGTAGATTTTATAACCTTTAGCACCATTAACTTTATCCCATTGAAGTTTAGCAGACGCTTCAACAATACCGCCAATTCCTACATTTTTAGGTGAAGGTGGGGCAGCAGCAATATTAGCCAAATTAATAGCATTTACAGCAGTTAATTTTTTAGCATATTCAAAATTTACAAATTGTAAGCGGTCTCCATATTCAATACCATTTTCAGTTCTAATATCTTGGTGTTGTTGCGTGTAGTTTTCATGTGCTTCCATAATTCGAATGCCAGCAAAACCTGTATCGTTAAAAGGTCTGTGATGTCCGCCACGACCAAACCTATCTAAGCGATAAATCATTTTCGGATTCATTTCTGGCATATACGTTTTAGTTGTTGTATAAATATAACGTGCTAATTGACGTGAAATTCCGTCCACTTCACCACCATAAAAGCGACGTGCTTTTCGTTGACGTTCAGTTTCGGTTGGAGGTACGGGTTCAGAAAAGATTCTAAATGTACGATTGTCTATAATTCCATCAACACCTTTTATGTTTCCAATCATATCATTATTCATAACTCCCACAATATTCCAATTTTTTTCCTTGGCATAAGCAGCCAATCCTTTTCCACCAAATAAGCCTTGTTCTTCACCAGACAATCCTACATAAATAATACTATTTTCAAATGTATAGTTACTTAATACACGTGCTGCTTCAATAGTTCCTGCCATTCCAGAGGCATTGTCATTAGCCCCAGGAGCATCATCAATAAAGTTATTAGGATCGGAAATTCTTGAATCTATATCACCACTCATTACAATGTAATTGTTAGGATATTTTGTTCCTTTTTGAATAGCAACAACATTAACAACCCAAACATCTTTGGTGATTCTGCTATTAGTTCCTTTTTTTACAAAGTCTTTTTGGTAAAATACTTTTAAACAGTTGTTGCAATTAGAAGAAATTTTGTCGAATTCAGACTTAATCCATCGACGGGCTGCACCAATTCCACGTGTATTTGAAATAGTATCGCTTAATGTATGACGGGTACCGAAATTTGTTAGTGTAGTAATATCTGATTTAATTCTATTTGCTGAAATAGCATTAATAATATCGTATATTTTAGTGTCGGTTTGTGCTGATATTGTTGTAGAAGTTAGTAAGAATAGTACTATGAATTTTTTCATAATTAAGGAATTTAGCTTACTAAATTACAAAACAAAAAAGAGAATAAATTGTATTTATTCTCTTTTTACTTATTGTGGAAGTGTATTTTGTGAAAAAGTTAGACTTATAAATTTATTTTACAAACCTAACCACAGCAATTTTACCATTAACTATTTCATAGATGGCGACAGCATGAAAGGTAGCTCCGTTTGCTGTAACTTCTTCCTCATCTATCACTACATTTCCTTTAACTATTCTACTAATAATTTTACAGTGTAAATCTTTTGTTGTTTCAAACTTAGGGGCATATCGTTTGCGCATTTCTTCAATACCTTCATATTCTAATTTATTTGGGTAACTATATACTTTTACACCTTTAGCGTAAGGTTTTAAAAATGCATCTATATCCCTTTTATTATAAGCTTCTAATTGTTCTTGTGCCAAAGCTCTGGGAGATACTTCTGCTACGATTGCTAGTTTTGTTCCTTCTGGGTTTGCCATAATTCTTGAAATATTATTGATGTTCTCATTTTCAAACTGATGAAAAACAGTTATTTCTTTGTCTGTTTTAGGGTTGTATTGAAAAATCATATTCTGATAAGCAATTAACAGTGTACCATTAGGAAGCCAACAAACATCTTTACTTTTACCTGTTGACACGATTTTTTTAGTTTCTTTAGAAAAAGGGTTTAATGACCAAACTTCCCATTTTTTACCGTTTTGTTTCATAAAACTAACTAAGTTAGAGTTTGGAATTTTATGAAATGAACGTCCTGTTTGTTTAGCTATTGAAATGTTAGTGTTCTTTTTTAAGTCACTCATATAAAGTTGAAGAGTATCATTTACAATTACGGAAGAAATTACAAGGTTTTTAGTATACCACATAGGGTATGCTACTACTAAGTCTTTAATTACTTCTTTACTTTTGCCCGTTTTAAAGTTATACTGATAAAAACGTTGTAGACCATTATTATCTAAACGTACTGTCGATACATCTTTTGACTTGGGAATTCGTTGAGGTGAATATTCACTTCCATTTGGTGTGTTATTAATAAACCTCTTAGCTTCACTATCTATAGAATATTTTACAATATCGGTTTGTCCATTTCTATTGGAAGCAAATAGGATCGTGTTTTCATCATAAAAATAAGGTTGACTATCATACCCATCATTGTTAGAAATATTTTTTCCATTGGTCACCTTCCATTGTCCATCTTCAGAATTGATGTCAAATAAATGAATTTCGGTATTTGTTTGAGCGAAAGTAAATGAGGTAATAAATAGGGAGTATAATAGCTTTTTCATAATAAATAAATTGAGGTCTAAAATACTAAAAAAGTCCGCTCTAAATAATAAGAACGGACTTTTTATGAAGATTTAGAAAGTTATTTTAGAGAAGCTATCCACTTGTCAATTTTGTTTTCTAAAAGTGCTAACGGAATACATCCAGTTTCTAAAACTTGATTGTGGAATTCTTTAATATCGAATTTATCCCCCAATTCTTTTTTAGCCTTAGCGCGTAATTCACGGATTTTTAATTGTCCGATCTTATATGACAATGCTTGTCCAGGATTCGCCATATAACGCTCAATTTCAGAAATGATACTAGCTTCACCTTCCGCTTCATTATCTAATGAATATTGAATTGCTTTTTCACGACTCCAACCTTTAGCGTGTATCCCTGTGTCAACTACTAAGCGAATAGCTCGGTGCATTTCCATACCTAACATTCCGAAGTATTGATAAGGATCTGTATATAAACCTAATTCTTTTCCTAAGTTTTCAGTATATAAAGCCCAACCTTCACCATAAGCGCTGTACCATAACGTTTTTCTAAAATCTGGTAAGTCTTCATTTTCTTGCGTTAATGAAATTTGATAATGGTGACCCGGAATAGCCTCGTGTAAAAATAAAGCTTCATCAGAAAATACATTGTATTTAGTAGCATTAGGAATTGGTGTATAGAAAACTCCAGGACGAGTTCCGTCTAACGAACCAGGGTTGTATTCAGCACTAGCAGAAGCTTCTCTGAATTTTTCAGTTTGCTTTACCACAAATGGAGTTTTTGGCTTATTACCAAATAATTTTTCTAATTGTGGCTTCATTTTTTCGTGAATCGCATTAAAGTTATCAATAATTTGTTGCGGTTCAGTATATGGCATTAACTCTTTGTTGTTACGAACAAAATCAAAGAATTCTTTTAAGTTTCCTTCAAATCCAACTTGTTCTTTTACTTTCTCCATTTCTGATAAAATTCGAGCAACTTCTTTTAGCCCTAATTCATGAATTTCATCAGCAGTCATGTTGGTAGTCGTATAATTTTTGATAGCATGTTGGTAGTATGCTGTTCCGTTAGGAATATCAGAAATACCGCTACTTTCTCTACCAGCCGCTAAATAGTCAGTCTTTAAAAACTCATACATAGCTTTGAATGACGGAATTAATTTATCATTCAATATATTGGTATACGCTTCTGTTAATCTAGTTTTATCACCCTCAGAAAAATCTGCAGGTAAAGTGTTTATTGGAGAATAGAATAAGTGCTCGGAAAAATCGATAATTCCTTCAGAAGACTTCTTTACAACAGTTAAGCTTTCGAATTGAGGAATTACTTTTTTGATTAATGATTTAGGTAAAACATATCCTTCTTTGATACCTTGTTGCATACGTTCTTTAGCCGATTGTAACCACGTGTTGTATTTGTCTAATCTGCTTAACCAATTGTCGTAATCTTCAACTTTTTTAAAAGGTTGTGCGCTACTACCACTTGCCAATTGCCCCATGGTAAGGTTAATTGTCCACATTTGGTTAATAGGCATTAATAAATCGTTTTTATAGCTAGCTTGTGCCAATGCCATATCACAATCCCAATCCAATACAGCTTTACTCATTTGTTGACTTTCGGTTAAGTCGGTATCTTTAAAATTGTTGAGTTTTGTTTTGTAATTTTTGTAAAACTCCTTGCTTTTTGTTTGATATTCGTCAGAAAGTGTGTTAGGAAATTGATCGTTAAAACGATTATCACCCGCAAAAGTTGCATTTACAGGGTTTAGCTGTAGTTTTCCTTCGTTATAGTCTTTTAATAACTGATTAAACTCCATGTTTTCTGGAGTAGGAGTGTTAACCGCTTCTTTTTTTTCTTGTTTACAAGAAGCAAAAAGTGTAGTGGCTGCTACAATGGTTAAGAGGATTTTCTTCATGGTTATGTTTTTGATTATGAACAAATATATCAAAAAGGAGGTTTAAAGATGTAAAAAAAGAGAAAGGAGGTTAAGTTTTAGAATGTTAAGTTAAATATGAAAAAATGGAGTATTTATTTTAAATAGATGGTATTTTAATAGTAGACTATAAGCTTATAAAACATAGTTGTTTACAGTATTTTTCTAGTAAATATGATAGAAAAAGAAAACCTTATTACATAATTTGTAATAAGGTTTAGTGTTTTTTAATCCTAAGTAAATACATTTAGGATTGGTAATGACAAAAGAGTTTCTAGTGTCTTCTTTCTTTAATTCTTGCTTTCTTACCAGTAAGACCTCTAAAGTAGTAAATACGAGCTCTACGTACTTTACCTCTTTTGTTTACTTCAATCTTTTGGATTGATGGTAAGTTAATAGGGAAGATACGCTCAACACCTACAGTACCAGACATTTTTCTAATAGTAAATGTTTCAGAAGCTCCACTTCCTCTTTTTTGGATAACAACTCCTCTAAAAAACTGAGTACGAGTTTTGTTTCCTTCTTTAATTTCGTAGTATACTGTAATAGTATCTCCAGCTGCGAATTCTGGTAATTCGTTTTTTGTTACAAATTCGTCTTGAACAAATTTTACTAAATCCATTTTCTTGTTATTTATGGTTGTATAAAAGCAACATTCACGATTTTCGTCAGAGGTTGATTTTGTGGCTGCAAATTTAGAATTTTTCTTTTGATAAAAAAAATAAATAAATCACTGATTATTAGTTAATCTAATAAATCTGGACGTATTTCTTTTGTTCTTTTGTAAGCTTGTTCTGAGCGCCATTCTTCAATTTTAGGAAAATTACCTGATAGTAATACCTCAGGAACCTTCATTCCTTCATATTCTGAAGGTCTTGTATATACAGGAGGTGATAGTAAGTTATCTTGAAAACTATCGGTTAAAGCAGAAGTTTCATCACCCAAAACCCCAGGAATTAAACGAATGACAGCATCGCATAAAACAGCTGCAGCCAATTCTCCTCCAGTTAACACATAGTCACCAATAGAAATTTCTTTGGTTACATATTTATCACGTACACGTTGATCTACGCCCTTGTAATGTCCCGTTAAAATAATTATATTTTCTTTTAAAGAAAGGGTATTTGCTGTAGCTTGATTTAGAGTTTTAGCGTCTGGAGTCATATATATGATTTCATCGTACGTTCTTTCAGATTGTAGCTTTTCAATACATTTAGCTATGGGTTCAATCATTAAAACCATTCCAGCTCCTCCACCAAATTGGTAGTCGTCTATTTGACGATAATTACCAAAACCATATTCTCGTAGGTTATGAAAATGAACTTCAGCGAGTCCTTTATCAATAGCCCTTTTCATCATTGAGTTTTCAAACGGGCTTTTTATTAAGTCGGGTTCTACCGTAATAATGTCTATTCGCATGCAGCAAAGATATATGTTTTAAAGGAGATTTTTTATGGGAATATTTTTTTGAATTTCTTTGGAAGTTCTTTTGTGATGTTGATTGTTTCTTTAGTAAAAGGGTGTGTGAATTCGAGTGTTGAAGCATGAAGAAATAGCCCCTTTCCTTTTAATATTTTATTTTCTATAAAGTATTCTTTATCACCTAAAATCGGATTGCCAATAGCGAAAAGATGCTTGCGTAGTTGATGCTTTCTTCCTGTTTTAGGGTGTAATTTAACCAAGTTCAAGAAATCAAATCTAGGTGACTCAGCAGTTTCAATAACTTCAAACGAAGTAGAAGCTTTTTTATTATCAATAGGAAAGTTAATTTCACCTTTCCTCTCTATTTTACCAATGCAGATTGCGTGATATATTTTCTGAATCTCCTTTTTTTGGAATAGTTGGTTCAAAACAATAATACTTTCAGTTGTTTTTCCAATGAGTAACAATCCACTTGTAGGATAATCTAATCGGTGAACAGGTCGAGGGCGAGTAGTATCAAAGAGAGTACTTTTTTGTAAGTTTTGTGTAAGAGCGTTATCAATTGTGGCAAAAGAATTTCCACTAACTAAAACTCCTGAGGGTTTATAAATAATAGCTAAATAATTATCTTCAAAGAGGACTTCTAAGGGAAAATTAAAATGTTTTTTTTGTAAGTTTTCTTTAGGAAGAAGTAATTCAATAGTTTCTCCTCCTTTAATATATAAGGCTGTTGAGGCAGTTTTACCGTTAACTTTTACTAATCCTTTTTTAATAGCTTTTTTTATACCAGATTTTGTAGGAATCGTTTTAAAAACTCCAACAGCGTATTCTTGTAATCGAGTAGGAGTTATTATTTTTTTTACGTTATGATTTTCAGAAACATTCAAGAGTTAATACTTATTTTGTATGCCATTATATAAAGTAAAAGATTTTATTTAAGTACTCAAACAATTTAACATATATCGTCTTGAAAAAAATAGTTATACACTTAAAATAAAGTATAATTAAAGTTTTTCATCAGACTTTGAAAATATTATTACTAATAGTAGAAGTTACCTTAACTAATCAATTAATATAATATTCAGATAGGTGTAATGTTACAGTAAAATTATAAGAAACTATTAAAATACAATAACACAAAAAGAAAACTTCATTACAAACCATGAGTTTGTAATGAAGTTTAGCGTTGTTTAAGACTAATTATATAACTCTTAACGACTATTTAATTAGTTCATATGAACGTTTGATAAAATTTGTTAACTCTTCACCATGTAATAGGTTTTGAGCTAATTTAGCTAAATCAAATGCTTGTGTAACTAATTGTTTTTGCTTGTCTTCATCAGCATTTAATATTTCTGATACTAACTCGTGATTCGTATTTACTACTAAGTTATACATTTCTGGCATGTTACCCATTCCCATCATTCCACCACCAGTAGCACTCATTTCTTTCATACGACGCATGAATTCTGGTACTGTAATTATGAAAGGAGAAGCACTAGAATCCATAGCTTCTAATTGTACTGTATAACTTGTATTATTTACAGCTCCTTCAATAACAGGTTTTAATTGCTCTTTTTCTTCGTCAGAAAGTTTAGAAATTACTGTATCGTCTTTCTTAATTAAGTTGTCAATATGGTCAGCATCTACACGTTTGAATTGTACTTTAGCATCGCCAGACTCCATTTCTAATTTTTGCATTAAATGCGAAACGATAGGAGAGTCTAACAACAATACTTCATAGCCTTTGGCTTTAGCGTCTTCAATATAACTGTGTTGCGCATCTTTATTGGCGGCATATAAAACGATGTGATTTCCATCTTTGTCAGTTTGAGCATCTTTAGTTTTTTCAACTAACTCATCAAACGTGAAAAATTTATTATCAACAGTAGGGTATAAGGCAAACTTCTTTGCTTTGCTGAAGAACTTTTCTTCTGATAACATTCCGTACTCGATGATAACCTTGATATCGTTCCATTTTTGTTCAAAGTCTTCACGGTTATTTTTGAATAAAGAAGAAAGTTTATCTGCTACTTTTTTAGTGATGTATCCAGAAATCTTTTTAACAGCTCCGTCTGCTTGTAAGTATGAACGAGAAACGTTTAATGGGATGTCTGGAGAATCAATTACTCCTTTTAACATTTGTAAGAAGTCAGGAACGATTCCTTCTACGTTATCTGTTACAAAAACTTGGTTTTGGTATAATTGAATTTTATCCTTTTGCATATCCAAGTTCTGCGTTAACTTAGGGAAATATAAGATTCCTGTTAAGTTAAATGGATAGTCTACATTTAAGTGAATATGGAATAAAGACTCCTCAAATTGCATTGGATACAATTCACGGTAGAAGTTTTTATAATCTTCATCTTCTAAATCTGCTGGTTTTTTAGTCCATGCAGGTTCAGTATTATTGATGATATCATCAACTTCAATTTGTTTGTGAGGCTCAGTTACTTCTTTACCGTCTTCGTCTTTAGTGGTTTTTGGAGTAAAATCTGGATCATTTATCTTCTTAGTTCCAAATTTAATTGGCACTTGATTAAAACGGTTGTATTTAGTTAATAACCCACGAATTTTACCTTCTTCTAAAAACTCTGTAGAATCCTCAGCAATATGTAATACGATTTCTGTACCTCTGTCAGACTTATCGTGTTTCACTAAAGTATATTCAGGTGAACCATCACATGTCCAGTGAGCAGCTGGCTCGTCTTTGAATGATTTTGTGAAAATTTCTACTTTATCAGCTACCATAAAAGCAGAATAGAAACCTAATCCGAAGTGACCAATAACACCTGTTTCGTTTTTATCGTCTTTGTATTTTTCTAAGAACTCTTCTGCACCAGAAAAAGCGATTTGGTTGATGTATTTTTCAACCTCATCCATTGTCATACCAATTCCTTGGTCTTTAATGGTTAGGGTTTTCGCATCTTTATCGATACTTATTTCAATTTTAGCATCGCCTAATTCTGTCTTAGCTTCACCAATTGAAATAAGATGTTTTAATTTAGTTGTAGCATCAGTTCCGTTAGAAATTAACTCACGTAAAAAGATTTCGTGGTCAGAATACAAGAATTTTTTAATCAGTGGAAATATATTTTCAACCGATACATTAATGTTTCCTTTACTCATAAGTATATATTTTAATTGATATTATTTTCTGCAGAATAAATAGTCAAAAAAAATACCAAATAAGAATTAATGACAAGATGGCACTTTTTGTACGAATTATATAAAATTCATACTTTTACAGGCTTTTAATTTGTTAACTACAGAATAATCAACATAAAAAATATGTATAACTCAAAAATTACAGGATTAGGTTATTATGTTCCTGAGAACGTAGTGACTAACGATGACTTGACTCAGTTTATGGAGACGAGTGATGAATGGATTCAGGAGAGAACTGGTATAAAAGAGCGTCGTTGGATAGACCCAAAAACTTCTGATGATTCTACATCAGTAATGGGAGCAAAAGCCGCTAAAATAGCTATTGAGCGTGCGGGATTAACTAAAGATGATATTGATTTTATTATTTTTGCTACGTTGAGTCCTGAATTATATTTTCCAGGAGGTGGAGTACAAATTCAAGATTTATTAGATATGCCTACAATTGGTGCGTTAGATGTACGTAACCAATGTTCTGGTTTTATTTATTCACTTTCTGTTGCTGATCAATTTATCAAAACAGGAATGTATAAAAATGTTTTAGTAATTGGTTCTGAAAATCATTCAGGTGGTTTAGAACGTTCTACACGTGGTCGTGGAGTTACTGTAATTTTTGGAGATGGAGCAGGAGCAGCTGTTTTATCACGTTCGGAAGAGGAAGGAAAAGGGATTTTATCTTCTCACTTACATTCTGAAGGAAAGTTTGCGAAAGAATTAATGCTAGAAGGGCCTTCAACAGGACGTTGGGTTCCTGAAATCATAGAGGCCAATGACCCAGATGATACTTCGTATTATCCATATATGAACGGTCAGTTTGTATTTAAGCATGCAGTCGTTCGTTTTTCAGAAGCTATTATGGAAGGATTACAAGCAAACGGACTGCAAAAGGAAGATATTGATATGTTAATTCCTCATCAAGCGAATTTACGTATTGCACAATTTATTCAAAAGAAGTTCCAGTTATCTGATGACAAGGTGTATAATAATATTATGAAGTATGGTAATACTACTGCTGCTTCGGTTATTATAGCATTGACAGAAGCTTGGGAAAAAGGAAAAATAAATGATGGTGATTTGGTAGTGTTAGCTGCCTTTGGTAGTGGATTTACTTGGGGATCGGTAGTGATTCGTTGGTAATGTTAGACTACCTATTTATAAAATAAATAAATCCGAAGTATTAACTTCGGATTTTTTATTAAAACATACCTCCTTGTGCTTCATTATTATCTCTGTATTTTCTGCCTTTACTTTTGTTTTTTCCACTTCCAAAATTATAGGAAAATCCTAGGTAGACAGAGTTGTACTCTAGTGTATACTTTCCTTTTTGCATAAAAGGGGTGTTAGATGTATAATCAAAATTTACATTATTAAAAATGTCAGTACTTCTTAAGGTAATACTTCCTTTACCGTCAAATAGCTTTAACCTAGCTCCGGCATTAATCATAGTATATGGTTCTATAGAATACTGAATGTTTTTACTTTTACCTCTAAAAATACCTGATAACTGGAAGCTCAGTTTTTTTGAAGCTTTAAAAGAGTTGCTTATACGTCCTTTTACTAAGGTGTTTTTTACCGTTTCAAAGTTACCATTTAAAACACCTTGAGAGTCTTGAATGTACGTTTCAAAAGAAGAATTGAGTGTCCACCATTTTTTTGGCTTAAAACTAGAAGAAAGTTCAATACCATAACTATCTGCATAATCGTAATTGGTAAACGAAGTAATGACTTTGTCTGAATTTTGTTCATCTTGCTGCAATAGTCGACCAATTTTTTCATTTGTTCTTCGATAAAATGTTCCGAATGATATATAACCTTTAGTGACTGTTTTAGTATAATTAAGCTCTAGAGAGTTTGTAAATTGCGGCTGTAAATTAAGGTTTCCTCTTGATATAGTTAGAGGAGAAAACCACTCTTGAATTGGTGTTATCTGATATGCAGAAGGTCTGTCAATTCTCCTACTATAGGCAAGTTGTAACTTATCTTTTTCAGTAAAGCTGTATAGAATTGATAATGAAGGAAACCAACTAAAAATATTATTTTTTAAAGTGGTGTTTCCTTGTTCTGTATTCGAAAAAAGAGCATCTAGGTAAAATTGTTCTAATCTTAAACCTGTCTGAATTGAAATTTTTTTGAACTCCTTGTTGAAATTTATATATCCTGAATAAATATCTCTATCATAATTTAACGTTGTATTTCCTATAGGTTCAAGAGAAGCAGAATCATTTATGTTTTCTCTATCGGTAAGTATTAGATTGTAAAAATCTTGCTTTCTAAATTCAAATCCTAATTCTAGTTTTCCTGACTTTATAGGTTTTATATAATCAATGTTCAACAACCAAAGTTTACGAGTGTCTTTAATGTCATTTGTATAATTATATTCTTTTGAACTGGGATTTATAAACTCTTCGTTAGTTGTTTTTTCAGGATTTTTGGTTAGAGAGTGATTAAGTTCAATCTCTAAATTCTGTCCTTTATCATCAAAATTGTAAACATAATCAGCATTATAGGTTTCATTTTTTTGATTGTAATTAGAAAAACTTCTATTGTCAAAAGTCAAAGAATTGTTTTCGGTTACTAGTGTATTCGTTATTAAACTATTGTTATCGAAATTTTGATAAGTGTATATAGATAAAATACTTTTAGCTGTAAGATCTATATCTATTCCAAATTTGATGTTATGATTTTCAGAATTATTTAAAAAGTAAAGGTTTTGAGACAGATTACTGTCTACTCTTGTTAAGTTATTGAAAGTTTCATAATCGCCCCAACTAGTATTATAGTTTAGATAAAAATTAGTAACTCCTGCCTTGTAATTGGTGTTTAAGATTATGTCGGGTTTGGTGTTTCTACTGTGCTTAATACCTGCAATAATACTACCATTAAAACCAATTTTGGTGTTCTTTTTTAGGATTAAGTTGATAATACCACTCATACCTTCAGGAGTGTATTTTGCTGAAGGATTTGTAATTATTTCAACACTTTTTACTGAGTTGGAAGGTATTTGTTTTAATAATTGAGCTGTATTTACGTTGGAAGGTTTTCCATTCACTAAAACTCTAACATTTTCATTACCTCGTAAACTTATAGTTCCAGAAAGTTGATTAATATCTATTGAAGGAATATTTTCAAGCATTTCTAAAGAGGTAGCTCCAGCAGCTGTTAAGTCATTACCTACATTAATGACTTTTCTGTCAATTTTTTGAATAATAGTTGAAGTTTCTCCTTGTATTTCAACCTCATCTAATTGAGTAGTATTTTCTTCAAGAAAAATTGTTCCTATTTTACTATTCTTTTTTAAGTCAATTTTCTTTTCAAAAGCTCTGTAACCAATAAATTGAAAAGTTAAAAGTAAATTTTCCTTTGGAAGTTTTTCAATTTTAAAATTCCCTTTTTCATCAGAGATACTACCAGTAATTATTTTGTCAGAAGTATTTTTACAAGAAATAGTAACGAAGGGTATTGGTTGGTTATTTTTTTTATCTAAAATAGTTCCTGTAACCTGTAGGTTTTGAGCTAGGCTCAAATAAGTACTTAGGAATAAAATTAATATTAGCAATCTTTTCATATATTGAAGGGAATGAAATTCTGCTAAAAATAAAAAAAACGAAGTATTTAACTTCGTTTTTTTTAAATAATTAAAGAAATGTAATGCTACATGAAGCCTCCGCCTCCTTGCTTTTCATTATTATCACGTTGTTTTCTGGCACGAGCTTTGTTTTTTCCTCCACCAAATCTATAGTTAAATCCAATATAAGCAGTTCTACTTTCCCATTTAAAACGTCCATTTTGAACAAAAGGCCTTTCAGAATTAAACTTAAATCTCATATCGTTAAAGATATCATTTACTCTAAGGTTAATATTTCCTTTTCCTTTAAGAATACTATAATTAGCACCAATATTTACCATTTTCATAGGGTCAACATTCCATTGAATGTCTTCTCTTGGACCTCTATACATTGCAAACAATTGTAAACGTAATTTTTTAGATACTGTAAAACTATTACTTATACGAGCATTAAAAATATCTGTTTTGACTTCAATAGTTGGTGAGTTCGGGTCGCTTAAATCAGTAGTTCCAAATTGCTTTTGAGAATAATAATCCATACTAGCATTTGCTCTCCACCATTTTGCTATCTTATAACTAGCAGAAAATTCTAAACCGTAAGCGTCTGTGTCATCAAAATTAGCAAAAGTTAATATTTGCCTAGTGTTTGTTTCATCTAAAGGATCCATGTAAGTAGCTCTATTAATTACATCAGTGATGTTTCTATAAAAACTTCCTAATGTTATTGAACCACCTTTTATTTTTCTTGTATAATTAAATTCAACTGAGTTTGTAAATTGAGGAACAAGATCAGGATTACCTACAGAAGTAATTAAAGGAGTACTCCATTCTCTAATAGGGTTTACTTGCTGTATTCCTGGTCTATCAACTCTTTTACTATAGCTTAACTGAAATTGATCTGCATCATTAGGATTGTAAGTAAAAAAAGCAGAAGGGTATACGCTGAAAATATCATCAGTAACTTTATCTTTCTTTACATCACCATTTTCATCTAGTCCTGTAAAGTTTCCTTCAATTTTATATTGCTCAAAACGGGCACCTAATTGCATAGATAATTTTCCAAACTTATGACCATAGTTTATATAAGCAGAATAAATATCTCTGTCATAAGTAAAATAAGAATCTCCTACATCTCTATATGTTTTATTTCCATTAATATCTTCTAATACAATTTGTTGTTTTGTTAGGTTTACATTGTCGGTATTATTTACTCGATACTCTAAACCTAACTCAAGTTTACCATTTTTAGAGATAGGGTTTGTATAATCTAAATTTAATAATGTACTTTTTCTATCATTATTAATATCATTGAAATAATCAGGTTGAGTACCTTCTAAGAAGTAATTATTTAAGTAGTTTGGAGCATTGTTTTTAGAATAGTTAGCTTCAAACTCTATGTTATGTCCTTCTTTTTCAAAATCATGTTTATAATTTACATTATAGGTTTGATTATGACTTTCATTGTTTTGAGTATTAGGTGAATGTTCAATTAAATTACCATTATTATCTGTAATTATAGCACGTCCTTTAGCAAAAACATTAAACCAGTTTTGAGTTGTGTAAAGCGAAAGAGTGTTTTTATCATCTAAATAAATGTCTGCTCCAATTTTAAATAAATGTGATTCATCATCATTCTGAAAAATAAAGTCTTGATAATTTTCTCCAGGTCTACTAATGTATCCAAAATTGTAATTATCACCACCTCTAAAGCCATAGTTACCAAAAAAGTTCACTTTTCCTGTTTTGTAATTCATGTTTGTAGAAGCATTGTAACGAACATAATGACCAGCTTCAACTCCAGTATTTATAGAACCATTAAAGCCCATATTGGCATTTTTATTAAGAATTATGTTAATAATACCACTCATTCCTTCAGGGTTGTATTTAGCAGAAGGATTGGTAATTAACTCAACACTTTTAATAGATGATGAAGGTATTTGTTTTAATAACTCAGAAGCAGGAATGTTGGTAGGTTTACCATCAACTAATACACGTACATTTTCGTTACCACGCAAACTAATGTTACCTGATTGGCTATCAACACTTACAGATTGTACGTTATTTAATAAATCAGAAGCAGTAGCTCCTGCTGAGGTCAAATCTTTACCAACGTTAATAACTTTTCTGTCTACTTTTTGAGTTACTGAAGAAGTTTCTGCTCTAATTTCTACTTCATCTAAAGTAGTGCTATCTTCCTCTAGAGGAATAGTGCCCAAATTAACATTGCTTGATTTACGACTTACAGAAATAGGTTTAGAGAATGTTCTATACCCTATAAACTGAACTTCAACAATACTATTTCCTTCAGGTATATTTTTTATAGAGAATAAGCCATTGTCATCAGTAATTCCACCAGTAATAATTTTTTTGGCAATATCTTTGATTATAATATTTACATAGGGAAGAGGTTGCTTGGTTGCTTGATCGACTACTTTACCAGAAATTACTCCTGGTTTGGGTAGGCTACTTTTAGGCATTTGTGCATAAATACTTGTAGTAAATACAGCTAAAAGTATTAGTAATATGTTTTTCATTTTTGTTGTTTTTGAATTGTTTTGATGCTTAATAGACTCTTTATTACCTAACTTTGTTACTTAACTTAAGAGAGTTTAACGTATTATTAACAGAAAATGAAAAAACGAACTTTGGTACTAGGAGCCTCTTTAAAATCCTCTAGATATTCGAATATAGCTATTAAAAGGCTAAGAGATAATGGAATAGAAACTGTAGCAATTGGTTTACAAAAAGGAATTGTTGCAGATGTAGCTATTAAAACAGAAAATATTTTTTTCGAAAATATTGATACTGTAACTTTATATTTAAATCCAAAGCGACAGGAATCTTATTATGAGTATATAATTAACTTACAACCTCGCAGAGTGATTTTTAACCCTGGAACCGAAAATATTGAGCTTATGGAGTTGTTAAAGGAAAATGGTATTGAGAGTGAAATAGCATGTACTTTGGTACTTCTATCAACAAAGCAGTATTAATTTAAAATTTCAACAGGAAAAGAATTAGTACTATATCGTTTCCCTGCTTCCGCTAATTCAGTATTCTTAAAAACTGTTTGAGCCTCAATTTTAAAATCGTTAATGTTTTTATACCTGCTAGAATAATGCCCAATAATTAATTTGTTTGCATTTGCTTTACTAGCAATAGAAGCTGCTTGTTCTGCAGTAGAATGTTTAGTTTTATCACATAAATCTTCTCTGTCTTTTAAAAATGTAGCTTCGTGGTATAACAAGTCTACATCTTTAATAATAGGAACAATGTCTGGTTTATAGGCAGTGTCACTACAGAAAGCAAAACTTAAAGGTTTAGGAGGATCAATTGTAAGCTCTTCATTAGGAATTACTTCACCCGTAGAGAGTGTAAAGTCTTTACCAGCTTTAATGTTATGAAAGTCACAAGTTTCTATTTCGTTATATTGCTGAATATTCTCAATGTGTAACTTTCTAAGTTTAGGTTTTTCAGTAAATAAAAAACCATTAGTATACACTCTATGATTTAAAGGAATGGTTCTTACAGAAACTTTATCATCTTCAAAAATAAGCTCACTTTCTTTTGATTCTAATTCGTGAAAAATAATAGGATATTTAGTCCACGATTTTGAAATTTTTAACTGAAGTGTTGTCACTTCTTTTATGCCTTTTGGGCCGTAAATATGTAACTCTTTTTCTCTGTTTAGAATCCCAAAAGTAGCGATGAGTCCAACCAAACCAAAAAAATGATCACCATGCAAATGAGAAATAAAAATATGGTTTATTTTTGAAAAACCAACCTTGTATTTTCGCATTTGGCGTTGTGTACCTTCTCCACAATCAATTAAAAAATGACGATTGTTAATTTCTAAGTATTGAGCGGTAGGGTAGGCATTAGCTCTTGGAGTAGCAGAATGACAACCTAAAACAGTTAAGTGTAAACTCATTTATTTGATTACAAAGCGTTTTGAAATTATTTCTTTATTACTTTGTATTGCATAAATGTACATACCAGACTTTAAATCATTACGTTGAAAAGGGAAAGAGTTACGTCCCTTAACCACTTTAAGCTCTTTATTATAAACAGTTTTACCTAGTACATTTCTAACAGTTAAAATAACTGTTTGACTATGTTTAGCATTAAAGTAAATAGTAGTATTGTTCGTAAAAGGGTTAGGAGATGCTATTAACTTATTAATTGATTTTTCTTGTGAAAAAGCAACAGAAATAGTTAAGAAAAAAGTTATAAAAAGTATTTTTTTTATCATAAATTATCGTTTAGGGGATGGATAATTATTAAAATTAAAGGTTAAAAACCTAAATCACGCTGAATGTTTTCCATTTCTATAACATCTTCTGCTTCAATTAAAGTAGGAACAATGTTAAAAGTTTCAGGAAAATCATCAATAGTAACATCTTTAGATATAACAACAAAAGATGTGCCATTGTTTTGATGTTTTTCTGCGTATTCCAAAAATAGTAAAATATTTTTGTTAGAGGGATTAAATTCTTCTGAAATTACAACAATTAAATTTTTATCTGTAAGGTTTACATGTTCATTTTCAAAGCTTTCAAAGAAGTCAGAAAATGTTCTTTCATCAGAAGTTACTAGGGTGTAATTAGTTTTATCAGTTATATTCATGACTATCTTTTTATTTGTTGTGCTAACAAATAAATAACTGCCATACGAACAGCAACTCCATTTTCTACTTGGTTTAGAATAATTGATTGATCACTGTCGGCAACATCACTTGTTAGTTCTACCCCTCTATTAATAGGTCCAGGGTGCATTATGACAATTTTTTTGCCAAGACTGCCTAATATTTCTTTGTTAATACCAAAAAGTTGTGTGTATTCTCTAGTTGATGGAAAGTATTTTATATCCATACGTTCGTGTTGCACACGTAATACATTAGCAACATCACACCACTCTAAAGCTTTTTTTAGATTTGTTTCCACTTCAACTCCTAAACTAGAAATGTATCTAGGAATTAACGTACTAGGTCCACAAACTTTTACTTTAGCTCCTTGTAATTGTAGTGCAAAAATATTTGATAAAGCTACACGTGAGTGTAAAACATCACCAACAATTACAACTTTCTTTCCTTTTAAGTCGCTATTTAAAGCTTCACGCATAGAAAAACTATCTAATAATGCTTGTGTTGGATGTTCGTGTGTACCGTCTCCAGCATTAATAATTTTAGCATCTACATGGTTTGATAAGAAAATTCCTGCTCCTACATTTGAATGTCGCATCACAACAATATCAACTTTCATCGACAAAATATTGTTAACAGTATCAATTAAAGTTTCTCCTTTTTTTACTGAAGATTGCCCTGCAGAAAAATTAATAACATCAGCAGATAAACGTTTTTCAGCTAATTCAAAAGAAAGCTTTGTACGTGTGCTATTTTCAAAAAATAAATTAGCGATGGTAATATCACGTAACGAAGGAACCTTTTTTATAGGTCGGTTAATGACTTCTTTAAAATGAGCGGCAGTTTCAAAAATAAGCTCAAGGTCATTTTTGTTAAGGTATTTGATTCCTAATAAATGTTCAACACTTAACTGCTTCATTTTAGTTTGTTTTTTTAATCATAACTAATCAAGCTTTGAGGGCTTGGGTTCAAGGTAAATTGTATCTTCTTTATGAGTTTCTTGCCAGTTCACAACTACTTTTTCTTCATTGATGGCATCTACTTGTCTTCCTCTATAATTAGGTTGAATAGGTAAATGACGGCTAAAGCGACGATCTATTAATACTAATAACTCAATATTATCAGGTCTTCCATACGATTGTAGTGCTGTTAAAGCACTTCGAACGCTTCTTCCTGAAAATAATACGTCATCAATAATAACCACCTTTTTTCCTTCAATTAAAAAGTCAATTTGTGTAGAGGTGGCTTCTAATGGTTCTTCTCTTCTGCGAAAATCATCACGATAAAAGGTAATATCTAACAAGCCTAATTTTAGGCCTTTAATTTGATACTCTTCTCTTAATAATTTAGCCAATCGATTAGCTAAATAAGAGCCTCTAGGTTGTAATCCTATTAAAACGGTATTAGAAAAATCGTTGTGATTCTCGATTAACTGACACGCTAATCGATGCAGAATGATTTCAATTTCTTTCGAAGTAAGTAGTGTTTTTCTGCTCATTTGTTGCTACCAAATTGGTTTGATAGTTCAACGTTCAAAATTAAGGCAAAAATTTACGCTGACAAAATTAAACTTAATGAAACCTAAAACTTGGTCTATAAAATTATCTTTACATTTGCGCATTTTTACAAAAGACTCTTAGAAATTATGATGAAATACATTAAAAGTAAGAAGATTAATATAAAAGACGATTCGTTAGCAGGTATTACGGTATCGTTAGCAATGATACCAGAGGTAGTAGCTTTTGCTTTCGTAGCTCAAATTAGTCCTATTGTAGCTTTGTTTGGAGCTTTCGTGGTAGGGATTGTTTCTGCAATTTTTGGAGGAAGACCTGGTTTAATTTCAGGAGCAGCTGGTGCTGTGGCAGTAATTTTTGTAAACATGATACAGGAAGGACATGCAAAAGGACTGCTGTTTGATACTCCTGTAGAAAATATGGGATACTTTTATTTACTAGCAGCTGTAGTTTTAATGGGAGTTATTCAAGTGTTAGCAGGAGTATTTAAATTAGGGAAATTAGTTCGGTTAATTCCACATCCAGTAATGATGGGATTCGTAAATGGTTTAGCTATAGTTATTTTTATAGCTCAACTAGGAATGTTCAAAGAAAATAAGAAGGACATTTTTGGTCAAAATATGCGTAAAACTGAATCGAAAGAGTTGGTGTATAAAGTTGCAGATAATGAGGTACAAGATCTAGTATCAAGTGCTGCATTGTTTTCAATTAAAGGAAATTCAATTATTAATAATGAAACAAACCAGGAAGTTTTTGTAAAATCAGAAACACAAGTTTTTGATGCAAAAACAAAAAAAGTTGTTTATAATATTGAAAATGGCGGATTTTATTCAGTAAAAGATAGTGGGGTAGTAAAATCTACTTTACAAGGAACAAAGCTATATACTATGGTTGGGTTAGTGTTGTTAACGATGCTAATTATATGGTTGCTTCCAAAATTAACAACAAAAGTACCAGCAGCGTTAACAGCTATTTTAATTGTTACGTTTGTATCTATTTTCGGTGGATTAGAGTCTATAAATGTTGGAGATTTTATTAGAGATGGAGGAGGAGCTGGTTTAAATGGTTTTGATGAAATTTCTAAGAAAATGAATTTAGCAGAACTTTGGAGTAATTTGCCATTTAATTTAGATACATTAAAGTTTATTGCACCGTATGCCTTTTTAGCAGCTTCAGTTGGGTTGATTGAAACGTTAATGACGATGAATTTAGTGGATGAGTTAACAGATTCAAGAGGTGATGGTAATAAAGAATGTGTAGCACAAGGAGCTGGAAATATGTTAAGTGGATTGTTTGGAGGAACTGGTGGTTGTGGTATGATTGGTCAAACAGTAATTAACATTAACGCAGGTGGTAGAGGGCGTTTATCAGGAGTTATGATGGCGGTTACTTTATTAATTTTTATCCTTTTTGCAGATAAATATATTGAACAAGTACCTATCGCAGCTTTAGTAGGAGTAATGTTTATGATGGTTATTGATACGTTCGCATGGTCTAGTTTTAGAATTATGAATAAAATTCCAAAATCGGATGCAATTGTATTAATTATAGTATCTGCGGTAACTGTAATTTTTGATTTAGCAATTGCTGTATTTGTTGGGGTAATTATTTCAGCATTAGTTTTTGCTTGGGAAAATGCAAAAAAAATTAGAGCGAGAAAACGTTTTAAAGAAGATGGAACTAAGATTTACGAAATTTGGGGACCTTTATTCTTCGGAAGTATTACTGCTTTTAACGAAAAGTTTGATATTAAAAATGATCCTGCTAACGTGGAAATTGATTTTGTAGAATCGCGTATTTCAGACCATTCAGCTATTGAAGCTATTTTTATATTAGTAGAAAAATATCAAAAAGCAGGGAAGAAGGTAACCTTAAAACATTTAAGTGAAGATTGTAAGGTATTGTTATATAAAGCAAGCCCGATTTTTGCAGATGTTATTGAAGAAGCAGTAGATGACCCTCGTTATCACTTAGCTGCAAATCCAGAAGATTTTCCAAAACCTTTATCAGAATATAGTTTTTAAATCGCAGAGCGATAAAAAATAAAAAATCCCGCTATTAGCGGGATTTTTTATGTGTTTTTTAGAATTAGGCATATAATGATTATTACAACTATAAATAATAGATACTTTAGGAATTTCGTGTTTAGTTGAGTGTTTTTATTTAAGTTATCAAGAGGAGAAGAAACTTTTCTTATGTTAGTAGGTGTTTTTGAAAAACTATATCCTTCGAAATTAGTATCAAATAATAACTCATCATCTGAATCCAATTGCTTTCCAAAATACCTTGTACATAACTCAAATACAAAATTTTCACCTACTTGATCTTCAGTAAATTCTCCTTCAGTAAATTCATCGAAATTATAAAACCTATTTCCATTTTCATCTATTTTTGACTTAGATAATAGTTTTTCTTCCTCTTTAAGAGGTTTACCGAAATCAATAAAGGTGCCTAGTTCTGATGTTCCTCCTTTAACCCTTAATTTTTGATTATTTTTAGTAACAGAATATCCCCAAAAATTAACAGTGCTTTGAATAGCAATAGAACATATTTCTGTATCAGGGAAAAAATCAGATAGTGTATTTTCCTCATAGGAAGTATTTTCTTCAAATGATTTTATGGGTAATTCTTGTTCACATATTATCCAATTTCCTTTGTATTTTGTAATATAAACGGTATTACCAGGAGGTAACATAACCTCTTCAAACGTTTTAGGAACTATTTTTTTTAGATTATGAAAACCGATACTATTTAAGAGTTTTTCTTTCTCTATTTCTTTGTTAGAGTTAATAATTACGCATGATATTTTCCATCCCATAGCTAGGTCAGTTATTTTAAAATGTTAGCTTAATGAGGTTTATTTTTTCTGAAGTGGACTTATAATTTCTACATCACTAAAAGCAATAGCGCCTCTAATTACACTGTCAATAGTACTTTTTAAAGCTTCAATCAATTGCATTTTTAATTGCGATTTGTGATAAATCAAGCTAACTTCACGTGCAGGAGATGGAGATTCAAATTCTCTTAAATGAGTTTTGTCTCGTTCATTTAAATCCAGCGTATTTAAATAAGGAAGTAAGGTCATTCCTAATCCGTCTTTAGATAACTTTATTAATGTATCAAAACTTCCACTTTCTAACTGAAAGTGATGTGTAGAGCTTCTTTTATTAGTTCTACAAAGATTAATTACACTGTCTTTAAAACAATGTCCGTCTTCTAACAATAAAATATCATCAACTTCTAAATCATCAACTTTTAATTTCTTTTGTTTAAATAATCGATGTTCACTTGGAACTAAACCTACAAAAGGTTCATAATATAAAACACGCTCTTTTATGGCTTCATTTTCTAATGGAGTAGCAGCAATAGCAGCATCTATATAACCATCCATTAACTTTCTAACAATTTCTTCTGTAGTTAATTCTTCAATAACTAATTGAACTTTAGGGTAGTTCTTACTAAATGTTTTTAAAAACATAGGAAGTAGTGTAGGCATAATTGTAGGGATTATTCCTAGTCTAAACTCACCACCTACATAGCCTTTTTGTTGATGTACAATATCAATAATACGATTACTTTCATCAACAATTACTTTAGCTTGCTCTACAATACGCTTACCAACTTCAGTTAATTCAATAGGCTTTTTTGAGCGGTTAAAAATTTTAGCATCTAGTTCTTCTTCTAATTTCTGAATTTGCATACTTAACGTTGGTTGCGTGACAAAGCAATGTTCTGCAGCTATGGTGAAGTTTTTATATTCAGCAACGGCTAGTGTATATTTTAATTGTGTTATAGTCATTTCAATAATAATTTTTGATAAAGATATTAAAACAATCGATTACGTTTATAGTAAAACTGTTAAAACTTGCCTTAAATTTGTAATAGAAAAAGTAAAAAACTTAAAATCAAAACAATATGTCAACTACAATTTTAGGATTAGATAAACAAAAAACTGAAAACTTAGTAAAAGAGTTAAATGCCCTACTAGCAAACTTTCAAGTATATTACCAAAATGCAAGAGGTTTACACTGGAATATTAAAGGGAAAAACTTTTTTGAGTTGCATATGAAGTTTGAAGAATTTTATACAGATGCACAAGAAAAAGTAGACTTAATAGCAGAACGTATTTTAACATTACAAGGAACACCATTGCATACTTTTGAAGATTACACTAGTGTATCAAAAGTACCAGTAGGAAAAAATATTTCAAATGATGTTGAAGCAGTAAAATTAATTATTGATTCGTTATCAGAACTATTAAAAATAGAACGTTTAATTCTTGATTTGTCTGATGAAGCAGAAGATGAAGGAACAAACTCAATGATGAGTGACTTTATTGCAGAACAAGAAAAAACATTGTGGATGATGAATGCTTGGTTAGGCTAAGAAATAGTTATCTATGTTTAGGGGATGAAAGAGCAACGTGTTTACGTTGCTTTTTTTATGTAGAAGAAAATAATATGAATAATTGGCTAATATAAATACTTAATTAAAATCCGAATACTTACAAAGGCAATTAGAATAGCGGTTGCTTTTTTCAGTTGTGTGGAATTAAAGAATTGGTTACTCATTCTACTACCAATTTGACCACCAATAAAAACAGTAATTAATAAAATAGAAGTAAGCTTCCAGTCGATAGAAAATTCAGGGTTCACATATTGACCTATCAATCCAGATATAGAATTTACTAAAATAAAAAAGCTTGCTGTAGCAGCTATTTTTTTAGGAGTGTCCCAATTGGTTAAATGAAGTAACGGAGCTAAGAAAATACCACCACCAATTCCAACCATTCCAGAAATAAAACCAATAATTCCGCCATAACCTGCATTTTTTGCTATGTTTAAATCGGTAGTTTTATTGCTGTTGGTAACTACTTTGTTTGAACTCCACATGGTAATAGCAGCAAAAAGTAGTGTGAAACCTAAAAGAATAAAGAAAAAAGTTTGACTTATTCGTAAATAGCCACCCAAAAAAGCCATAGGAATACTAAATAAAGTAAGCGGAATAACCTTTTTCCAATTATATTGTTTTTGTTGCATATAAAGTAAAACATTACCTGTAACAACCATTACATTACAAAGTAATGCTGTAGCTCTTATTTGTGTAAAAAGTAAGCCAGTGAGTGCTAAAACAGCCAAGTAACTGGAACCACCACCAAATCCGACAGAAGAGTATAGAACAGCCACAATAAAAAAGAGTAAGACTATGTACAAATTAGTACTTAAAACATCTAGAAAAAGAGATATCATCATATCAAACAAATGTAGCTATAAAAGTTTTTTGAAAAAAGTTGATGATTTACTCTTTTATAAAAGACTTTTTAAACTGCTGAGGAGTAATCATCTCCATTTTTTTAAACTGTCTGTTGAAATAGCTAATGTTATTAAAACCTGATTTGTAGGCTATTTCAGAGATTCGTAGGTTTTTAGATTGCTTTATAAGTTTTTTAGAAAATTTAATCTTTTCAGAATTTATATAGTCAATAGGAGAGATTCCCAAGGTGTTTTTAAACTTTTTATGAAAATGAGATGTACTCATACAAGCTTTCTTAGCTAACAATTCTACAGTAATATCTTTATTTGTGAGGTTGTTTTTTATAAACTTAATAACCATACCAATGCGGGTGTCTGTAAGCGTGTCAGAAGGATCGTTTAAGATAAAAGCTTTAGCTTTCGTTTGTAATAATCTAACAATCAATTCCTGTATCATAAGATCAAGAAGAATGTCTTTAGATTTGTTTTGATCGGTAAACGTATGTACTAAACGTCCAACTAAATGATTAATATCCGTATTATGAACAAGGTGAGAAGAAGTTTCGTTTAATTTCCAATTATTGTTTTCGCGCTCTATAGTAACATTGTGATTAAACTTATCTACTATCTCATCAATCTTATCAGAGTCAATACCTAAAGCCAAACATTGAGTAGGATTATTTTTTTCAGCCAAGGGGAAATCTATAATCATCTCTTTATTAGTTGGCATTACCACAGATTCACCAGGGAAAAAATCAAAAGGTTCCATGCCTTCTAAATGCATTACTTTTTTTCCAGTGAGCATACTTGCAATCACAGGAAAATCAAAAGTCAAAGAAACCTGTTCAGCACTTTTATGAGTCTCAAAAATATTCAACTCAGCATATTCGGCATTATACGTAGTTCTGTTCTCTATTAAAGTAGTAAGTTTTCTACTTTCTTTATGTCGACTTAATAAATGGTTCATAATCAATAGTACAAAAATCTATTTATCCTTTTTTTGAGATAATAGATATGTGTTACAATTTAATAAATATGTTCAATATATTGACTATATGATATTTTAATTTTACAAAAATTACGAAATACTCATTTTTAACACAAGTTGATTGTAGAAGTGTTATTTCGGGATAGTTAATTTAAGTAAAGAACAAAAATACAAAGTTTTATGAGTTACACGAAACCAAAATTTAAAGACACGTATGCAAATTTTATCAATGGGAAGTTTGTATCTCCCTTAGGTGGAGAATATTTTGAAAATAAATCTCCAGTTGATAATAGCATCATAGCAAAATATCCAAGATCACAAAAAGAAGATATAGAACTAGCTTTAGATGCAGCCAATGCAGCGAAGGAAAGTTGGGGAAACACTTCAGCAGCAGAACGAGCTTCATTGCTAAATAAAGTAGCAGATATAATTGAAGCAAATTTAGAAGAGTTTGCATTAGTAGAAACCTGTGATAATGGAAAACCAATACGAGAAACATTAAATGCTGATGTTCCTTTGGCAGTAGATCATTGGCGCTATTTTGCGGCTGCCATTAGAGCAGAAGAAGGAAGTGCAACAGAGCTTGATCAAAATACCTTATCAATGAACATTAAAGAACCTTTGGGGGTTGTGGGGCAAATTATTCCTTGGAACTTTCCTCTTTTAATGTTATCGTGGAAGTTGCCACCAGCATTGGCTACAGGTAACTGTGTAATATTAAAACCAGCAGAACAAACTCCGTCATCAGCAACATTGTTAATGGAAAAAATAGCCGATGTTTTTCCTCCAGGAGTTATTAATGTAGTTCATGGTTTTGGTCCAGAAGCAGGAAAACCATTGGCATCAAGCCCAAGAATAGATAAAGTAGCATTTACAGGAGAAACTACTACAGGACAGTTAATAATGCAGTATGCTTCTAAAAACTTAAATCCAGTTACGATGGAGTTAGGAGGTAAGTCTCCAAATATCTTCTTTAATAGTGTAATGGATGAAGATGATGCTTTTTTAGATAAAGCAATTGAAGGAGCGGTGTTATTTGCTTTTAATCAAGGAGAAGTTTGTACCTGTCCTTCACGTATTTTAGTACAAGAAGACATCTATGATAAGTTTATGGAGCGAGTGGTGGCAAGAACAGAAGCAATTGTACAAAAAAGTCCGTATGATGTAAACACAATGGTAGGAGCACAAGCATCAAATGATCAATATGAAAAAATTCAAGCGTATATTAAAATAGGAAAAGAAGAAGGAGCGAAAGTGCTATGTGGAGGAGAAGTTAATACACTAGAAGGAGAGTTAGCAAATGGATTTTATATTAAACCAACTATTTTAGAAGGACACAATAAGATGCGCGTATTTCAAGAGGAAATTTTTGGGCCTGTTGTGTGTGTGACAAAGTTTAAAGATGAAGCAGAAGCGCTAGAAATAGCAAATGATACCATGTACGGATTAGGAGCAGGAGTGTGGACACGAGATGCACATCAGTTATATCAAATTCCAAGAGCTATTAAAGCAGGAAGAGTTTGGGTAAATTGTTATCATGCTTATCCAGCCCACGCACCATTTGGAGGGTATAAAAAATCAGGATTTGGTAGAGAAAACCATTTAATGATGATGGATTACTATCGTCAAACTAAGAACATGTTGATATCGTATGATAAAAACAAGTTAGGGTTCTTTTAGTTGTTTGAAAATACTGAGCTTTAAAAAGCTCAGTATTTTATAAAAAAATATAATATGCAAAGAGTAGCAATAACAGATGCAGCAAAAGAAATAGTTAAAAAACTAAAAAAGCAACATGGCGAATTAATTTTTCATCAAAGTGGAGGGTGTTGTGATGGATCATCACCAATGATTTTTCCTAAAGATGAAATGTATTTAGATGAAAGTGATATTCTGTTAGGTGTGTTAGATGAAGTTCCTTTTTATATGAATAAAGATCAATATGAATACTGGAAGCACACGCACTTAACCATTGATATAACTGAAGGAAGAGGAGCAAGTTTTTCATTAGAAATTCCTTTAGGAGTTCGTTTTATTATACATTCACGTTTATTGCAACAAGAAGATGAAAGTTAGTATATGTTTTAAGAAGAAGAATTAATAAATTGATAAACAATTAAAAATGATTTATTTTAGTAGCTTAAGCTAAAATAAAAAGGAGTATAAGAATGAGTAACTACCACGTAAAAACATTAGAAGAATATTTTCAAGTATATAGAAAGTCCGTTAGAAATCCAGAATTATTTTGGGAAGAAATAGCAGAAGAACACTTTGTTTGGAGGAAAAAATGGGATACCGTTTTGGACTATAATTTTGAGAAAACTGAGTTCAAATGGTTTGAAGGAGCAAAGCTAAATATTACAGAAAACTGTATTGACCGTCATTTGCATATCAGAGGAGATAAAACAGCTATTTTATTTGAGCCCAACAACCCAAAAGAAGAAGCTCAACATATTTCTTATAAAGAACTACACAAACGTGTTTGTAAGTTTGCTAATGTTTTAAAAGACCACGGGATAAAGAAAGGAGATAGAGTTTGTATTTACTTACCAATGATTCCAGAATTAGCTATTTCGGTTTTAGCTTGCGCACGAATCGGAGCAGTACACTCAGTTGTTTTTGCAGGATTTTCATCAACAGCATTAGCAACGAGAGTTAATGATTGCGAAGCAAAAATGGTAATTACTTCAGATGGTTCCTACAGAGGGACAAAAACTATTGATTTAAAGAGTATTGTAGATGAAGCATTAGAAGATTGTCCTACTATAGAAAATGTATTAGTTGCTAAAAGAATTAATTCAGATATTCAATTAAAAGAAGGACGAGATAAGTGGTTAGCACCTTTATTAGAAGAAGCTTATCAAGATTGTGTTCCAGAGATTATGGATGCTGAAGATCCATTATTCATTTTATACACTTCTGGTTCAACAGGAAGTCCAAAAGGAATGTTACATACCACAGCTGGTTACATGGTATACACAGCATATACGTTTAAAAATGTTTTCAATTATAAAGAAAATGATGTGTATTGGTGTACCGCAGATATTGGTTGGATTACAGGGCATAGTTATATTGTGTATGGTCCGTTAGCAAACGGAGCAACAACTGTAATGTTTGAAGGCGTTCCTAGTTATCCAGATTTCGGTCGTTTTTGGGAAATTGTAGAGAAGCACAACATAAATCAATTTTATACGGCGCCCACAGCAATTAGAGCATTAGCAAAAGAGAACTTAGAATTTGTTGATAGCCATAACCTTTCATCAGTAAAAGTGTTAGGAACGGTAGGGGAACCTATAAACGAAGAAGCATGGCACTGGTATAATGATAATGTTGGAAAAAAGAAAAGCCCAATTGTAGATACTTGGTGGCAAACTGAAACTGGTGGAATTATGATTTCTCCTTTACCTTATATCACTCCAACAAAACCAACTTACGCAACGTTGCCCTTACCAGGAATTCAAATAGCATTGATGGATGAAAACGGAAAAGAAGTAAAAGGAAATCAGGTTGATGGAAGATTGTGTATAAAATACCCTTGGCCATCTATGGCAAGAACTATATGGGGAAATCATCAGCGTTATAAGGAAACATATTTCTCTGCATTCGATGATATGTATTTTACAGGAGATGGTGCTCTTCGTGATGAGGTAGGCTATTACCGAATTACAGGTAGGGTAGATGATGTAATTATTGTTTCAGGACATAACTTAGGAACTGCACCTATAGAAGATGCAATCAATGAGCATCCTGCAGTAGCAGAAAGCGCTATAGTTGGTTTTCCGCACGAAGTAAAAGGAAACGCTTTATATGGTTATGTGATTTTGAAAGAAACCGGAGAGGTAAGAAATCAAGATAACTTACGTAAAGAGATAAATCAAATTATTACGGAGCATATCGGTCCGATAGCGAAGTTGGATAAAATTCAGTTTACTGAAGGAGTACCTAAAACACGCTCAGGAAAAATTATGCGTCGTATTCTTCGAAAAATTGCACATAATGAATTAGATAATTTAGGAGATGTTTCTACACTCTTAAATCCTGAAGTGGTACAGAATATAATTGATAACAGATTATAAAATAGTGAAAAGGGATTCTTATAAGAATCCTTTTTCTTTTGCTATTAAAATCAAATCGCGATCATCAGAATTATCAACCTCAAATATTTTAGCCATTTGTCGTTTTCTTTTTTGTACTGCAGCTAAAGATAAGGGTAGGATGTTGGGTAGTTTATTTACACGATTACCAATAGATAGTTCATACAAAATCTTTCTATCCAAATCATCTAAAAAATACTCATTGGACACTTGATTTCTCAGCATTTTCATTACCGTTTTGCTGTAGTAAGGAGGGTCGTTAAGTACTTCTTCAATAGCATGAACTAATTCTACCGGGGTAATGTCATTTTTAACTAAGAACCCATCAGGGTTTACGTTTTTTAAAATACTATGTACTCGGTAATTATCGTTAAAAGTAGTGGAGATAATAATTTTAGACTCAGGAAGTTTTTCGTTTATAATCAAACCTAAATCCTCACCAGATAAAATACCTTTTTCTTCTAGAGGAGGTAAACTAATATCTAAAAAAATAATTTCAATAGATCGATTAGAAGAAGAATACGTTTCTATAATTTCATCGGCAGCACCACAGTTATTTGCTATTTGAATATGAAAAGAAATATTTTCATTTTGACTTTCGATATAGGCAAAAGCACTTTTATAAGCTTCTGATATTAAAGGATGATCGTCAATTATTAAAGCGTTATACTTTTTACTTTCCATTTTTAGTATTAAAAGGGGTTATAATAACAAGTGTAGTTCCTTGGTTTTCTTTAGAAATAAACTCTAAAGTACCACCTAATTTTTGTACCCTTGCTGTAATATTTTTTATTCCAATTCCCTTTTTCTTTTTCTCGGCATTAAAACCAATTCCGTCGTCTTTTAACGAAATAATAAGCTCTTCTCTCTTAAAAGAAGCGTCTAAGGTAACATTTTTTGCCTTAGCATGCTTAATAATGTTTTGTAAAGCCTCTTGAATGATGCGGTATACGTTAGCTTTAGTAACCTCGTTAATTTCGTTCCATGGAATGGTTTTATCAAAGTTAAACTTATAAGAAAAATTACCAATAGTACTTCTATCTTTTAAAAGTTGTGTTAAAATTGTTGTAAAGTTAATATTAGTGCTATCAAAATTATCGCTTAATCTGTGAGAAACATCTCTAATTTCCTTTTCTATCTCTTGTAACTCATCTAAAAAAGCTTGGTGTTTTTCTTGAGTTTCAGGTTTCATTTGCATAGCTAAAAAACCAAGGTTTACCCGAGTACCGAAAAGTTTTCCTAAAACACCATCATGAAGTTCTGCCGAAATGCGGTTACGTTCGTTAACACGTTCTTCTTCTAACTTAGCCTGTTGTTGTAGTGTTAAAACATATACTTCTTCATTGGCTTTTTGTTGTTCCGCTTCTAGTTTTAATTTTTCATTTCTTACCTTTTGTACACGTAAAAAATATAGTAAACTAAGAACTAATAGACCTGCAAAACTAGTTACTATAATCCATATACGTTGTTGACTTAAACGCTCGGTTTCTTCAATATATTCATCTGTTTCAAACTCAATACGGGTAAACTTGTTTTGTATTCTTCTTTCAGCGCTAATTAAACTATCGTTAAACTCTATGTAGCGATCTAAGTGTTTTTTAGAATTTTGTTTGTCTAAGTTGGCTAGTTGTTTTAAAGTAGTTAAATAATCTCCCCCATTTTTTAATTCTTTGGCAAGCGAATTGGCTTCTTTAGCATATTGTAGCGCTTTTGTGGTGTCTTTGATGTATTTATAATAATCTGAAATATGAATTTTTGAAGAAACAATACCTTCTTTGTTTTTTAAGCTATCTCTTATGGACAAACTTTTAAAGAAATCTTCTTTAATATTTTTAATATCATTCATTAGAAGTTTACAGTGAGCTCTGTTGTCTATAACCATAGAGTATTGAATAGGGGTAAGACGATTCTTTAATTCAATGTTATAGTAGTAAAGGGCTTTCTTATAATTTTTTATTTCCTTGTAGACATTACCAATATTATTATATATGGCGATATATTTTTTTTTAGTACTTTTTTGATAGTTCTTAATGGCTTTCTCATAGTAATATAAAGCTCTGTCATATTCTTTAATATCGAATTGTAATTGTGCTAAATGGTTATAAGATGTATGTAAGCGCTTATAATTTTTTAATTCTTTAAAAAGTTTTATGGCTTTTATGTTTAAAATTTCAGCTCCAGTATAGTCTCTGAAGCGCCCTTTAATTCGAGACATCCCTTGTAGTATTTGTGATGCTTCATCTTTAAAGTCTTTCTCAATAAAGTTTTGAAAAGCTTTGTCAAGGTGATAATAGCCCTTGTCATAAAATTCTAATTTTATATAATAGGTGGCATAATTCCAATGGGCATCACCAATAGCATAAGTATGTTTTGTTTGTGTAGCTAGCTGTAATGCTTCTTTGTTAATTTTGAAAAAAAAGGTAGTATCTTTTAATTTGTAGAATTCGTAGGCAATGGAGCTTAGTTCTAAAGGAAGTTTTTCTTTATTATTTATAATACAATCATATGATTTTAGTAATAATTTCTTTTTTGATTTTATATCTAATTTTTTGCTTTTGGCCTGCTTAAGCCATATCTTAATACTGTCATTTTGTTTAATTTCTTGTAATGGAAGAGGGAAACAAAAAGTGTCTGTTAAAAAGGTAAAAACAAATAAAAAAATGCTTTTCTTTAAATAGTTCAAGATTATTGTTTTTAGACAAAACTAAAAAAAAGCTTTTAACAATATTGTTAAAAGCTTATAAATATAATAAGGGTTAATTTCCTTTGGTACCATCACCGTCACCATCACCAACACCACCTGTATCAAGGTCGGTAGTTCCCCCAGTACCGTCATCGCCAGTACCATCGGTAGGTACATTAGTACTTGTAACTAATTCTGTTTGGTAAACAGTGTCATTTGGTACAATATCTTCTGTTAAGTCTGTACAACTTGTAGTTAACAAAAATAACATGCTTATTAGTAGTGTAAATTTTAAAGTTCTCATAATTTCAATTTTTAAATTTTGACAATAGTTTTCCTAGCCGCATGTGCGGCTCGTATAGCATCGAAATAAATTTTCGCGTGTATTACATCATTTTAAAATGAGGCAATAGTCATCTAACCCAAGTGTTTGGTTAGTAGGTAGAATTAAATTGATTGAAACATCAATTCATGAAGATGCGTTACTACTAAGGCCTATTGAGTACAACAGACTTCAGGGAATTCTACTTTGTCATAAAGGAAGCGTTTGCAATTTTGAAATGAACGCTAGTTGATTTTTAATTCTAAAATAGTGACAACATTATATATAATGAAGATGATTTTAGTAAGCGTTCTTGTTGAATGAGTAAACGTCCTTTTTCATTTAGTATGTGCAATTTTAATGTTTTCATAGCATTTATTTTGTCTTCTTAATATAATGAAAAAAAACGAATTATACAAGTTTTAACTTGTTAAAAATGTGTTTTTTAATAAAAAAAGCGTCTTTTTAAAAAGACGCTTTTTTGTTATATATAAGTGTAGAATAATTGCTAACTCCTCATTAAATATTTTGCTCCACAATAAACATCCTTGTCTTTTTTTGTTCCGTAATCTGCTCCTTTTCTATAAGCTAAGCTGATACTTCTGTTTGTGTTAGTTAATACCATCGTTTTAAATTTTTATTTATTAATAATACCAATTAAGTGTATCTTAATAAGTATGGTACAAATATACGAAATTTTTACAATAAAACAAGTGTTTTTTAGGTTTAAGTTATTGTAAATCAGTTGATTGTGTTGTTGTTAGGGTAAAGAAGGACTGTCCGGATAATATCCAGATAAGTAGTGTTTCTGTAACGTTTTGTACGTTAGTAGTTTAGAGTTCAATTAAGAGTTTTTAGTATGTTTAAATTAAAATTCCATTTTTCAAAAAAAATATAAAAAAAGCGCCCAAAATTAATTGGACGCTTTATATATCATTAGTTTTATAATCAAATCATATCTGAGTTTTCATTATAATTAACATACAACGTCCGGTTTCGAAAGATTCCTTCATCAGGATTCCCACGAAAACTACATGTTAAGCTTACAAGCTCTTGTGCTATATGTAAATTCATTTTTTTCATAAAAAACAAATATATAAAATTTTAAATAATTTCTGTTTTAACGAAATTTTTGGCTTTTGAGGTCTTTTTTACCTCATTTTGGTGAAAAAGTAAGTCAGTGACTTACTAAAAGTAAGTCACTGACTTACCAAAAAGAAAATTAGACGACTTATTTTTGTCTCGGTTAAAATTTAGACCTTCAATAAGGTTAAGATATAAAATGGGGAATTATATCACGTCGTAGGGAAAGTTCTATGAAGAAAAAGAAAAACAAAATGATTTTTACTCTAACCAAAGTAAAATATTCAAACTGAGAGTGTCTTTTAAGGCGCTCTTTTTTTATTAGAAAAAAGCTATATAGTCAGAAGATAAACGAGTTAAGTAAGTTAATAAATAGTTAAGTGCTGTGTTTTAATAACAAGTGTTTAGAGGTGGGAATAAAAATAGTTGTTTAAGTTTAGTTAAAGTTGGTAACCTTTTAGTGAGCTAGATTTAAACTACAGCTAAGAGCTTCTTAAAGTAAGTGTTGTTGATTTGCGGACATAACACAAAAATTAACATAATAATGAAAAACTTACTTAAATTAGGGTTCTTAGGCGTTTGCGGAGCTATAGCTTTAACATCTTGCGATTCTGATAGTACACCTAGTCACGGAGATTCAATTGAATTAAAAGCACACTCAAAAACTCCAAACTTTTTAAAATTAGAATCAGAGTTTTCTGGAGTAAACATTTTTCCTTTATTGTCTTCTGAAGATAAGTTAGAAGATACACCAAACTTTGTATACGGTTCTATGGCAGATGGAGCTGGGTTAATGAGAAATTCAGATGGAACTTATACTTTAATAAACAATATTGAGGCAGATTATTCAATTGCTCGTATTAAATTAGATAAAACTTTTAAGCCTGTACATGGTGAATATATTTTAAATGCAGATGCTACAGCTAGTACAGCACAATGTTCAGGTTCACTAATTACAGAGGCAGAACATGGTTTTGGTCCATTATATTTATCTGGTGGAGAATGGGGAGGAGCTTCTAAAGGGGTTTTTGCAACAGATCCTTTAAAAAATGATTCAGCAGCAAGTACTCCAAAAATGTTAACAGCTATGGGACAATGGTCTACAGAAAATGCAGTGGCAATTGGTAAAGATGCGTACGCAGATAAAACTGTTGTATTTATTGGAGATGATCATTCAGATAATGAAGTACCTTCAGGTCAATTAGGAATGTATGTAGGTGATAGAGGAGATTTAGAAGGTGGTAAATTATATGGTTTAAAGGTAACTGATGAAGGGATTGCTTATGAGGTAGATATGAAAGAAGGTACAACTTATAATGCTTCTTTTGTTGAGTTAACCGAAAAGAATATCGATTTATTAGATGCAGAGGCTAAAGAAAAAGGAGTGATGGGATTCTCTCGTTTAGAAGATATTGATTGGAGAAGAGGTTCTGCTAAAAACAACCGTGAAATCTATTTTTGTGTAACAGGTCGTAAAAAAGACGGTTTAGTAGGAAAAGGAACTATCTATGGGCGTGTATATAAAGTAGAGTTAAATGAAAATGATCCTACTGGAGCAGCAAAAATTACCTGTGTTTTAGATGGAGATAAATTAGATGGTAAAGCAAAAGCTTTCCATAGTCCAGATAATATCGTAGTTACAGAAAACTATGCGTATATTCAAGAAGATCCAAACGGATATTTTGATGGTGAAAAGAATCACGCAGCTAGCTTATATCAATACAACTTGAAAACAGGAGAGGTAAAGAAAGTGTTAGAGTGCGATCAGGTTGCAGCTTCTGCTCAAGGTTACGGAGCGTCTTATCAAGATAAAGCATGGGAAATTACTGGTATGATTGATGTTTCTGAAACTATTGGAGTAAGCAATACGTTTTTATTAATTACTCAAAATCATGGCTGGGAACCTGCTGATGGAGGAGCATTTACTGACCCTATGGCAAACGATGCAGCGGAAACAAGAAAAGAAGGAAGTCAATTATATGTAGTTCAAGGATTAGATAGATAATGACAAACAATTTTCAAAAAATAAAAAAGGCACATGTTATCATGTGTCTTTTTCTGGTATCTATAATTGGTTGTAAACAAGAAAAAGCAACAAGCTATTCAAAGCTAGATAATCAAGCTTTGGTGGCAAAAGTTCAAGAATATTATTCAAAGCGTCTTGATGACTGCATTTTAAGTTTAGAAGAAATTAATGTTGTTGATGAGGTTTCCGAAAAGCTCAATAAGTATAAGTTAGCGAGAAGGGAATTTAAGTTGATAGAACCTATATTAGCTTTTGCTGATAAAGAAAACTACAAGAGTCTAAATGCTCCTAATATTTTAAAGGTAGAAGAAGAGGATGCTACGGATATTAAAATAAGAGCTCCTTTTGGGTTTCAAGTTATTGAAGAGTTATTAAATGAGGATGAAGTTGACGTTGCAGAGGTAGAGAGCATTATAAAAAAGACAGTAAGTAGGCTTAAACTAATAGGGGCAAATAACACGTTGTATTTAAAAAAACACCATGTTTTATGGCTGTTGCGCGATCAAATTGCCCGTATAGCTTTGGTAGGAATAACAGGTTTTGATTCACCAGTGTTAGAGCAATCTTTATTAGAAGCAAAAACAAACTACGAAACCTTACTTTTTATTATAGGTACTTATAAAAGTGAGTTTTCAAAAGATAAATTGTATACTGATTTTGTAAATGAGTTGCAGACAGCTCAAAAAATGTTACAAGAAGGCAATTTTGAGTCGTTTAATCGCTATGATTTTATAAAAAATCACACACATAAACAATTGGAGCTGTTGGCAAAAACCTCAGAAGATTGGAAAGTAGAGTTTCCATTAACTATGGCGTTCAATAATAACATCACTTCATTATTTTCTAAAGAAACATTTAATATTGATTTCTTTAACGATTATCATCAGTTAGAAAAGGCGATGTCTAATGAAAAAATAGCTTTAGGAAGAAAACTATTTAATGATAAGAATTTATCAAAAGACGGTGTGATGAGCTGTGCTACTTGTCATATTAAAGATAAGGCTTTTACAGATGGGTTAGCAACTTTTCCAAAACAAAAAAGAAATACACCAATCTTACCGTATGCTGCTTATCAACAAACCTTTTTTCACGATGGAAGAGCAGGTAGTTTAGAGGGGCAAATTGTGGGAGTTGTTGAAAACAAGAATGAGTTTCATACCAATTTAGAAAACTTGACAGAAACTGTAAAAAATGACAGTGTATATACAAAGTCGTTTGCTAATTTATATGGAAAAGTAACTGATTTTAACATCCGAAATGCAATAGCAAATTATATTAGGAGTTTAGGCGATTTTAGTTCTAAGTTTGATAAAAATATCAACAATAAAGAAAACACTTTAACAACTTCTGAAATCAACGGATTTAATCTTTTTATGGGGAAGGCAAAATGTGCCACTTGTCACTTTCCACCTGTGTTTAACGGGACAGTTCCACCTAATTTTACGGAAACAGAAGTAGAATCTATTGGAGTTCCAAATATGAAAGAAACAGGGTTAGATGATGATTTAGGAGCTTATGATATATTTAAAACTGAAGAACGAAAATACTTTTTCAAAACTTCTACCGTTCGTAACATATCCAAAACGGCTCCCTATATGCATAATGGGGTGTATGAAACCTTAGAACAAGTAGTTGATTTTTATAATAAAGGTGGTGGACAAGGATTAGGATATAAAGTACCAAATCAAACGTTACCATCAGATAAATTGAATTTGTCAGAAAAAGAAATTAAAGACCTAATCGCTTTTATGGAAGCCTTAACGGATGAATAATTCATTCAATTTTTATAGTTAACATAAAACTCTCTAATATATATTTAGAGAGTTTTTTATTTTTACTGTAATTTCTAATGGTAGTTTCGACCAATTAGAACAAATCAATTATCATGAAAAAAATACTAGTACTAATCGCTATAGCTCTTGTTTCAATAGCATGTAAAAAAGAAGTTAAAAAGGAAACAATTAAAAAAGAAGAGGTAGCAACATTAAAATACCCGAAAACATTAGAAAAAATTTTTGAAAAACATGGAGGGATTGAACAATGGAAAAAAATGAAAACATTGTCATTCACACTAAAAAATGAAGAACATACTACAGACTTACATTCACGAAAAACAGTAGTGAATTCACCAGAATATTCTTTAGGGTTTGATGGAAAAGAAGTGTGGTTACAACAACAAGATTCAACAGCGTTTAAAGGAAACCCGGAGTTTTATTACAATCTATATTTTTATTTTTATGCAATGCCTTTTGTATTAGCTGATGATGGCATTGTGTATTCAGAAACAAAACCGCTGACTTTTGAAGGAGTTAGCTATCCAGGAATAAAAATTTCATACAAAGCCAACGTAGGAACTTCACCAGATGATAATTATTTTATATTTTACCATCCAGAAACAAAACAAATGGCATGGTTAGGGTATACGGTTACTTATTTTAGCAAAGAATCAACTGATGCTTATAAAATTATAAGATATAACGATTGGGAAAATGTTAACGGTTTGTTATTGCCAAAATCCATAACTTGGTATGCTAAAGATGAAAATGGGCAACCAACAGAACCAGGAAGAGAACCAATTCAGTTTAAAATGCCTTTGTTAAGTGAAGCATCATTAGCCAATAGTTTTTACGAAAAACCAAAAGAATAATCAACTAATAAAAAACAAAGTATGGATAAAAAGTATGTATGGAAAAAAGAGTATACATTAGTCTTAGTGGCTAATTTAGTATACATCGTGTTGTTTTACATAATCACTAACATATATACAAAATAAACCATGCAGCTAATAGATTGGATTGTTCTTTCGGTAACCTTATTGTTTATTGTTTTATATGGAGCTTGGAAAACCAAAGGAAGTAAAAATGTTGAAGATTACATAAAAGGAGGAAACGAAAGTAAATGGTGGACGATTGGTTTGTCAGTTATGGCAACACAAGCCAGTGCGATAACCTTTTTATCAACCCCAGGACAAGCATTTCATAGTGGAATGGGATTTGTGCAGTTTTACTTTGGATTACCAATAGCCATGGTAATTATCTGTTTGGTGTTTATTCCTATTTACCACCGATTAAAAGTTTATACAGCCTACGAATATTTAGAAGGAAGGTTTGATCAAAAAACTAGAACCTTGACAGCAATTCTGTTTTTAATTCAACGCGGATTAGCAGCTGGAATCACCATTTTTGCACCTGCTATTATTTTGTCTGCTGTTTTGGGTTGGGATTTAATTACTTTGAATATCATCATTGGGGTTTTGGTAATTATTTATACTGTTTCTGGAGGAACAAAGGCAGTGAGTGTTACGCAAAAACAACAAATGGCTGTAATTTTCGCAGGAATGTTTGTAGCTTTTTACTTGATATTACAATACTTACCCGACGATATTACATTTACCAAAGCACTAGAAATTGCAGGAGCTTCCGATAAAATGAAAGTGCTTGATTTTTCTTGGGATTTGAATAACCGTTACACGGTTTGGACAGGTATTTTAGGGGGGACATTTTTAATGTTATCGTATTTTGGAACAGACCAAAGCCAAGTACAGCGATACTTATCAGGAAAATCATTAAGAGAAAGTCAATTAGGATTGATTTTTAATGGGCTGTTAAAAGTACCGATGCAGTTTTTTATTCTGTTAGTAGGAGTGATGGTGTTTGTATTTTATCAGTTTAATCCGTCACCGTTAAATTTCAACCCAAAATCAGGAGAAGCAATAGCAAATTCCAACCTTGAAACAATAGAACAATATGTAAAATTAGAAGAGCAACATCGTTTTATTGAAGGAAGAAAAAAAGCGCTGATTTTTGAAGGGTTAACTCCTGAGAATGTAGCACAGATTCAAGAGTTTAATGAACAAGATAAGGTACTAAAGGAAGAAGCGAAAAATATTATTTCAAAAGTAGATCCGTTAGTAGAAACAAATGATAAAGATTATGTGTTTATTCATTTTATTCTGAATAATTTACCCAAAGGATTAATAGGTTTGTTGTTAGCGGTAATTTTATCTGCAGCAATGTCTTCTACAGCATCTGAATTAAACGCCTTAGGAGGTACTACAGCTATTGATTTATACAAACGAAATACGAAAATAGAATATAGCGAAGAGCATTATGTAAAAATGTCAAAATGGTTTACCCTAGGTTGGGGGATTTTGGCAATTTTAGTCGCCTGTATAGCAGATTTATTTGATAATTTAATTCAGCTTGTAAATATTATTGGTTCTATTTTTTATGGAAATGTGTTGGGAATATTCTTATTAGCCTTTTTTATAAAGTTTGTCAAAGGAAATGCAGTATTTATTGCAGCGATAATCACGCAATTAATTATTATCGCAGTTTGGTACATCGATTGGCTACCGTATTTGTGGTTGAATGCTTTAGGGTGCGGTTTAGTAATGCTATTAGCAATACTAATTCAATCAACGTCTAAAGAAAACTAACTTTTTTCTATTAGTAATGCATCAATAATATCAGAAGCAATTAGGGCGTTGTATCCTTTTTTGCAAGCGGCATCATCGCCTGCTTTTCCGTGGAAAAATACCCCTAATAAAGCGGCATGTAGAGGAGTGTAGTTTTGTGCTAATAAGCCTGTGATAATTCCTGTGAGTACATCACCGCTACCACCTGTTGCCATTCCTTGGTTTCCAGAAGTGTTGAAGTATAAATTTCCTTCAGGAGAAGAAATCACAGTATATGCATTTTTTAAAACTACGATACATTGATATTTTGCAGAAAACTCAAGTTGCTTTTGAAAACGTTCGGTTGAGGTGTCAGACTTTCCTACCAATCTATCAAACTCTTTAATATGTGGAGTTAAGATAGAGTTTTTAGGAAGTAACGATTTTAATTCTTCGTTTTGAGCAATAATATTAATAGCATCGGCATCAATAACTAACGGGCTACTACTTTTCGATACTAATTTTTTTACAAGTTGTGTTGTTTTTTCGTTAACATCCAATCCTGGACCTATCGCGAGAATGTCGTATTTGAAAATTTCTGGGAGTTGGGTCACGAATTCTTCATTCTCGTCGGTTAGGCATATTGCTTCTGGAATGGAAGATTGCATAATTTGATACCCGCATTTTGGTACGTAACTAGTTAGCAGACCTACACCACTTCGTAAGCAAGCTTTTGAAGAGAGTACCGCAGCTCCCATTTTTCCATAAGAACCTGCAATTAATAAAGCGTGTCCGTAACTTCCTTTGTGTGATTGACGTAATCGGGGTATTAAAATTTCAGTAATCTTTTCGTTTAAAATAAAATAGTTACTTTTCTGCTGTTGAATAAAATCTTCATCTAAACCAATATCAACTGTTTTCCAATTTTTTACATGGTTTCCATTTTCAGGAAAAAAGAATGAAAGTTTTGGTCTTTGAAAGCTCACTGCTATATCTGCATGTACAACAGTTTCAGAATCAGGAAGCTTATCGCAATATAAACCAGAAGGAAGATCAACAGCGTATATGGTTTTTTTAGCATTATTAATGTTTTCAATAACATGCTTTATAAAACCAGTAACAGGCTTGGAAAGCCCAAAACCAAAAATAGCGTCAATAATAACATCATATTCAAAAAAATCAGGAATTGTACTGGTTGATTTTATAGTGATAGTATCATCAAGTTTTTGAAAATTAATATCACAATCTGAGCTAAGTACATCTTTAAACTGAACTAAAAAAGGTTGTACAGTATATTTCTTACTTTTTAAAATTCTAGCAATAGCAAATCCGTCACCACCATTATTACCAACCCCACTAACAATAGCAATTTTTAGAGAACGGTTTAGTAAAGGTTCAATAGCTTTTACAAAGGCTAAAGATGCTTGTCCCATCAGAGCAAAAGAAGTAATTCCTTTTTTACTAATAGTATGTTCGTCAGCTTTTCGTATTTGTGTAACGTTGATTATTTTTTGAAGATTTTCCATGTTAGAAATTTACAACTTTACATAAAAAAAGCAAAAATAAACCCACAAAATTCTTTGTGGGCTTATTATAATTAATAGTATATGAAGTTTTTATTGAATTCTAGCATTAACTAAACTCATAATACGTTCAAATTGTTCTTTAAGTCCCATGTCAGAATTATCAAACTCAATAGCATCGTCAGCCATGACCAAAGGAGAGTCTTCTCGGGTAGAATCTATTCTGTCACGTTCTTGTACGTTTTGTAAAATTTCTTCGTACTTAACCTTGTCACCACGATCTATTAATTCTTTATAACGGCGAGTAGCACGTTTGTAGGCAGAAGCAGTCATAAATAATTTTAGTTCAGCATTAGGAAAAACTACGGTTCCAATATCACGACCATCCATAACAATACCTTTGTTTTTACCCATTTCCTGCTGCTCACGAACTAACTTTTTTCTAATTTCAGAAACTTCAGCAACTTTGCTTACCAATTTAGAAACTTCAATACTTCTAATTTCTTTTTCAACATTGGTTCCGTTTAAAAACATTTCAGCAAAACCAAGTTTTTCATTAAAAGTAAAAGATAGAGAAATGTTAGGTAAATCAGCAACTAAATTTTCTGAGTTAAAATGGTTTTTAGAAATATAATTATGCTGCATAGCATATAAAGTAACAGCTCTATACATAGCACCAGTATCAACATAAATATAACTAAGCTCTTTAGCTAATTGTTTAGCAATAGTACTCTTTCCTGTAGATGAAAAACCGTCAATGGCTATGGTGATTTTCTTTGTCATGATTCAAAAAAATAGATAGCAAATATACGGTGGATTTTTAATATAATGAGGTTGCTTTTTTGTGGTTAAGTTTAAGATTTTTTGTTTTTTTTAAAGTGTTGTATTGTAGTGATTTATAGGTTGTTTTTTTGTGTTTGTAAACTTTAGTTGTAGGTTACACATAGATTTTATATATTTCGGCGTTAAATTTTGTTAATTTTAATGCCGTTTTTGTTAAGAAAAACTATAAATTTGACACCCCTTAAAGGATCCCTTAGATGAAAAATTACACTAAAAGCATTTTATTACTTTTAGCGACACTTCTGTTTTGTGCAACAAGTGCTGTATCTCAGACGCTGCTTAAGCCTGAGATTCAGTTTTCTAATGCTTGTAATGGTGCAGCTACAGATTTTAATGTGATTTTTAAATACTCGGGGTCAGATTTTAACTCTAATAATGTATTTACGATAGAATTATCTGATGCTGATGGAAATTGGGGAAGTCCGATTAATGTAGGGACAGTAACTACTGAAAATTCTTCATATACTTTTTCTAGAACTTTTCAATTGCCTGATAATACTTACGGAACTAATTACAAGATACGTTTGGTTGCTAGTTCACCAGTAATGACCAGTCCAGATTCAGATTCGTTTGCAGCATATAAATTTTCAACAGATACTTTAGTTTTAAATAATTATGATGATGTTGTACTTTGTGATAGTGGATCAGCAGAACTTATATTAAATACTAATCAGAATGGTAATTACGAATGGTACAAAGATGATGTATTATTTACCACTACAACGGAACCTAAACTAGAGGTCACTTTATCTGGAAAGTATGAAGTGAAAATTGATTATGGAGCTTGTGGGTTTAGAGAGTCTACAATATCTAATGTAATTATCTTAGATAATACAGCCAAACAAATTAAAGGGCCTTCAACCGTAGAAATATGTGGAGATGAGTCACATACTTTTGAAGCTAACACAAATCGTTCAGGTTTAACCTATAATTGGTACTTAGACAATAAATTAGTACAATCATCTAATTCTTCAACCTATACAACACCAACAACAGGGCAGTTTGGAACGTATCATTTGGTAATTGATACAGGAACCTGTACTACCAAGTCAAACGATGTAGTGTTACAACAACAAACTACAGCAGGTTTTACAGTAACGAATGTTGGAGCCTTAGAAAGAATTATTTTATTTGGTGAAAAAAAAGAATTGTGTATTACACATGATGCTGACCCCTCAGAAGTTACTATAGAATGGTATAGAGATGATGTAACTATGGGAACTGCTGTTAGAAATCAGTTATGCATAGATGCAGCTACAGCAGGGGTATATTATGCAAGAGTAACAAAGAGTACAGGTTCAGCTTGTGATGATATAGTTGATTCTGAAAAGTTTACATTGTTAAATGTAACGTCATTTGAGCCAACCATTAGAGTGGAAACGAGCTATGAGGAATGTAATACTAGAAGTACAGAGTTAAGTATAGTAGGGGTGAAGGCAGAGGCAGAAAATGGAGATATGTATGATCTAACATCAGATCAAATAGCTTTACTAAGTTTTGAATGGTATAAAAATAATGTATCAACAGGAGGAACAGTAAGCGAATACGAAGTTAATTCGTATTTAGATAATGGGACATATACATTAAAAGTAAGTTTTAATGGTGTAGAGGGGGTGTCTAATGAATTGGATGTTAAGTTGGCTGAAGTACCCGAAATAAGAAGCACATCAACTTCAAACTCACTTTGTGCTGGGTCTTCTATAACTTATACAATAAATAATGTAGTAGCAGGTTATACGTATCAGTGGATTAAAGATGGTACGGATGATGTTACCCCTGCTAACCCTGAAAACTTAATAGTAACTGAAGTTGGAGAATATGTGTTGAAATATTCAGGTTTTGGTTGTGATAATGAACTAGAGCCTATAAACGTAGTGATGTTTGATGATTCTGCGGTAACCATAACTCCTTCTGAGATTGTGGTAATGGAGGAAGGAAGTTCAGCAACTATAACAGCAGCAGGGGGAGAGTCATATGAGTGGTATCAAGGAGAGAGTATATCAGGAACCACATTATCAACAACAGAACAGTTAGAAGTAACAGAGCTAGGTTTTTACACAGTATTAGTAAAAGTAGGGGCCTGTTCGGTAACAAGAACGGTAGAAGTTGTAGAGCCAGATGATCAAATTATAGTACCCAACACCTTAACTCCTAATGGAGACGGTAAAAATGACACATGGAAGATATCAAACAAATATGCGTTTCAACCACTAGTAACTGTAATGTTGTATAATGCTAATGGTAAAGAGATTTTAAAAACAACTGAGTACAAAAATGATTGGCCAACAGAAGATTTAGGAAATCAAAAAGTTTTTTATTATAAAATAATAAGAGAAGACAAATTGATTAAAGCTGGAACGATATCTGTTTTACACTAAAAAGGTTAGAATGATTAGAAAAATTACCTTACTTATTATATTGATATTAAATGTGTTTGTTATACAAGCGCAAACTTCTGGTAATGAACAGCAATATAATAGCTTCAGTTCTCGTAACTTTATGAAGTTTAATCGCTTTTTAACCGTGCCAACATTTTCTGCATTACGAGAAAACAAAACATCTCTTTCAGCTATAGTAAGAAATAGTAACATAGATTTTGATGATAATCCCCGTTTATATGTGCTTACGTATTCAGGGAAAATGAGAGAAAATGTTGGAGCAGGAGTGGCTGTATATCAACAAGATGTAGGGTCGGTAAAAGATTTTGGAGCTATAGCAAATTATGCACATCGTTTACAGTTAAATGAAACGATGGATTTAACTTTTGGATTTAATTTTTTATATAGTAGAAGAAGTTTAAACTGGGGGAAGGTTCTAGTAACTGATGATGACGATACTTTTTTAAGTAATTATCAAGATGATCCTGTGGTTAATTTTCAACCAGCAGTAACGTTGTCTATTGGAAAGTTTGATGTTGGTGTCTTTTTCGAGAATTTAGTAGACTTTAATCTTAAAAAAAGTGAGATGGCAACTTCTTTTGGAGAAAAAACATTTTCGGGACATCTAATGTACTCTCATGAATTTACTTACGCATCAGGGCTTTTTGAAGGAGCTGATGTAAGATTCCTAGCAACCGCTAGAAAACCAGGGAATGATGACTTTGGTTTTGGAGGGAGCGCTATAGTAGATTTACCTAAAGCAGGTTGGGTTAAAGCTGGTTATGACAAAACATATGGAATTTCAGCTGGTGTTGGAATAAACCTTTCAGAAAATTTAGCGATAGGATTTAGTTACGAAAAAAGTAGTTTTGCAGCAACAAATGAAGTTGGACTTATTTATAATTTTGGTAAAAAAAGGTTTACAAGAGAACGACCTAAGAGGAGAACAGGAAATATTAAAGTAAACCTTCCAGAAAGAACACCTAAAAAAGAAATAGAATATAAAAACCCAGAACATAACGATTTATCTGACGAGATTCAACAAGCACAGGATTCTATTGATATACTAAATAAAAAGATAGATGAAGTATTACGAATACTGAAAAATCAACCGGCTCCTAAAGTAATTACCAATACTAATACAGTAATTATTAAAGATAGTGCTCAAACAAAAGATACCACATTAAGAAGAAGATCAAATAAACCATGGCGTAAGAGTACTGTAACTCGCTCTGGTGGAGGAGGAACTATGTATTATGTGGTTTCGGACCAATTTAGAAGTAAAGAAAATGCAGAAGCTTTGATAGATAAATGGGCCCGATTAGATATTGAAGCTAAGTATGTATTTGAACCTAATAAAAAATTATACTATGTATACATAGATAGGTTTGCTAAAGAAGAGGAGGCAGAAGAAAAGGTAGACGATTTTAATGATAAAACACGTTTATTTGAAAAGAATGATGAGAAAAAAGATAATTCTACAATAAAGGTTAATAAGACTACTAAGGACCCTGTGTACGTAGTTAAAATTACCTTAGGAGGAGAGCTTAGTAGTTATGAAGAGCCAAAAACTCAACCACCAGCGAGGGTTTATCCGATGCAGGCCGAAGGAGTTGAGCCCGGATATTATTTACGAGTATACGTAAATTCTCAGAAAGCATTAGCTGATAGAAATGTAGATGAATTAAGAAACGATGACATAGATGCAGATTATTTTGTAGATCCAAAAACAGGCTACATGCATATATATATATTTAAAACAACAGATAGATCGGAAGCGATTAAAATGTACAATACAAATTTAAATGGTGCTTTTTATGATCGTAAAGCAATCATTCAAATTAAATAATATAATAAAATAAAAGAACTTGATTAATTAATTTCCCCAATTGATATTATGAAGAGAATAATTACCCTACTAATAATTGTATTACAAACCTTTTTTTGCTTTTCTCAGGAGAAACAAAAACCAACATCAAAACCATCACAAGTAGTTTTAGATGAGACGGTAGGTTATGAAAAACTAATAAAAAGGCTTCCTAAAGAGAAGGCATTAAGACCGCCATCAACGCCTTATTTTGATCAGAGAGTTGTTAAGCCAGATGGAAGTTCAGGAGGTATTAATATTAAAGGTGATATTACGTTTATAGCCAATAATGTTTTAAGTATTGATCAATGGGGGTATGACCCAGAAGACCCTTACGATGGATCTAGTTCAAACGGAACTGTTAATATGCAGTATATTGACATTGATGGGGATTCTTCTACAGATTCATCAAGTTCAGATGAGTTAAACTTACCAAGTTGTTCTAGAGTAGTATATGCAGGATTGTATTGGGCTGGTGTTTATCCATACGAAACTTGGGGGGGACGAGAAAGTAGGAGATATAATCCATATCAAATAAAATTCAAATTACCAGGAGGAAATTATCAAGATATAGAAGCAGATGCGAGTGATGTTACAAAGAGGGAGCTAATTTATGATAATGGTGTTGCTTATATATGTTATAAAGACATTACTTCAGATATTCAAGGGTTAGCAACTGTAAACCCGGAAGGGCATAATGGTACTTATGTAGCAGCTAACATTAGAGCAACAAGAGGAAGAGATTATTCAGGTGGTCTAGGAGGTTCTGGAGGTTGGACAATGGTCGTAGTTTATGAAAACGAAACAGAGTCAAGTAAAAACATATCTATTTTTGATGGTTTTGCAGATGTACGTAATGGGAATAATGTAAATTTATCATATTCTGGATTTACAACAGTACCTGTAGGGCCAAACCCAGCGAATCCAGCACCAGTTAGAGCAACATTATTAGCCGCAGCCTTAGAAGGAGATAGAAGTATATATGGAGATAGATTTCAAATTAAAAATACAGCTGGTAATTTTATAAATCAATCTACTCCTAATACAAATCCAAGTGGTAATTTTTTTAATGGTAGTATTACTAGGTATGATCAATATGTAACATCACGAACCCCTGATAGTGAAAACACCTTAGGTTTCGATGCAGATTTATATCAGTTAAGTAACCCTAATAACAGTGTCATAACCAACGGACAAACTTCTGCAGAAGTAAAATTTACAACTAGTGGAGATGTGTACTGGCCTTTTTTAAATGCCTTGGCTGTTGAAATCATAGAACCAAAAGTACAATTAATTAAAACAATTGAAGATGCTAGTGGAAATGATATACAAGGCACACCTGTAGGTTTAGGAAATGAATTATTTTATAACATAAGCTTTCAAAATGTAGGAACAGATCATGCAAGAAATACAATAATCACAGATAGATTACCAAAAAATGTAGATTTATTAACAACTACAGCACCAAATGGCTCTGTTGCTCCAGATGGAACACGTTTTGATATAGATTTACCTCCAGGAGTATCTATAACAGCATACGATCCACCAAGCGCAGCTAATGATAATAGAGCTGAATTAGAGATTTCAGTACCAGATAATATGGTTTTAGAGGGAGGTGCCCTTTATAATATTCGTATGCACGTTCAAGTAGTAACAGACTGTAGTCAATTAAGAGATGTGTGTTCTAATGAAGTTAGAAATCAAGCTTTTGCCAGATACGAAGGAGTTAGAGGAGGAGTAGTTATTAATAATGAGCCTAGTTTTTCGGGATTAGATGATTGTAATTTTGGTATAGTTGGTACTTCAAACTTTTTAGTTGATACAAGTGGATGTTCTTTTGAAACGACACAAGTAATGTGTGGTTCTAGTATAACATTAACTGCTGGAGCAGGGTTTGAATCATACGAATGGAGAGATGCCTCAGGTACTTTATTAGGAACTACTACAGTACCATCTTTTGATGTAACTAATGAAGGAACTTACACAGTTAATAAGATAGCCTCAGTAGCATCAGGATGTATAAATGCTGAAGAAACCATACATGTTGTAGGATATAATTCAGAACCAAATCCATTACAACCATTTGCAGACCAAGTATTAACTTGTGCAAGTAATGGAGAAGAGTTAGCTGAAGTTTACTTATGTGGTGATAGTGGTTCTAGAACTATTAATTTACCATTTGATACCTCTTCAGCTACAACAGTACAATGGTTTAAATTGGATGAATCTTCTTGTACCGATGTAACAGAATCAGGATGTCCTAATATAAATACAGGCTGTACATGGAATGAGGTAGGAAGCGGAGAATTTTCTAGAAACTTTGCAGATGCTGGAGAATATCGTTTAGATGTTTTATATGATGGAAGATGCCCTAAAAGTTACTACTTCAATGTGTACAAAGCAACTTTAAATCCTACCTTTATTACACAGGATATTTTATGTGGTAACAATGGGTCTATTACAGTAAACAATATACCAGCAGGTTATCAATACAGTTTAACAGGTCCAGGAGGTTATAATGCTCCTTTTCAAAATAGTAATGTTTTTTCAAATTTAACAGCTGCAGGAAACTATAACCTTTCAATTCGTGTAAGTAGTGCGTCTGCTGCTTCATGTACATATACTTTTCCTCCTATTAATATTCAGGAAAATGACATAGATATGGACGTCATTACAACACCTATGCAGTGTTTTAATGATTCAGCACAAATAAGAGTTCAAGTAAATAATGTTCCTGGAGATTATACATATGAATTATTACAAGGTGGAAGTGTAGTAGGAATAGAAGGTCCAACTGCTAATAACGATTTTACTTTTAATGTTACAGATGGTGGGGCTTACACAGTGAGAGTTACAACACCTCAGTGTACCGCTACAGAAACGATTGTTATTAATGAACCAGATGAGTTATTACTTACAGCATTAAAAACTAAAGATATAACTTGCGAATCAGGAAGTTCAGACGGAATTATTCAGTTAACTGCAAGTGGAGGAACATTAGACACATCGTCAGGTAATAATTATAATTTTGCTGTATGGACGAGTCAGGGAACAGATTTATATACAAACCCATCAGACATTCCTAATACTGCGTTTTTAACACCAGCAACAAACCCATACACCTACAATGTGCCTGTTGGTAGTGAAGGAATATATCGATTTATTGTTATTGATGATAATAACTGTTATACAATTTCAGACCCGGTAGAAATTACTGTAGAGCCAGAATTAGCTTTTACTCATTCAGAAACAGATGTAACTTGTAATGGTTTAACAGATGGAACTATTAATGTTAGTGTTAATGGAGATAATTTAGGATATGCAGTAGAATATAGCATTGATAATGCTACATGGAACACTACAGGTGCTTTTGATAGTTTAGATGATGGAACTTATACCATTTATATAAGGGCATCAAAAAATTCTTATCAGTGTTTATATGAAATTCCTAATGTAGTAATAAATGAGCCAGCACCACTTAATGGAGGAAGTGCTACAAAAACTGATTTAGAATGTAACACCTCTGGAGGAACTACCTTTGGTACTATAACCTATACAGCACCAACAGGAGGTACTCCTAATTATACATATTATTATAAGTTAAGTTCAGCTGCAACTTATACATTAGCAGCAAATAATCCAGTAACAGGGCTCCCTGCAGGAACATACAACACAAGAGCAATAGACGCAAGTGGATGTATTATAGATTTAAATAATGTAACTATAAATGGTTTACCATCAGCACCAAATGTAACAAGTACTGTGGTATATAATTGTGATGGTACAGGAAACGTAACAATAGCAGCTAATCCAGCAGGAACATATACTTATACTTTAAATGGAAACTCAAATACTACGGGGGTATTTAATAATGTACCAGTAGGAGGATATACCGCTGAAGTAACTTATGGAGGTAGTTGTGTAGAAGATATTAGAGTAAGGGTAAATGCAGGAAATGAATTTTCAGGAAGTATTGTAGGCTCTACAGATAGTGAGTGTTATGGTTCAGATAATGGGTCAATCACAATATCAGCAAATAACGTTATAGGAGGAAGTTTTGAGTATTCGACAGATGGTGGAGCAACTTGGTCAATGACAGCCGATAACCCTTATAGAGTTGTAGGTTTAGCAGCAGGAACATATAATGTGTTTATAAGAGAAGCTGATGGAGGAGTGGCAAGTTGTGTAATTGATTTAGGTAATGTTACAATAGGGCAACCAGAAGAATTAACCTTAGCAGCATCGGTAACTCAAGAAGTAACTTGTAATATTGCAACAGGAACTATTACAGCTACTGCTACAGGAGGAATCCCTCCATACGAATATAGTATTGATGGAGGTACTAGTTGGCAAAGTAGTAATGTATTTAACAACGTGCCACCAAGAGCAACTGATTATGTTGTAATGGTTAGAGATAGTAGAAACTGTAACGAATGTGGCTGTACAGCCAAATTGTTCCAAAATGGAAGCTTTGAAAGACCAGCAGAAACAACAACAAGATTCAGATTTTATAATGAAGATGATATACCAGGTTGGGATTCTACTGCGTCTGATAATCAAATAGAGCTTTGGCATAATGGATTTAATGGTGTTACCGCTTATGAAGGAAACTCTTTTGCAGAACTAAATGCTAACAGAGTATCATCATTATATCAAGAATACTGTACTCAACCAGGAGATATAATTACTTGGTCTGTAGCGCATAGAGGAAGAAGTGGTTTAGATAGAGCAACAGTGAAAATAGGAGGTGATTTAGCCACAGCCGGAGTTGTTGAAACTATGGAAACAAATAACACCGCTTGGAAAGTTTATACAGGAAGTTATACCGTTCCAGTAGGTCAATCAACCACAATAATTGCTTTTGATGCATTATCAACAGCTGGAGGAAATAACACTGTAGGGAATTTTATAGACGACGTACAAATTAATATTGCGAGTACAACTTGTGTACCTGTAAGTGTACCTGTTATAGAACCAAATACAGTAGATTTTGATTTAACACCTACATTATGTTATGATGGAAGCGGAAATGGTGAGATTCGTGTAGAAGTTACATCGGGTAATAATGATTACCAATTTAGGATTGATGGAGGAATTTGGCAAAACCCAAATGTAGCTACACCAGATGAGTTTACTTTTACAGGGTTAACAGATGGTACTTACAGTATTGAAGTAAGAGACGGATTAGGCTGTACAATTCCAGCAAAAGATGCAACTATTTTACCACAGTTAACAGCAACAATAACAACAGTAAGTGCAACATGTAACGATGGTCAAATAGTAATTACTCCAAACGGAGGAGACGGTAATTATGAATTTATAGTAGAAACAGGAGGGGTGCAAACCTCGTACACTTCTAGTCCAATTGCAGTACCAGCAGGAACTTATACGGTGTATGTAAGAGATAAAAATGGAGGAACAAATTACTGTGAATATTCAGATACAGTAACAGTGAATCAAATAGCAGCACCAACCGTAAGCAGTACATCAACACAACCAAATTGTAGTACAGATACGGGAACAATCAATGTAACTGTAGGAAGTGGAACCTCACCATATACCGTAACAGTTACAGGACCAGGAGGTCCATTTGTACAAGGACCATCAGCAGATGTTAATTACAGTTTTACAGGATTAGGAGATGGTACTTATCAAATTACAGTAAGTGATGCAAACGGTTGTCCACCAGTAGCCACATCAACAGAAACGATTAATGTTCCAACAGCATTATCAGGAGGCTCAGCAAGTAAAACAGACTTAATGTGTAGCCCTACAGGCACTATTTTAGGAACGATAAGTTTTACAGCACCAACAGGTGGAACAGCACCTTACATTTATTATTATAGATTAGTAGGAGGAGGAGCTTATACACAAATAGCAGGAACAACAGTATCTAATTTACCAGCAGGAGATTATGAGACAAAAGTAGAAGATTCAAATGGCTGTGAAAGAATTTTAGACACCTTAACGATAGCAGATTTACCAGCAGTACCACCATTTGCAAGTACTGTAGTATATAACTGTGATGGTACAGGAAATATCACCATAACACCATTTGATGCTAGTTATACTTATTCTTTAGATGGGGCTGCAGCACAAACAGGAGCAAATGCTAATATTTTTAATAATGTAGCAGCTGGAGCTCATACAGTAACTGTAGATTATGGAAGTAATTGTACAGAAGATGTATTGGTAACAGTAGCAGCAGATCAAGAATTTACAGCAGCAGTTATAAACACGACAAATCCTACATGTTTAGGAGACAATAATGGAAGTATAGAAGTAGAAGCAAGTTTTCCATCATCAACACCAACTGAGTTTGAATATAATATAGGAGCAGGTTGGGTAAGTACTTCAGGAAATAATCCATTTGTTATACCAAACTTTACATCAGGAACACATACAATTGAAGTTCGTCCAGTAGGAGGAATTGCAGCATGTGAGCAAACAGTAAGTGCAACCTTAACAGATCCAAGTGTAGTAACAGTAGTAGCACCAGTAACAAAAGAAGTTACTTGTGTACCAGCAACAGGAGCTACTATTACACCAAACGGAAGCGGAGGAAATGGCGCACCATTTAGTTATGAGTTATTTGATAATGGAGGAACATCATTAGGAACAACTACGACAGAGTTTACAGATGTAGCAGCAGGAACGTATACAGTAGTAGCTACAGATCGTTTGGGTTGTGATTCATCACCAGTAACAGTAATGATAAACCCATCGCAAACAGTAGATTTTGATTTAACACCTACATTATGTTATGATGGAAGTGGGAATGGTGAGATTCGTGTAGAAGTTACATCGGGTAATAATGATTACCAATTTAGGATTGATGGAGGAATTTGGCAAAACCCAAATGTAGCTACACCAGATGAGTTTACTTTTACAGGGTTAACAGATGGTACTTACAGTATTGAAGTAAGAGACGGATTAGGCTGTACAGTTCCAGCAAAAGATGCAACTATTTTACCACAGTTAACAGCAACAATAACAACAGTAAGTGCAACATGTAACGATGGTCAAATAGTAATTACTCCAAACGGAGGAGACGGTAATTATGAATTTATAGTAGAAACAGGAGGGGTGCAAACCTCGTACACTTCTAGTCCAATTGCAGTACCAGCAGGAACTTATACGGTGTATGTAAGAGATAAAAATGGAGGAACAAATTACTGTGAATATTCAGATACAGTAACAGTGAATCAAATAGCAGCACCAACCGTAAGCAGTACATCAACACAACCAAATTGTAGTACAGATACGGGAACAATCAATGTAACTGTAGGAAGTGGAACCTCACCATATACCGTAACAGTTACAGGACCAGGAGGTCCATTTGTACAAGGACCATCAGCAGATGTTAATTACAGTTTTACAGGATTAGGAGATGGTACTTATCAAATTACAGTAAGTGATGCAAACGGTTGTCCACCAGTAGCCACATCAACAGAAACGATTAATGTTCCAACAGCATTATCAGGAGGCTCAGCAAGTAAAACAGACTTAATGTGTAGCCCTACAGGCACTATTTTAGGAACGATAAGTTTTACAGCACCAACAGGTGGAACAGCACCTTACATTTATTATTATAGATTAGTAGGAGGAGGAGCTTATACACAAATAGCAGGAACAACAGTATCTAATTTACCAGCAGGAGATTATGAGACAAAAGTAGAAGATTCAAATGGCTGTGAAAGAATTTTAGACACCTTAACGATAGCAGATTTACCAGCAGTACCACCATTTGCAAGTACTGTAGTATATAACTGTGATGGTACAGGAAATATCACCATAACACCATTTGATGCTAGTTATACTTATTCTTTAGATGGGGCTGCAGCACAAACAGGAGCAAATGCTAATATTTTTAATAATGTAGCAGCTGGAGCTCATACAGTAACTGTAGATTATGGAAGTAATTGTACAGAAGATGTATTGGTAACAGTAGCAGCAGATCAAGAATTTACAGCAGCAGTTATAAACACGACAAATCCTACATGTTTAGGAGACAATAATGGAAGTATAGAAGTAGAAGCAAGTTTTCCATCATCAACACCAACTGAGTTTGAATATAATATAGGAGCAGGTTGGGTAAGTACTTCAGGAAATAATCCATTTGTTATACCAAACTTTACATCAGGAACACATACAATTGAAGTTCGTCCAGTAGGAGGAATTGCAGCATGTGAGCAAACAGTAAGTGCAACCTTAACAGATCCAAGTGTAGTAACAGTAGTAGCACCAGTAACAAAAGAAGTTACTTGTGTACCAGCAACAGGAGCTACTATTACACCAAACGGAAGCGGAGGAAATGGCGCACCATTTAGTTATGAGTTATTTGATAATGGAGGAACATCATTAGGAACAACTACGACAGAGTTTACAGATGTAGCAGCAGGAACGTATACAGTAGTAGCTACAGATCGTTTGGGTTGTGATTCATCACCAGTAACAGTAATGATAAACCCATCGCAAACAGTAGATTTTGATGTAGCAACAACATGTTTTGATGGAACAAGTGGAAGTATCTTAGTGAGCAACACCGTTGGTAATGGAGATTATCAATACAACATTAATGGAAATCCATGGCAAAATCCAGATGTAGCCACACCAGATGAATATACTTTTACAGGACTAACACCAAATACTTATACAGTTAATGTAAAAGATGGTAGGGGTTGTATTACTACTAAAAGTATAACTATTAATCCGCAGTTACAAGCAACAGCAACACCCACAAACGCTAGTTGTACACCTGGATCAATAGCAATTAGTGCTACAGGAGGTACAGGAACAGGAACTTACGAATATGCTGTAGTAACAGCTGGAGACCCAGTACCTACAACAGGTTTTTCAAACACGAACCCTATAACTAATTTAGCACCTAACACTTATGATGTATATGTAAGAGATAGTTCAACATGTTCTTATGTTATCGAAGATGTTGTAATAGCATATATTATGCCTGTAGATATCACAGCAACACCTAATAACCCTACATGTAATGGAGATAGAGGTAGTGTAGATGGTGAAATAATAGTAAATAGAGGTCAAGGACCTTATACTATTACCATTGAAGATAGTTCAAATACCGAAATAGATAGATTAGACAACTTCATAGGTACTAATTTTAGTTTCAATAACTTAGCTGTAGATACTTATGAAATTAAAATTACAGATGCTTTAGGGTGTGAGGACACTTTTGATTTTACATTAGAAGAATTACCACCTTTAACAGCCGATTTAAGTTCAATTTTACCTGTGTGCGGCACACCTTTTTTAGGAAATGAAAACCTGTTTGGTTTTGAGTTTACTAATTACCCTACAGTACCAACACCTTATAGTGTTGAGTTTAGTAAAGATGACGGAGCAACATGGCAATCTTCTCCTACATTTACAGGAATAGATTCAGGGACAATAGTTTACCCAGCGATAAGGATTGTAGAAGCAGATGGTGTTACTACAAGATGTATTTTTAATTTTGGAAGATATGAAGTTCCTTATCCAGTTGAAGGTTTAATCGTAAACCCAGTTGCAAATCCTACTAGCTGTAATGAAGGGTTTAGTGTAACTGTTGAAGCTTTTTTAGGAGCTGGTCCTTTCCAGTTTGCAATAGGAACTCCTTCTGGTTGGGTTGATCCAGACATTGATAGTCCAGCACCTCCAGCACCAGCACCAGTACCTGATCAAGATAGAACGTATACATTTAAAAATTTAACTCCTGGGTTAACGTATGTGTTTTATGTAAAAGATTTAAATGGTACTCCTCTTGATACAACAGATGACTGTATTAAGCAGAACAATGAAGATGTTTATGCTACTTTTACCCCTTCTGTGCCAATTACACCTACAGTAAACAATAATCAATGTAGTGGTAGTTCTAATGGGCAAATTACATTTGAAATAGATAATACAAGTACAGATTTAAACAATAATTTTACTTGGACGTTGTATGAAAGAGACCCAGTAACTAACGCAGGTACAGCTTTACCTGCATATACGAATGTTCCACAAACAGGTTTTGCCCCTATTGTGGCAACTGGGTTACCTTCAGGAGTATATTATATTATACTTAGCAATACAACGGGAGGACCACCTGTTTGTGAATTTGGTAGTTTAGATGTAACTATTAAAGAAGGTCAGCCTATAACAGGTAATTTGAATAAATTAAATGATATTACATGTAACGTTCCAGGGAAGATAAGAGTAGAAAATGTTTTAGGAGGGTTTGCACCTTACACTTATAACGTAACTTTATCTGAAGCGACTGCAACAGCAACAGTTACAGGTAATGAAATTACAGTAACAGCACCTACTAGTATAACATCTGTAGACGTAACGGTAGAAGTTGAAGATAGTAATGGAACAGGAGCGTGTACTGCTAATTTAGGTACAGTAACTTTAAATGTAGCACAATTACCAACAGCCACAGCAGTAGCAGATAGTTGTCCTGCAAATAAAACGATTACAGCAACAGTTACTACTGGTGTAGCACCTTACCAATATTCATTAAATGGAGGAGCTACCTTTAGTACAGAAACAACTAACACAACTTTTACACAAAATAATGTAACCCCAGGTAGTTATGATATTGTAGTAAGAGACGCTACAGGTTGTGAAAGTGTACCAACAACAGTAATAGTACACGAGAATGTTACATTTGATGTGGTACCTACAAAAAATGCAGAGTGTGTTTTAAATGGAGAAGCTACTCTTACAATTAATAGCGGTTCACACAATACAGCAACTTTCACAGCAAACTATACTTATTCGGTTGATGGAGGGGCTCCAGTAGCTATCCCAGCAGGTAACACTACAGCAATTATTAGTTTGGCTCCAGGAACATATACAGTATCAGTTACAGATATAAATACAGGATGTACTACAGGTACACAAACTGTAACTATTCAAGATGCTGAAATTCCTAGTTTCACAGCATTAGCCGAGGCTAGTTTATGTTCAGGAGATAATTCGGGTAGAATTACTTTAACGGCAGTAGACAATGGAATTTTACCATTAAATTATAGTATAATTCCTGCAGCAGGAACGATTACAGGAAATGTAATAACAGATTTACCACCAGGAACATACTCCGTTACAGGAGAAGGAACGAATGGATGTACTTTCACCGTTACAGATATTGTAATAGATGAATACGCTCCAATAGTACCGAGTACACCAGTTGTAGATCAATTTGGATGTAGCGCAGGTAATACTGTAGATGTTGCTACGGTAACTATTCCAGCAGGAACAGTAGGAGGTTCAACAAATTATACACGTTATGTATTTGTTTATACCCCAGTAGACGGAAGCGGACCAATAACCCAAGACGGTTCGAGTACAAGTTTTAGTACAACGAATACCTCAGGAGGACCAGTATCAATCACTGTTTATGACGATAAAGGATGTTCAGGAGTAGAAAACACTACTATTGATGCTTATGTAGCAATTACAGGTGTAACAATTAGTCCACAAAGAACTATTGATTGTAATGAGGGAGAAGATATAGAGGCTACCTATACTATAAATACAGGAGGAGCATTAGCAAATTTTGAATTTAGATTGTATGATGATACGAATGCTCTATTAGAAACTAGAACTAATACAGATGGAGATTTTACAACATTATTAGCAACAGGAACTTATAGAGTAGAGTTAGAAAATAGAGATACCAATTGTATATATACAGAGTATCACACAGTAGAAGCAGAACCTACCTTTGATATTTTAATTACCAATGTAGATGATGTAGATTGTAAAGGAGATAATAATGGAAGTGCTGTCTTAAGTTTTGTACCAAGTACACCACCATACACAAGTGGTTATAGTTATATTGTTTACGATGCTACTACAGGTACAGCAACGGCAGTAACAGGAACAGGAACAGCAGGTACACCAGAAACAATCACAGGATTGGTAGCAGGAGAGTACTATGTACGAATAGATATGGGAACTAACAGTCCATTCTGTGAAGCACAAAGTGCAAACTTTACCATTGCAGAGCCAGCAGATTCGTTATCAGTAACAGGAGTTACCAATCCAGTAGTAAGCTGTTACAATGGTTCAGATGCTACTATTACAGCCACCGGATCAGGAGGTTGGGGAGATTATGTGTACCAATTAGAAGAAACAGCTACCCCAGGAGTTGCTTATGCAGGTAACACGTTTAGTTCAAACAATATCTTTACGAACTTACCAGCAGGAGATTATACAGTAGTAGTACGAGATAAAAATGGTGCTGTCGGATTATATTGTGAGTCAACTGATCAAGTAGTCATAGCAAATCCAGCAGCGGTAACATTTACAGTAACTGAGAATGACAATTCATGTGATACCACAGTAGGAGGAAGTATATCAGTAACAGCAACAGGAGGTACAGGTACATATACTTATACATTATCTAACGGAAGTGGAGTAGTAGAAACGCAAATACTGAATGCTGCAAACTATACATTTACCAATTTAGCAGCAGATGCTTATACAGTAAATGTAGTAGATTCTAATGGATGTACAGAAGGTACCCCAACGAATGTTACAATAACACCAGATTTAGTATTTACATTAACAGAGACTAAGAAGTTAACATGTAATGCACCAATGGCAGCAACTGTAGCATTAGAAGTAACTTCAGGATCTAGTAGTTATGCTTATGAAGTTGCAGGACCAAGTATAGCAGTAGGAAGAACGAATTTAGCAGGTACAACATTAACGCTAAATCCTACGGTAGCAGGAGTATATACCGTAACAGTTTACGATACAGGAGCAACACCAGAATGTTCAGTAGTTAAAACTATTGAAATTGAAGATGCTGAAATTCCTAGTTTCACAGCATTAGCCGAGGCTAGTTTATGTTCAGGAGATAATTCGGGTAGAATTACTTTAACGGCAGTAGACAATGGAATTTTACCATTAAATTATAGTATAATTCCTGCAGCAGGAACGATTACAGGAAATGTAATAACAGATTTACCACCAGGAACATACTCCGTTACAGGAGAAGGAACGAATGGATGTACTTTCACCGTTACAGATATTGTAATAGATGAATACGCTCCAATAGTACCGAGTACACCAGTTGTAGATCAATTTGGATGTAGCGCAGGTAATACTGTAGATGTTGCTACGGTAACTATTCCAGCAGGAACAGTAGGAGGTTCAACAAATTATACACGTTATGTATTTGTTTATACCCCAGTAGACGGAAGCGGACCAATAACCCAAGACGGTTCGAGTACAAGTTTTAGTACAACGAATACCTCAGGAGGACCAGTATCAATCACTGTTTATGACGATAAAGGATGTTCAGGAGTAGAAAACACTACTATTGATGCTTATGTAGCAATTACAGGTGTAACAATTAGTCCACAAAGAACTATTGATTGTAATGAGGGAGAAGATATAGAGGCTACCTATACTATAAATACAGGAGGAGCATTAGCAAATTTTGAATTTAGATTGTATGATGATACGAATGCTCTATTAGAAACTAGAACTAATACAGATGGAGATTTTACAACATTATTAGCAACAGGAACTTATAGAGTAGAGTTAGAAAATAGAGATACCAATTGTATATATACAGAGTATCACACAGTAGAAGCAGAACCTACCTTTGATATTTTAATTACCAATGTAGATGATGTAGATTGTAAAGGAGATAATAATGGAAGTGCTGTCTTAAGTTTTGTACCAAGTACACCACCATACACAAGTGGTTATAGTTATATTGTTTACGATGCTACTACAGGTACAGCAACGGCAGTAACAGGAACAGGAACAGCAGGTACACCAGAAACAATCACAGGATTGGTAGCAGGAGAGTACTATGTACGAATAGATATGGGAACTAACAGTCCATTCTGTGAAGCACAAAGTGCAAACTTTACCATTGCAGAGCCAGCAGATTCGTTATCAGTAACAGGAGTTACCAATCCAGTAGTAAGCTGTTACAATGGTTCAGATGCTACTATTACAGCCACCGGATCAGGAGGTTGGGGAGATTATGTGTACCAATTAGAAGAAACAGCTACCCCAGGAGTTGCTTATGCAGGTAACACGTTTAGTTCAAACAATATCTTTACGAACTTACCAGCAGGAGATTATACAGTAGTAGTACGAGATAAAAATGGTGCTGTCGGATTATATTGTGAGTCAACTGATCAAGTAGTCATAGCAAATCCAGCAGCGGTAACATTTACAGTAACTGAGAATGACAATTCATGTGATACCACAGTAGGAGGAAGTATATCAGTAACAGCAACAGGAGGTACAGGTACATATACTTATACATTATCTAACGGAAGTGGAGTAGTAGAAACGCAAATACTGAATGCTGCAAACTATACATTTACCAATTTAGCAGCAGATGCTTATACAGTAAATGTAGTAGATTCTAATGGATGTACAGAAGGTACCCCAACGAATGTTACAATAACACCAGATTTAGTATTTACATTAACAGAGACTAAGAAGTTAACATGTAATGCACCAATGGCAGCAACTGTAGCATTAGAAGTAACTTCAGGATCTAGTAGTTATGCTTATGAAGTTGCAGGACCAAGTATAGCAGTAGGAAGAACGAATTTAGCAGGTACAACATTAACGCTAAATCCTACGGTAGCAGGAGTATATACCGTAACAGTTTACGATACAGGAGCAACACCAGAATGTTCAGTAGTTAAAACTATTGAAATTGAAGATGCTGAAACTCCTAATTTCACGGTAGTAGCTACAGTAACAGATATTTGTTTCGGAACATCAACAGGAGAAGTTACAGTTTCACCAGTAGATAATGGTATTTTACCATTAAGTTATGAGATTAATAATGTATCAGGAACATATAATGCTGTTTTAGCAGGAAGTGATACGGTATTTGCGAACTTACCAGCAGATGACTATATAGTTACAGCTACGGGAGTAAATGGGTGTACAACAGATGTATCAATTACAGTAAGAGAAAATCCAGTAATAGATATTTCAGCAGCAATTACAGTAACACAGTTTGCTTGTACAGCAGGAAGTAATACAACAAACAATGCTATAATTACAGTTGACAAGGCAGCGATTACAGGAGGAACAGGAAACTATGTTCGAGTTGTGTTTGAAGATAATGCAACAGGTGATGTATTACAAGACGATAGTAACTTTACATATATATCAACTAATTTAGCTGGAGGAGATTATACAGTAAAAGTATATGATGAAAATACAGATTGTTTTGTATCTAGAGTAGTAAGGATAGCTCCATTTACTCCAATGACAGCAGCAGATATCGATGTAATTAAAGATACAGACTGTAATACAGGAGAGAATATCACTGTAAAAGTAGTGCCAGCATTACCAAATATTCAGTATACAATAACAGGAACAGGAGCTACTCCTTATACACGAACATTAAATGTGGTATCAGATGCAGATGCAGCAGTATTTAATAACGTACCGGTTGATGATTACACAATTGAGATGTACAATGCAGCAACAGGATGTACTTTAGAAGTATATCACACGGTAGAACCAGAACCTACCTTTGATATATTAGTAAGTAATGTTCAAAGAGCTTGTTTTGGTGGTACAGGAAGTGCAACAATAGATTTTAGTGCAGCTACACCATATACAGATGTTTATACTTACGAAGTATTTGAAGTAGGTAACCCAACTACTATTACATCAGGAAATGGTACAGGAGGTACTCCAGAAACAATTACTACTAATTTAGTAGCAGGTGAATATTATGTGGTTGTAAGTATGACGAATACACCATTCTGTGAAGCACAAAGTGAAAACTTTATAATTGAAGAACCAGCAAACGCATTAGCATTAACAGGCACACCAACGTATATTAATTGTAATGTTACTGATTCTGGAGAAATCTTGTTAGAAGCTCAAGGAGGTTGGGCACCGTATGAGTATCAATTAGTAAATGATGCAGCACCAGCTACACCAGTTCAAAATTTTGATAGTAATAGAAGAATTACTGGGTTAATAGCAGGTAATTATACAGCAACAGTTAGAGATGTTACAGGGTGTGAAGAAACATTTACATTTACATTACAGCCAACTACAAATATGGCAGCAGATGTAACTGTTACTCCAAACTTATGTGAAGGAGAAAGAACAGCAACCATTGAAGTAACTAATGTAACAGGAGGTCAAACACAAGATGCAACTGTAAGTTATAGTTATATTTTAACCTATCCTGACGGAGTAACGCAAGTAGAACAGTTATCAAATACATTTAGCAATTTACCAGCGGGTACTAATTACACAGTAATTGTTAGAGATAATAAATATAGCTGTTCGTATACAAGGCAGGTGGATATAATTGACCCTTCAGAAGTAGAAGCTTCGGCAAATATTACTGCAGATATAACTTGTAACAATGCTAATGCAACCGTAGTAGTGAGTGCAATAGGAGGTACAGGCGTTTATGAATATAGTAGCGATGGAGTGAATTTTGGTCCTGACAATACGTTTACAAACGTAAGTTCAGGTTCTCAAACATTCTATGTACGTGATGATAATAATTGTGAAGATACAGTTGTAGTAACAGTCAACGCATACGAACCTTTAGTACCAACTTTGGTAGTTGATTCAGGATTTGTTACCTGTAATGGAGATGCTAATGGAGTGTTATCAGCAACTGTAGCAGGCGGTTTCGGTAATTACGAATACCAACTGTTAGATGATAGTAATAACCCGATTGATGGAACATGGACAACATCAAATACTTTTGGAGGTTTAGATGTTGGTACATATAAAATTAGAGTAAGAAGTACTAATAGATTTGGAGAAGTATGTACAGAAGATACTGCACCACATCCTATTGTAGAACCAGAACCTTTAGTAGTTGCTGAAAACCATACAGATGTAAGTTGTTTTGGAGGAAATGATGGTACTATTACAGTATTAGCCTCAGGAGGAAACTTAACAGGATATGAATACAATATTAGTACAGACCCAACAAATAAATTTGTTACCGATAATGTGTTCAGAAACTTAACAGCAGGTACGTATACCATTACTGTTAAAGATAAGGTTGGATGTATTGATACTATTGATGTAGTTATTGATCAACCACAACAATTTACAGCAACATTGGTAGGAGTTACAGAACAAACTTGTATTAATAATGCAACTCCAACAATAGAGTTAGATGTACAAGGAGGAACACAACCTTACTACGTAAGTATTAATAATATAGAACAGCCTACACCATATACAACGAATACAATTGTGTTAGGAGCAGCAGAAAACATCCAAGCAGGTACGTCTTACTACATTACAGTAAGAGATGAAGCAGGTTGTAATGTTGCAGACCCAATTAGAGTAACTACGGCTGAACCAGTAGATTTACAATTAACAGTTGATTTTGCATATACCTGTGAGGTAGGAAATATTATTAAAGCAATAGTTGATGAAGCATATAGAGCTAATATGTCTTACACATTATATGACGGAATAGGAAACCCTGTAGTAACAAATAATACAGGAGAATTTATTGATGTACCAGCAGGAACAGGATACTATGTTACAGCAACACATACAATAACTTCATGTTCTGAAAGTTCTACTAGTAGTCCAATTAGTATTGAAGATATTCAAGCATTAACCTTAGATATTGATGATTCGGTTAAGAATACTTTAATAGCCAATGCAGATTTTGGATTACCACCTTATGAGTATAGTGTAGATGGAGGTGATTTTGGATCAGATAATGAGTTCTTAATCTTACAAACAAAAGATTACACTATTACGGTAAGAGATGCTAGAGGCTGTGAGGAAACAGTAACTATAAGAGGAGAGTATATTACTATTTTCGTTCCAAACTTATTTACTCCAGACGGAGATGGAACAAATGATTATTGGTACCCTCGTGAAGTAGAAGAATATCATGATATTCAAGTGTTTATTTATGATAGATATGCACGTAACATTGCCGAGTTTAAAGGTTCTGTAGAAGGATGGGATGGTACTTATGAAGGTACACCATTACCATCAGGAGATTATTGGTATACTATTTACTTTAAAGAGTTATCAGGTCAAGAGAAGAAAATAATGGGACACTTTACACTATATAGATAAAAAGAAATGAGAAAAATAGTAATAATTTTAAGTGTAGTATTTAGTAGTGTAAAACTTGCTGCACAAGAAGTAGAATTACCCCAATATGTAAGTCATTTGGCAGACAATCCATTTTTAATTTCCCCAACCTATGCAGGTATAGGAACAGGTTTACAGGTTAGATTAAATGGAGTAAGCCAGTGGATTGGAGTTAAAGACGCACCCGATACACAATCATTAACAGTTGAAGCACGTATCGCAGATACTTTTGGTGGAGGAATCACGTTATTTAATGATAAAAACGGGTATACCACTCAAAAAGGAGCAAAATTGTCATTTGCAAGTCACTTAACATTAAGTGACTTTCATGATAGTTTTCTATCGTTTGCTTTAAGTTATAGCTTTACGCAATTTGGTATTGATACATCAGAAAATAACTCAGGACAAACAGTATCAAACAGAACTTTAAACAATTCAAACTTTGATGTAGGTTTGTTATATCGTTACGAACGATTTAGTATTAGTGCAAACATTATGAACATCTTAAATAAAGAGATAGAGGATTTTCAAACCGGTGAACCAGAAGTACTAAGAAAGTATGTGCTTTTTACATCTTACACCTTTACGAAATTAAGCAGAAACTTTGAGTTAGAGCCATCAATGCTAGTAGAGTATAGAGAAGCCGATAAACGCTCTAGAACAGATATGAATATTAAAGCAAGAAGAGGAATTAGAGATGGATATGTTTGGGCTGGTTTAAGTTATACGTTCTTAAATGACCAGTTTTTTCAACCAAATGCTATTGCACCATTACTTGGTTTAAAGAAAAATAATCTTTACATGTCGTATGGTTTTAGTATCAATATGAATAAAACACAAGATTATAATTACGGAACACACATGATTACACTTGGGTTTGATTATGAAAGAAGACCAAGTTTAGCACGTTGTACACAAAAAATGATCATGTTTTAAAAGATAAAATCTAAAACATACAAGACAGTCTCGAAAGTATGTCATTTCGAGCGAAGTCAGAGAAATCTGATTCTCTTAATTCGTGAAATGACAATATTTAGTACTTTTGAGACTGTCTTTTTTTTGATTACATGGAAAATAATAATAACGATACATCAATAAATCTTAACAAGTACATTAGTAGTACAGGTATTTGTTCACGTCGTGAAGCAGAACGATTTATAACTGAGGGAAGAGTAACGATAAATGGGAAACCTACCCAGTTAGGAAACAGAGTTCATGAAGGAGATGTGGTAAAAATTGATGGAAAACCATTAAAAGCAAAACCCAAAACGATACATATAGCATTAAACAAACCTAAAGGCATTGTTTGTACTACTGATAGTAAAGAACGTAAAAATATCGTGAAATTTGTGGGGCATCCACAACGACTATTTCCTATTGGTCGCTTAGATAAACCTTCAGAAGGATTAATTTTTTTAACCAATGATGGAGATATTGTAAACAAAATATTACGAGCAGGGAATAACCACGAAAAAGAATACATTGTTACGGTTAATAAACCTTTTGATGAGCGCTTTATAAAAAGAATGAGTAATGGAATTCCTATTTTAGGAACTGTAACAAAGAAATGCAAGGTAGAACGTATAAATGATACCACATTTAAAATAATTTTAATACAAGGCTTAAATCGTCAAATAAGACGTATGTGTGAATACTTAGGATATGATGTAAAGAAATTAAAACGCACACGTATTATGAACGTAACTTTAGGAAGTTTAAAAGTAGGAGAGTGGCGTGAATTATCATCTAAAGAAATGGATGAAATTAATAAACTCGTAGCAGGTTCGTCAAAAACATACGAAGAAGCAGAAAAAAAGAATCAAAAAGCCTCTCCTCAAAATAACAAACAATCAAAGAAGAGAGCAGATTTTAAATCCAAGTTTGGAAGAAGAAGAAAAAGTTAAAAATTAGTAATAAGAAACTTTTAACTATCTACTTTTAAACATTCAACTTACATGTGTATCTTTGCCACTTATGCAATTTGACTTAAAAATAACCGATCCAAAAAGTAAAGCACGCGCAGGCGTTATTACTACTGATCATGGAACTATAGAAACTCCAATATTCATGCCTGTAGGTACAGTAGCTACGGTTAAAGGAGTACATCAATCAGAATTAAAAGACGAAATCAATCCTGATATTATTTTAGGAAATACATATCATTTATACTTACGTCCAAAATTAGAAACTTTAGAAGCTGCAGGAGGCTTACATAAGTTCATGAATTGGGATCGTAATATTTTAACTGATAGTGGAGGATATCAAGTATACTCTTTGTCAGGAAGAAGGAAGATAAATGAAGAAGGAGTAAAGTTTAAAAGTCATATTGACGGCTCTACACATTTTTTTACACCAGAAAATGTAATGGAAACACAGCGTACCATTGGAGCAGATATAATTATGGCTTTTGATGAGTGTACGCCATACCCTTGTGATTATAACTATGCAAAACGATCTATGCACATGACTCACCGTTGGTTAGATCGTTGTATAAAACACTTTGAGAACACGCCTCCAAAATATGGATATAGTCAGTCTTTATTTCCAATTGTACAAGGAAGTACATACAAAGATTTACGTAAGCAATCAGCAGAGTATATAGCAAACTCAGGAGCAGAAGGAAATGCGATAGGAGGATTATCAGTAGGAGAACCTGCTGAAGAAATGTATGCAATGACAGAAGTGGTTACTGAAATTTTACCAGAAGACAAACCACGTTATTTAATGGGAGTTGGTACACCAATTAATATTTTAGAAAACATAGCGTTAGGAGTTGATATGTTCGATTGCGTAATGCCAACTCGTAATGCACGTAACGGAATGTTATTTACAGCACACGGTAGCATAAATATTAAAAATAAAAAGTGGGAAAACGATTTTTCTCCAATTGATGAAATGGGCATTACTTGGGTAGATACCATGTATTCTAAAGCCTATTTACGTCACTTATTTGCTGCAAGAGAAATGTTAGGAAAGCAGATAGCTTCTATTCATAACCTAGGGTTTTATTTATGGTTAGTTCGTGAAGCACGTAAACACATAATAGCAGGAGATTTTACTGAATGGAAAGACAAAATGGTAAAACAAATGGATAAACGTTTGTAATTTGAAAATACTAGATTGGTACATATTAAAACGTTACTTAGTAACTTTTCTGTTTACATTACTTATTTTAATACCTATTGCGGTAGCTATTGATATTGCAGAAAAAGTTGATAAGTTTTTACGAGAAGAAAATTTAACATTGTTTGAAATAGTTAACGATTACTATAAAAACTTTATTATTTACTATGCTAATACATTTATGCCATTAGCATTGTTTATAGCAGTTATACTATTTACTTCTAAGCTGGCAAGTAACACAGAAATTGTAGCAATCAATAGCTCACAAGTATCATTCACACGTTTTTTATTTCCATATTTTATAGGAGCAACTATAGTTTGTGCAATAGCACTCTCAATGAACCATTTTTTTGTACCCTCAAGTAGTAAAACACGAAAAGCTTTTGAAAAGAAGTATTTAAAGAAAAAAAAGTATGCAGATAATTCCATCCGAGAGTTTAGCTTACAATTGAATGATAGTACTTATGTATACATTCAAAGTTTTGATTTAAAAAGAAATTCAGGCTATAATTTTTCAATAGATTTATATGACGGTATTAAATTAAAAAAGAAACTTATAGCTGATAATATTAATTGGAAGGAAAAAGATAGTACGTTTAAATTATATAACTGGAAAGAACGAAAAATTTTTAAAGAAAGAGATAGTATCTTTTCGGGGAAAAGTTTAGATACTACATTTACATTTACACCAGAAGATTTTAATTATAAAAATATAATGGCACAAGAAATGAACTCACCAGAGTTGATTAAGTTTATTGAAGTGTCTAGAAAAAGAGGAATAAAAAACTTAAATGCTTATTTAGTAGAACTATATAAGAGAACAAGTTTACCAATTGCGAGCTACATATTAACGTTAATTGCGGTAGGACTAGCACATAGGAAAACTAGAGGAGGCATAGGAGTTAATTTGGCAATAGGTATAAGCGTTATGTTTATTTATGTATTCTTTTTAAAAGTAGCAGAAGTATTAGGAGCTGTAGCAGGAGCAAATGCATTGTTAAATGTTTGGGGACCTAATGTGGTATTTGGTTTATACGCTGTTTATTTATATTTCAATGCAAGGAGATAAATTAAAGAATTACTTACTCTTACATTTAATCGTATTTATTTGGGGGTTTACAGCTATTTTAGGCGCATTAATATCAATTGATGCAGTACCTTTAGTTTGGTTTAGAATGTTGTTAGCAGTAGGTTTTATTGCTTTATATTTTTTAATAAGGAAGAAGTCATTTAAAGTAGAAAAAAAAGCATTAATTAAGTTTGCCATTTCAGGAGTAATTATAGCAGTACACTGGATAACATTTTTCAAAGCAATAAAAGTATCAAATGTATCTGTAGCTTTAGTAATGATGAGTACTGGAGCTTTTTTTGCCTCATTTATAGAACCTTTCTTTTTTAAAAGAAGAATAAAAACAATAGAAATAGTATTAGGCTTGTTAGTAATAATGGGATTGTACATTATTTTTAATTTTGAAAGTCAGTATACACTAGGCATTATTTATGCATTAATTTCAGCATTTCTCTCCGCATTATTTTCAGTACTAAACGGTTTGTTTATAAAAAAACACGAAGCAAATACTATTTCATTTTATCAGTTATTATTTGGAGTTTTAGGAGTAACTATATATTTATTATTTACACAAAAATTTTCAATAGAGTTTTTTCAATTACAAACAAGTGACTGGATATATTTATTCATTTTAAGTAGTATTTGTACAGCCTATGCTTTTATAGCTTCAGTGCAAGTAATGAGGTATTTAACACCTTATACAGTAATGCTCACGATTAATTTAGAACCTATATACGCTATTATTTTAGCATTATTAATATTTGGAGAAAAAGAACAAATGAATCCAGAGTTTTATTACGGGACTTGTATTGTTTTAATAGTAGTATTATTAAATGGAGTACTCAAAAATGTTTCTTCCATAAAAAAGAAAATTATAAAAAAATAATATTTTAAGAAAAGTGATGAAGGTAAACTGTACAATTTTTTAGTATGTTTGCCTTTACAAACAACTAACTAGTAAATTAGAAAATCAAACTATATACAAGAATACAATGGAATATTTAGATTTTGAAATGCCAATAAAAGAGCTAGAAGATCAGTTGGCAAAATGTTTTGATATAGGAAAAGAAAGTGATGTAGACGTTACAGCTACATGTCAGAAGATTGAAAAAAAATTAGAAAAAGCTAAGAAAGATATATATAAGAATTTAACGGCATGGCAACGCGTACAGTTATCTCGTCATCCAAATCGTCCTTATACCTTAGATTATATTAAAGCACTTTGTGGAGATACATTTATGGAATTACACGGTGACCGTAGTGTAAAAGATGATAAAGCTATGATTGGTGGACTAGGTAAGATTGGAGACCAATCTTTTATGTTCATAGGTCAGCAAAAAGGATACAATACCAAAACACGTCAATATCGTAACTTTGGTATGGCAAACCCAGAAGGATACCGTAAAGCATTACGTTTAATGCGCATGGCTGAAAAATTTGGAATACCAGTAGTAACTTTAGTAGATACTCCAGGTGCTTACCCAGGATTAGAAGCTGAAGAACGTGGACAAGGAGAAGCAATTGCTCGTAATATCTTTGAAATGACTCGCTTAAAAACTCCAATTATTACCATAATTATTGGAGAAGGAGCTTCAGGAGGAGCTTTAGGAATAGGAGTAGGAGATAGAGTATATATGTTAGAAAATTCTTGGTATTCAGTTATCTCACCTGAAAACTGTTCTTCTATTTTATGGCGTAGTTGGTCAGAAAAAGAAAAAGCAGCAGAAGCATTAAAATTAACGGCAGAAGATGGTATGAAACTAAAAATAGTTGATGATATCATAAAAGAACCTTTAGGAGGTGCACACTCTGACCGTGAAGGAACTTTTAAAGCTGTTAAAGAGCAAATTATAAAAGCGTACGAAGAACTTAATAAGCTTAAAGATAAAGAGTTGATAGCTCAGCGTATGGAGAAATACGAAAATATGGGAGTTTATAAAGAATAGCTTTATATCCTAAAAAACATACTATTAAAACTCGCCAATCGGCGAGTTTTTTTGTTTTATAAATATTTTACAATACGAATTATTTGTTAAATGAATATATATCTATAATTTTGCCGATTGAAATGAGTAATACATTTAATAAATATCTATTTTTATTAATACTTTTATTAAAAGGATGGTCTACATCATATGCAGACCAAAAGACTTTTGATACAACTACCTCAGTGGCTACTTTTAAATCTGTAAACGTAAAAGAAGAGCCACAATTTATTACTCAACACATCAGTAATTACGTTTTTAGCGAAAAATATCAAGATTCTGAAAGGGAGAGTTATTTCGAAATCAGTGAAATTGAAGACAAAACCCAAGACGAAAATGAAGTAGATGAAAGTTTGTCAAAATTCGGAAGTTACTTATCAGCCATTTTACATGCGCAGTTTTTTGAGTGCCAGTTTTGTGTAGTAAAAGAAAAAGCACAACGCTTTAAAGAGTACACTTATAGTGCTATTTTAAAATTGCATATTAAATTTCAAGTTTTTATAATTTGATACCCTCTTCGGTAAAGTAAACCTAAAGCTTTTATTTAGCTTACTTTATATACCCCACATAAAAATTTAATTAAATTTTTAGAATAACCATTGGTATTCAATGGTTACACACTCACTCTAACTTTACAAATACATACAAAAAATGAAAAAAAACTTCATTTTCATGAGTCTATTTGCGCTATTAATTAACATTAGCTGCGAATCAAAAAAGGAATCTAAACACCCAGAAACAAAGTTCCTTGTAACCAATCCCATTAAAAAAGATACATCAATAACCAAAGATTATGTAAGTCAAATACATGCCATTCAGCACATAGAATTGAGGGCGCTTGAAAAAGGATATTTAAAGAAAGTATTTGTTGATGAAGGACAGCATGTAAAAAAAGGACAAAACATGTTTCAAATATCAGCAAATGTTTATAAGGCAGATTTACAAAAAGCAAAAGCAGAAGCAAAAGCTGCTGAAATTGAATATAAAAACACGGAATTATTAGCAGATGGAAACGTAGTTTCTAAAAACGAATTAGCCTTAGCAAAAGCAAATTACGAAAAAGCAAAAGCTGAAGTAATGCTAGCCCAAACACACCTGGGTTTTACAAGTATTAAGGCTCCGTTTAATGGTATAATGGACCACTTACATGTTAGAAAAGGAAGTTTGTTAGATGAAGGAGAACTCCTAACAACACTATCAGACAACAGTAAAATGTGGGTATATTTTAATGTGCCAGAAACAGAATATCTAGATTATATAATGAGTCAAGATAAAGACAAGAAAAAAGAAGTAACACTTTTAATGGCAAATAACAAACCATTCAATCAAAAAGGAATTGTAGAAACGATTGAGGGAGAGTTTAACAATGAAACAGGAAACATTGCCTTTAGAGCAACTTTCCCAAATCCAGATGGAATTTTAAGACACGGAGAAACAGGAAGTATTTTAATGGAAGTTCCGTACGAAGGAGCTTTAATAATTCCACAAAAAGCCACTTTTGAAGTATTAGATAAAAAATATGTTTTTGTAGTAGATAAAAACAATATAGTAAAACAACGAGAAATTACTGTAGAAGCAGAATTACCACACTTATTTATAGTAGAAAAAGGACTTACAGAAAACGATAAAATATTGTTAGAAGGAATCCGTATGGTAAAAGATCAACAAAAGATACATGTTGAGTTTAAAGAGCCAAATGCTGTAATGTCTAGTTTAGACTTATATGCAGAGTAATCAAAAACTAAAATTCAACAATACATGTTTAGTCAATTTATAAAAAGACCAGTACTAGCAATTGTTATTTCGATAATAGTTGTTTTTACGGGGTTGTTATCAATAAAACAACTCCCAATATCACAGTTTCCACAAATTGCACCAACCACGGTAAACATATTTATAGCATACCCAGGTTCAAGTGCAGATGTATTGGTAAACTCAACACTAATTCCTCTAGAAACAGCCATCAATGGAGTACAAGGAATGCGTTATATCGCTTCTGATGCTACCAGTGCAGGAGAAGGAACCCTACGTGTAATTTTTGAACCCGGTACAGATCCCAACCAAGCAGTAGTAAGGGTAAAAACAAGGGTAGATCAAGTAATGCCTTTATTACCTGAATTAGTACAGCGAGAAGGAGTAATTATTACTCCAGTACAACCAAGTATGTTAATGTATGTGAACCTTTTTAGTAAAGAAAAACATAATGACGAAAAGTTCCTATACAACTATGCGTATACCAAAATGATACCCGAGATTCAACGTATTAACGGTATCGCCAGTGCTAAAATTTTAGGAAGTAGAAAATATGCGATGAGAGTTTGGTTAAAACCAGACCGAATGAGAGCCTATAATATTTCTGCAGAAGAAATTTTAGAAGCGATGGAAGACCAAAGTATTTTGGCAAGACCCGGAAGATTAGGAAGAAGTTCAGGAATCAAATCACAATCACTAGAATACGTACTTACCTATCAAAACAGGTATAACGAACCAGATCAGTATAAAGACATTATTATTCGAGCAAATGAAGAAGGAGAAATTTTAAAGTTAAAAGATGTTGCCGAAGTAAAATTAGGGAGTGAATTCTTCGATATTTACTCAAACTTAGATGGGTATCCATCAGCATCTATTGTTTTAAAACAAACCTTTGGAAGTAATGGTAGTGATGTAATAGCATCGGTAAAAGAAAAACTAAAAGAATTAAAAGAAGATCTACCACCAGGGATTGATTTTAAAATTAGTTATGACGTTTCTAACTTTTTAGATGCCTCAATAGAACAAGTAATACATACACTTAGAGATGCCTTTATTTTAGTGGCAATTGTGGTGTTTCTCTTCTTAGGAGATTTACGATCAACCTTAATTCCAATTATAGCAGTACCAGTATCTTTAATTGGGGCGTTCTTTGTAATGCAACTTTTTGGGCTTTCAATAAACTTAATTACCTTGTTTGCATTAGTATTAGCCATTGGTATTGTGGTAGATGATGCTATTGTAGTGGTAGAAGCAGTCCATTTAAAAATGGAGAAGGAACATCTTACACCTTACCAAGCATCTAAGGCAGCATTAGGAGAAATAGGGGGAGCTATTTTAGCAATTACATTGGTTATGGTCTCTGTATTTGTGCCAATTTCATTTATGACAGGGCCCGTAGGAGTTTTTTACAGACAGTTCTCTATAACAATGGCGGGTTCTATCATTATTTCAGCAGTGGTAGCATTAACATTAACACCAGTATTGTGTGCAATAATGTTGAAGAATAACCACGGAAAAGAAAGAAAAAAATCAATAATAGATAAATTTATTGATTGGTTTAACAAAGGGTTTGAAAAACTTACAGGAAGATATGTAAAAGTGTTAAACAGAATCGTAGCAAGAAGAATGTTAACCTTTGGAGTATTACTAGCTTTCTGTGCAGGAATATTTATTACCAATAAAACATTACCAGCAGGTTTTATTCCTAGTGAAGATCAAGGAATGATCTATGCTATTATTCAAACACCACCAGGTGCTACTTTAGAACGTACAAATGAAGTAGCAAGAAAACTACAACAGATTTGTGAAGAAACCGAAGGAGTAGAATCAGTTTCATCTTTAGCAGGATATGAAATTATGACCGAAGGTAGAGGATCCAATGCAGGTACCTGTTTAATTAACTTAAAACCATGGTCAGAACGTCATCATTCAGTTCACGAAATCATGGAAGAATTAGAAGAAGAAACCAAAGATTTAGGGGCGGTTATAGAATATTTTGAACCACCAGCAGTACCAGGTTTTGGATCTTCAGGAGGATTCTCAATGCGTTTATTAGATAAAACAAACTCAACAGACTACCACGAATTTGAACGTATCAATAACAAATTCATGGAATCGTTATCAAAACGAAAAGAGCTTACAGGTTTATTTACTTTTTATTCTGCAAACTATCCGCAGTACGAATTAAAAATCGACAATAAAAAAGCGATGCAAAAAGGAGTAACCATTGGTAAAGCCATGGAAAACCTAAACATTTTAATAGGTAGTACCTATGAACAAGGTTTTATTCGTTTTGGTAGATTTTTTAAAGTGTATACACAAGCAGCGCCAGAATACAGGAGAATCCCTTCAGATTTAGAAAAACTATATGTTAAAAATGAGGAAGGAAAAATGGTGCCTTATTCAGCGTTCATGAGTTTAGAAAAAAAACTAGGACCTAATGAGATAACACGATACAATTTATATAATTCAGCAGCTATTAGAGGGTTACCAGCATCAGGATACACAAGTGGAGATGCTATTAACGCAATTAAAGAAGTAGCAGCAAAAGAATTACCAAGAGGGTATGATGTTGCTTGGGAAGGACTTACCTATGATGAAGCACAAAGAGGTAATGAATCAGTGTATATTTTCATCATTGTATTAGCTTTTGTATACTTTGTGTTAGCAGCACAATACGAAAGTTTTATACTGCCATTAGCAGTGATTTTCTCACTTCCAGTAGGAGTGTACGGGTCATTCACACTCTTAAAACTAATGGGCCTAGCGAATGATGTATATGCACAAATCGGAATAATAATGCTGGTTGGTTTATTAGGTAAAAATGCAGTGTTAATTGTAGAATTTGCAGTACTAAAACGAAGCCAGGGAGCTACAATTTTTGAAGCAGCTATTGAAGGAGCTAAAGAACGATTCAGGCCAATTTTAATGACTTCATTTGCATTTATAGCAGGATTAATACCGTTAGTTATAGCTCACGGAGCAGGAGCTATTGGAAACAGAACTATTGGTGGGTCAGCTTTAGGAGGAATGTTAATAGGAACCATTTTCGGAGTTTTAATTATACCAGGTCTCTATTACATATTTGCTAAAATGAGTGATGGAAGAAGCTTAATTAAAGACGAAGCTAATGAACCAGTTTCTGAAGAGTTTATAAGAATAAATGAAGTTGAAGGAAGTAAAACAAAAGTTAAAATAACAGAGCTTAAAAAACTTCTAAAGAAAATAATTAAAAGAGAAAACAATGAAAACTAAACGAAGAAGTTCATTTGTAATAAAAAAAGCACACTTTTTAAGTGTGCTTGTCCTCTTAATTTTGTGCTCTTGCGTGCCAAATCAAGTATTAAGAGAGGAGAACAAAGCAGTACCAGAGAATTTTAAGAATCAACCAGCAGACTCATTAAGTACAGCTACTATTAAATGGCGTGACTTTTTTTCAGATTCACATTTAATTTCTCTGATAGATACAGCTTTATCAAACAACCAAGAGTTGAACATAATGTTACAACAAGTAGCTATTTCAAAAAATAACATCAAAGCAAAAAAAGGTGAGTATTTACCGTTTGTAAATATGTATGCAGGAGCTGAATTAGAAAAGGTTGGGAAGTATACTAGAAATGGTGCTGTAGAAGAAAATTTAGATATCCGCGAAGGTGAAAAATTTCCTGAACCATTAACTGATTTTTCAATAGGACTTTCAGCTTCTTGGGAGCTAGACGTATGGAAGAAGTTACGAAATGAGAAGAAAGCAGCAGTATTAGAATACTTAGCTAGTGTTGAAGGAAAAAACTTTATGGTAACTAATTTGGTTTCAGAAATTGCAAATTCATATTACGAATTAGTAGCATTAGATAATGAATTATCTATGGTTTCACAAAACTTAGAGATTCAAAAAAATGCATTGCAAATGGTAAAGCTTCAAAAGCAAGCCGCAAGAACAACAGAATTAGCAGTGCGTAGGTTTGAAGCGAGTGTACTTAAAAACCAAAGTCACCTATACGAACTTCAACAAGAGATTGTAGAAACTGAAAATAAAATTAACTTTTTAGTAGGAAGGTATCCACAACCTATAGAAAGAAACTCAGATAATTTTATAGACAAACCTATTGAAGGAGTAAAAGCAGGAATTCCATCACAACTGTTACAAAACAGACCCGATTTAAGGAGAGCTGAATACGAGTTAGCAGCAGCTAAATTGAATACCAAAATAGCACGAGCTAATTTTTATCCATCAATAGGAATTAAAGCAGGAGTGGGGTTACAAGCATTTAAACCTAAGTTTTTAACATCAACACCAGAATCGTTAGTCTATTCTTTAGCAGGAGATATTGTAGGACCTTTAATCAATAGAAATGCGATAAAAGCAGCTTATAAAACAGCCAATAATAAACAATTACAAGCTGTTTATGAATACGAAAGAGCTATTTTAAATGCGTATTTAGAAGTAGCCAATGAGCTTTCAAAAATTGACAACTTGAAAAATAGTTACGATTTAAAAAAGCAACAAGTAGAAGCGTTAAATGAATCTATAGATCTTTCAGTTCGTTTGTTTAAATCAGCAAGAGCAGAATATACAGAAGTGTTGTTAACACAAAGAGAAGCATTAGAGTCTAAAATTGAAATCATAGAAACGAAAAGAGATCAATTATTAGCAAATGTAAAAGTATATAAAGCCTTAGGAGGAGGCTGGAACTAATTTTTCATTCGTTATTAACTATTAATTGTTGTTAAAGTGGTAGTTTTATAAACTATCCAAGAGACTCGCTAATTGGCGAGTCTTTTTTTTTCAATACTTTTCAAGTACCTTCGTACAACCTCATAAAAAGAGATTGTAATATCATAATTCAATGAGTAAAGAAGAGTTAGCTATAAAAACCACCTATTTTAGTATTCTAAGCAATACTAGTTTAGCAATTATAAAAGGACTAGCAGGTATTTTTGGAAACTCATACGCGTTAATAGCAGATGCAATTGAATCTACTACTGATATTTTTTCTTCTCTTTTAGTGTTGTTAGGGTTGAAATATGCGAAAAGACCTGCAGATAAAAATCACCCATACGGACACGGAAAAATAGAACCTTTAATCACCTTTGTAGTAGTTGCTTTTTTGGTAACTTCGGCTACAATTATTGCCTATGAAAGTATACAGAATATCCAAACTCCACATAAAACTCCTAAACCATGGACGTTACTCGTTTTAGGGGCAATTATTATTTGGAAAGAAATATCCTTTCAAGTGGTTATCAGAAAGAGTAAAGAAACTAATAGTTCTTCTTTAAAAGCAGATGCGTGGCATCATAGAAGTGATGCAATTACTTCTTTAATGGCATTTATAGGGATTTCAATAGCACTTATTTTTAAAGAAGGTTATGAAACTGCTGATGATTGGGCAGCTTTATTGGCTTCGTTCTTTATTTTATACAATAGTTACCTAATTTTTAGACCAGCACTGGGTGAAATAATGGATGAACATGTATATGACGATTTAATAGAAGAAATAAGAGAAAAATCTATGGAAGTAGCAGGTGTTTTAGGAACAGAAAAATGCTTTGTTCGTAAAGCAGGAATGAAATATCATGTAGATTTACATGCCATTGTAGATAGTACTATTACAGTAAAAGAAGGACACGATATTGCTCATAAATTAAAAGACTATTTAAGAGAAAAACTCCCAGACTTGGGGCATGTTTTAATTCATATAGAACCTAATGAATATTAAAAAAGCAACCTTTTTACTGAGCGTAGTCGAAGTATGGTTGCTTTTTTTGTTTATGGTATATTTAAATACTTGTGTGTTTGTAAGGAAATTTTCCATTGAGGATGCTCCATCACATAATCAATAATTTGTGGAGTCATTTTTTCCTTTTTACTCCATTCAGGTTGTAAAAACAACTTACATTTTTTACCAACTTTAGCAGCCTGTTCCTCAGCAAACTGAAAATCATTTTTATTATGAATAATCATTTTCAACTCATCTGCTTCTTGATAAGCACGTTCTAAAGGTAATTTTGTTTTTTTAGGCGATAAACAAAACCAATCCCAAACCCCAGAAAAGTCATACGCTCCAGAAGTTTCAATATGTGTTTTAATACCTTTTTCTTGAAGTTGCCCTGTAATATAGTCTAAACTCCACATTAAAGGCTCTCCACCTGTAATTACCACAGTTTCGGCATATTTCTTTGCATTTTCAACAATAATATCCGTTTTTGTAGGCGGATGTAAATTAGCATCCCAGCTTTCTTTTACATCACACCAATGGCAACCTACATCGCAACCGCCAATACGAATAAAATAAGCAGCAGTACCAGTGTGTGCCCCTTCTCCCTGAATCGTGTAAAACTCTTCCATTAACGGAAGCATTTCTCCTGTATTAATTAACTCTTGTACTTCTTTTTTCAACATAAGGGTGCAAAGATAGGCAACATTAAAATTTAATGAATGATTTTTGTTACTTTTACGTGTTTTTATCACAAAAAAGGTCATAAATAATGAGTAAAACCGAAGAGTTTTTCAATTACATCAAAGAAGGCTATACAACAAAAGGAGAGTTTATTACGCTAGGAGCAGGAATGTTAGGAGAAGAAACTGTAACAAACGCTCATGTAAATATTCCTTTAAAAACATTAAATCGTCACGGATTAATAGCTGGAGCAACAGGAACAGGAAAAACAAAAACCTTGCAAGTGCTGGCAGAAAACATGTCAGAAAAAGGAATACCTGTATTGTTAATGGATGTAAAAGGAGACTTAAGTGGATTAGCACAACCAAGTCCTGGGCATGTTAAGATTGATGAACGCCACGAAAAAATCGGAATACCATTTACTCCAACAAAATTTCCAATAGAAATTTTATCTATTTCAGAACAAAACGGAGTCCGTTTACGTGCTACAGTTTCTGAATTTGGACCTGTTTTATTATCACGTATTTTAGATTTGACGGAGACACAATCTGGAATTGTAGCGATTATTTTTAAATATTGTGATGATAACCAATTACCGTTATTAGACTTAAAAGACTTCAAGAAAATCCTTCAATACATAACCAATGAAGGAAAAGAAGAGATTAAAAAAGAATACGGAAGAATTTCTACCGCAAGTACTGGAGCAATTCTCAGAAAAATTGTTGAAATTGAGCAACAAGGAGGTGATTTATTCTTCGGAGAAAAATCATTTGATGTTGACGATTTAACTCGTATTGATGAAAACGGACGTGGCGTTATTTCTGTATTACGCTTGACAGATATTCAAGATAGACCAAAGTTGTTTTCAACCTTTATGCTACAGTTACTAGCTGAGGTATATGAAACTTTTCCAGAACAAGGAGATAGTGGTCGACCAGAATTGGTGATTTTTATAGATGAAGCCCATTTAGTATTTGATGAAGCTTCAAAAGCGTTATTAAGTCAAATAGAAAGCATCGTAAAATTAATTCGATCTAAAGGAATAGGATTATACTTTGTAACACAAAATCCAAAAGATGTTCCGGAAGACGTATTAGCACAGTTAGGAATGAAGATTCAACATGCCTTACGTGCCTTTACAGCAAAAGATAGAAAAGCAATTAAATTAGCTGCAGAAAACTATCCAGATTCTGAATATTACGATACTAAAGAAGTATTAACACAGTTGGGAATAGGAGAGGCGTTGATTTCTGTATTAAATGAAAAAGGAATTCCAACACCATTGGCACGAACCATGTTACGTGCACCTATGAGTAGAATGGATGTATTAACAGATAAGGAAATTAAACAAGTTTTAGATAATTCAAGATTAATCCCGAAATACAACGATACTATTGATAGGGAGAGTGCTTACGAAATGCTAAACGAGAAGATAGAAAAAGTCAACAAAGAAAAAACTGAAGAAGCACGCAAAGAGGAGGAAGAAAAAACAAGAAGAAAATCTTCAACACGTAGTAGAAGCACACGTATGAACCCAATAGTAAAGGTATTAACCAGTGCTACCTTTATAAGAGCAGCCTTTGGAATTTTGAAAAAAGTAATAAAATAAGAAATACAAGAAATAGACGTTTTAAATATAAAAGAAGACAAATGAGAACATTTATGAAACCTTTAGTTATCGCAGTAATATCAGTACTATTTATCCAGTGTGGTAATAGCAAATTTGATATTGCTAAAGGAAAAGTAGGAAAGTTAACAACGAAAACAACTGTTAACGAAATAGAAAACGTATTTAAGCAAGACTCAGTAGTTAAAGTATTAAGTGAAGGGGCTAAAGGAAATAATCTTTTTCAAGAAGATGATAAGTATTTAGTATATGAAAAAGGAGGAAAGCATTTACTAACAATTACTCCAAAAGAACAATTAGACTCTACGTCAACAATTAAGAGTATTGAGATTTTTGATGATCGTTTTAAAACAAAATCAGGAGTAAATATAAAATCTACTTTTCAAGAAATTAATGCAAATACTAAGGTAAGTAAAGTAGAGTCATCATTTTCATCAGCAACCTTATTTATTGATGATTTAAACGCAACAATAACGATTGATAATGAAGATTTAGGTTTAAAAGAATTTAGTACTCAAAAAGTAACCAAAGAACAAATTCCAGATTTAGCCAAAATTAAATCATTTACTATTTGGTTTAACTAAAATATTTGAAGCCGAAACATATGTTTCGGCTTTTTAATTAATAACAGCTATGTAATTTTTAAAAGATGGAAGTAATAAAAATAGCATTTTTTGTATTGGGAGTTTTCTTTGGAGAAAACAGTAGGATAGGAGCGGAGAAAACAACCGTTACCATAAACCCAAATAAGCAAACAATAACCATAGTTCAAGAAAACATATTTGCACTTATAGCGAATGAAGCAGATAGTATGCAAGTTAGTACAGAGCTAGAAAAGGTGATAGCAAGAAATTGGAGAAAAGAAATAGAAACCTATCCATCAAAATCATGTACTTTTTATATTACTGATAAAGGGGATTTAAACGCAAAAATTATACTGAAGTATCCTTCTGAAAATGTATTAAGAGATTTTGCTTTAGATTTTAATAAAGAAGCTAAAGAATTCTCTTTAATAAATATTCCTGATTGGAATGTTGAAACAGAAGATGGAGCATTAAAAGGAAATTATTGGCGATTTAGTGCAGACGACAGCTTTACTTTTGTTGTTACTCCTTTTAAAAACATGCCAGATAGGTTTAAAGAATTTAAAAGGAATCTTGCGCCAATTTGGGAAGCTGAAAAAGAGTAAATGAAACATTGCATAATTACAAAGCTACAGTATTTTTTTTATTACTTCTCCTCTCCTTACTTTGGAGATGGACAATTCAATTTTTAATAAGTAATCAATCATAGTTTTATAGCTAACACTAATAACTTTAGAGTTTATAAAAAAATATTTATAGAAAAAACCTTTTAATTTTCAAGAGAATAAATGTTGAGTGTTCTGTTTTTTAAATAGCTGACTTAACTTTAATAGAGTCACCGATAGAAAATCATTTTTACTAACTTCTACAGGGGTACTTTAAGTAAATGTTGAAGTTGTGATTAATTAAAAAGAAAGGAATAGGGTTTTATATTTCATATAACTCATTTAATGGTTAATATACAATAATATTGATATAAAGAGGCTTTTACTCAATAGTTATTATTTCCATCTTTATAAAAAATACGAGTCTTACTAAATAGATTATATTAAGTTAGTATAACTTTAAGTTTTTTGTTAATGGGTAATAGTTAATCGTTTCCATGTGATTAGTAATGATCAATCTAGGAGAATTTAAAAATTTCAGAAGAACTGTTTAATTAATTGTGTTTTTTAATACCAAGCACTAGTGGTTTCGAGTCTTTGTCTAACAAAAATAAAGAAAGGTTTATAAATGAAAATGCTATATTAATAAGCGAGAAAAAAGTTTGATATGTATTTATGTAATTTAAATTATCAACTTTATATGTTATTACAATTAAAGAGGCTAAACTTATAATATAAACTATAAAACATAAAAAATAGTTCAAGAAAGAAAAAGTAGTGTTTTTTAATCTCATGTAAACCAGTTTTAAATACCACATAATAATTAAAAGACTAGTAAAACCAAGAATAATTGATTGCCAAAACATGTTTCGATTAAGGAAATTAAGAGTATTGTTATTACTAGCGATACCAAAAAGAGTAATAAAAAGTATAGACAAGACAAAAATGATAATAAGTAAAAAACCTAATTGATTAATAAATTGAAAGATGGTTAATTTTCCTTTATTGTAAACATCTTTTACATAGTGTTTTGTCCCTTTTAGAATCGAAAGAATGAATATGGAACTTACTCCTAAAAGTATATAAATCCCCATATTAAATAGATGATAATTTTTTACTTCATTATTTATTTCTACTCCTAATAAATTAGAAAGCGTTCCTGTGCTAGTAGTTGTTTTTAAGAAAGTAACATCAAAAAAAAGAAAGATGAATATTCCGGTTAGTACACCTACCCATACTTTAGAATTAAGGTCTTTAACTCTTTTAATTGCTAGAATAATAGAACTGTAAAAAAGTATAAAGTTAATAGGCAAATAAGGGATAGTAAATGGCTGTATAATTTGATATGTAGCTAATTTTTGAACTCCTTTATGGCTTATAAATGCTGTGATACTAATATTTGTGATAAAATTAATAACTAGAGAGAAGGCTAAAATGAATAAAATTATTATTCCAAATAAAAATTCTTTTTTATTAATCGTTTCTCTTGGGTCAAAGAGTAGTTTTATTATTTTGTAGTTCATAGCTTTTTATAGGTGTATTAATTAAACAAGTTGTGGTTTGTTAAAGTAAAAATTAAATGTTTTGTGTATTAACTAGGTTGTTTTCATGCTTCTCATTTAATTCTAAGTAATTATCTTTTCCAAAAGAAATATAGTATAAAGGATATAGAATAATAATTCCTGCAAGAATTAAAAAAATGAGACTTTTTGAAAACATAAATAAAGCAACAAGTAACATCATAATTGTTCTTATAATTCCCTCGTATTTAAAACTGTTAAGAGTTAAGGTGATGGTTTTATCATCGGTAACATTTATATTTATTTTTTGACTACCACACCAAGACGCTTTGGCATAGATTTCATACCTGCCGTTTTCTACTACATATTCTTTGTTTTCTTTTTTTATTAAACCTAGTTCTTTTTCATTAGCATAAATTTTAGCACCAACAGTGCTTTCAATTTTAATTTTTCCCATATTCACTTATTTAATGTTGTTTGTATAATAGAAAGAACGAAGAAACTTTTTTGGTAATCACTTTATTCTTTTTGTATTTACATAGCAGTTAATTTATAACTATAATTTTTGTCGAAAATATTCATAAAAAAAATGTTAGGCAAGTATAAAAAGAGTTTAATAAAAATCTAAGCCTTAAGTAATTCTAAGGCTTAGATTAGATATTAAAACTTATTGTTTTTTTAAACTACTATTAATTAGAAGAGCCCATTTATTTGCCACTAGTAATTCGTTGCTAATTAACAGGTCTTTTTTTTCATCATAAATAATAATTGAAGTAGTTTCATTATCTTTTATAAAATTCAGCTTTATTAATTCAATTGTTCTATCGTTTATGCTTCGTGTTTTTTTAATAACAATACATTCTTCAATTGTTTGTAGATTTATGACTTCTTTTTGTGTGTTTTCTTCAGATTGTTTAAAATAGAAAAGATAGTTTTTAGATTTGTCAATTCCTAAAACAAAATCATTACAAAATTCATATCCTTCTATATTACAGTTATATTCTAGAGAAATATTATTTAGTATTTGAAGTTTTTTCTTCTTTTTTGTTAATTGTTTTTTACGTACAAGTATAAAAGGAACTATACATATAACTAATAGTATAGCACCAATGATTATGGTTCCTAAATCCATTTATTTTTAATTAAATTGGGTTTTACTCTTAATTAATTATTAGTTAAGAGTATATTTTTTATGATAAAATTGATTAGTTGAATATTAAAGTTCAAAAAAATCACCAATGGTAATGAAAAGGAAATATTAAATCAGATTTTCTATAGTTTACTATAGTATTTCTTGATAAAGAAATGTATTGAATATATTTTCTGTTGAAAAATAATTCAACAGATTTAAAATTGATGCCTGCTTCTGAGAATGTGTTTTTTACATTAGTAGAAGGAAGGTTGTTAAAGTGATTGGTAAGATTTTCTGATTCTGTAGTGTGCTGTAATCCCTTAGAAGAAAGCTTTTGTTTATATTCTTTAAGAGCAGAATTAGGTTTGCGTAACTTATTAGAAAAAGATTGCTCTTCTTGAGTATACCCAATAGCGGTAAAATATACCGTTGTAATAAAAAGTAGACTTAGAAATTTCAAAACCTTATTCATACTGCAAAGTTACTTTATTAAATAATACCAAAACTCATAAAAAGTTAATTTTTAAGACTTTCATTAACTTCTTTAAAAACACTTTTTTTATCAGCAAGAACAATTAAAATATCAGCATTATTTATTGTAGTTGAACCATTAGGAGTAATATAGTTACCATCTCTTTTTATCATGGCTATAATAGCGTTTTTAGGAAAGTTTAATTCAACAATTTTTTTATTTGCCGATTTGCATGATTCTGTAATTATAATTTCTTGCATTAAAGCTTTTGGATTTTCTTCTAACAACATATCTGTGGCACTTAATTTTTTTGTTTCTTCAGGTAAAGCAACGTTTAACCATTTTGCAACAATACTAAGTGTTGTACCTTGTATTATAATAGAAGTAACTGATATAAAAAATACGATATTAAAAATAATATTAGCTTTATCTATACCAGCTAAAAGAGGGTAGGTAGCAAATACTATAGGAACGGCCCCACGTAGGCCAACCCATGAAATATAAAAACGCCTCCTTAATTTCATTTTAAAAAAAAGTAAACTAATAAAAACTCCTACAGGTCGAGCAATAAAAATTAAGAAGAGTGAAATAATAAGTCCAATACCAATATAAGGAACAATTTGTGAAGGAAAAACAAGTAGTCCTAAGGTTAAGAACAGTACTATTTGCATTAACCAAGCTAATCCATCAAACATTTTTAAAATAGTTTTTTTATGAATTAAGTTTTGATTTCCTAAATAAACAGCACAAATATAAATAGCTAAAAAGCCATTACCACTTATAAAATCAGTGAAAGAAAAAGTAATAAACATAAGTGCAATAACCAAAACAGGATACAACCCTTCAAAATCAAGTTTTATTGAGTTTATTATTTTTTTGCTAAGCATACCAAACAAAAAACCAGCAATAGCACCAAATATCATTTGCTGTAAAAATAAAGGTATTATAGAGGTTAAGCTTTGATCTTGATGAATAACTAGTGTTAAAAAAGCTATAGTTAATACGTAAGCCATGGGGTCGTTACTACCACTTTCTAGCTCCAAAGTAGGGCGCAAGTTTTCTCTTAATGCTAAGTTTTTAGAGCGTAAAATAGAGAATACAGCTGCAGCATCGGTAGAAGAAACAATAGCTCCTAATAGTAAGCTTTCATATATCGTAAAGTTGGTAACATTCCAAACAAATAGTCCTAAGGAAACAGCGGTAAGCAATACTCCTAAAGTAGAAAGTGCTAACCCTTCTTTAAGTATAGGTTTAACAGCTTTCCAATTTGTATCTAAACCACCAGAAAATAGAATAAAATTTAAAGAAACAATTCCTATAAATTGTGCGGCTTTTGGGTCGTCAAAAATAATACCTCCAATACCATCAGAGCCTGCAAGCATTCCGATACTTAAAAAAAGGAGTAGAGTAGGAACTCCAAATTTATAAGATGTTTTTCCTACAATAATACTTATTAAAAGCAATAAAGACCCTATTAATAAAATGTTCTCAATGGTTAAATTCATACAAGGAATGTTTTAAACAAAGATATAGGTTTTAGTATTTTAATAAGTGAGATTCATGCAAAGAAAAAGCCAAAGCTGTACAGCTTTGGCTTAACTAATAAAACCAAGTATTAGTGTCATCGGAGTTAGCTAACCAATGAACTAATGTTGTTAGTGTCAACTATATTTTTAATGCAGGCTAATAATTTTTGTCATTAACCACTTTTCATGTTCTTTTTTCCAGATAGCAATAAACTTGCTAGGAATAGATTTAGCGTTAGGTTCTCTATTATTAAAAAACTTATGATAACCTATTTGAACGGCTCCATACTTATTAATAGGGTATACTTCAATGCTACCCTTTATCAAGGTACGAGTAACCTTACCGCAAATATTTTTTTTAGTGGCAGCTATGATTTCATTTTTAGAGGTAGATAAACCACCCTTGTCATGAAAGAATTCAATATCATCACTTAAAATACCTGCTTGTGTTTTCATGTCACAAGTATTATAAGCGTTAAAGAATATACTATCCATTTTTACAATTTGATTGTGTAGATCAATATCAACAGGTTTGTAGTTAGGAATTTCTTGTACTTGTCCATTCATTACCCATGAAAGTAAGAGTGTGTATAGAAGTGTAACTATTTTCATAAAAAAGTTACCCTTAAAGAAGAAGTCAAATAAATCATTCATAGTTTTTCAGTTTATGCATTTACCAAGTTTTAAAGCTTAAAGCTCCTTCTTCATTATACAGTCTACGGAATCCTTTTGATATAGTATCTAATGTACCGTTTGAAACTTTAATACCACCTACATATCCGTCGTTACAATCAATTCCTAAAACTATATTATCAATTGTTTTATCATTATTAAATTTAGCGCTAACAATATCAATATCTATGTTTTTACGATCTTTAAACCAGTTGATTAATTTGTTAAGTTCACTTTCAGTAGTTTTCTTTGAGATAATAAATTCAGCTTTTGTATCATTAATTGTGCTGTCAAATAAGAAGCTTACCTCATCATCATTATCAGAATCCCAATCGTCAGAATCTTCATTATTAATATCTTCTTCATCACAATCTAAACAGTTAAAGCCTTTAGAAGTCATTTTAAAATGATGGTTGGCCATATCACGGTCGTATACATTTTGGACGTTTTTTACATCATCTAAAAAGTTACGAGACGAACCTTCAAAGTATATAGTTGTTCCTTCAGGAATGTATAAAACAGCATCAATTTCTTCATCTTTCCACATGTTCTTGTATTCGCTAATAAAAAAGGCATCAAAAACAATAGTATTGTTTGCTGTTTTAAAGTTGTACTGAATAGCTTCTGCATTACTGTTGGCATCATTTCGCTTTCTTCCTTCAGAAGTTTTCTTTATTTCTATATAAGCATTACCAGTTTCACTTTTACGGACATCGATATTTATATCGTTAGAGTATTTCATTTCTTTATCATTTATATGAACAGATACTGAATTATCTCTATTACGCAAACTATGTTGATAGTAAATATTATCATCGTTTACTACTCGTATTTTTAAAGGCTCTTCTTGATTGTAGGTAATACTATGTTTTGAAACATGTGCACCATCGTAAGCATGTGTGGTAAAATATTCAATACCAGAGAATCCGATTGCTAATAAAGATACTAACCAAAGCCCGAATAATGTTAAAACTGTTGCAATACCAAGTCTTTTAACATTAGGAGATAAAATTCGTAATCCTAAAATAAATAGGACAACAAAAGGAATTCCTATTAAGAAAAATACAAATGTCATTAACAACCATTTAGGCATAGCCGAATCATAAAAGAAAGGAGGGTAGTGAATCATGTCTCCATCAAAATTTAAGATTTCTAAGCTTCCTACAGAAAATAAGGTTAGTAGCAATGAAATGATTGTAATACCAGCGATAAATATTAATAAAACGCCCATGAATTTACCAAACACTTTGAATACGGCTAGTAAAATTTTACCCATAGTGTCTATGAAATCCTGAAAACCAGATTTAGTTTGGTTACGTAGTTTTTGATAATCAGCATTTGAAATTTTATCCGATAAATCATGGGCGCCTTCCTTTACCTTTGAAGAAAGGTTTTCAAACTCATTACGAATTTTTTTTTCAATATTGTCAATATTTACAGCTTCACCCTCCATCTGTAACTTTTCTGAAGTAGTTTTCGCTTCTGGAAGGATAACCCATAAAATGATATATCCTATAATTCCAAAACCAAATCCTGCTAATGTTAAAATAAGGAAAGCTAAACGAATCCAAACAACATCAATATTAAAATAGTGTCCAAGTCCAGAACATACTCCTCCTAAAAACTTATCATCACCATCTCTAAACATTTTTTTGTTTGAAGTATTTCTCTTATAGTTGTAAGAAGTATTTTCGCTATACCCTTCTTCAGCTTCCGCATAGTCTTCAGGCTGCCCCATGATAGCAATAATTTCTTCAATGTCGCTTTCATTTACTACTTGACGAGCATCGGTAATTCTTTCAGATAATAACTCACTAATACGAGCTTCTATATCTGCTATAATTTCATTTTTCCCTTGCGGATCATCGCTTAACGAACGAGCGATGGCATCTAAGTATCGTTTTAATTTCTGATAGGCAGTTTCATCTATGTGGAAGAAAAATCCGCCCAGGTTTATATTTATTGTCTTATTCATCTTTAGTTGATTTTGTACTTGTTACTTGGTTTACTGCGTTTACTAAATTATGCCATGTTTTGTCTAATTCTTTCAAGAACATTCCGCCATTTTCTGTGAGTACGTAATATTTTCTTGGAGGTCCAGAGGTTGATTCTTCCCATCTGTAACTTAATAATCCTGCATTTTTTAAGCGGGTAAGTAACGGATATATGGTTCCTTCAACCACAATCATTTCAGCACTTTTAAGATTTGAGAGTATTTCAGAGGTGTATGCATCTCCTTTTTGTAAAATAGATAAGATACAGTACTCTAAAACTCCCTTACGCATTTGTGCTTTTGTGTTTTCTATCTTCATGTAATGCGGTTTATGGGTTATTTTATAAATTTTATTGTAAGTGGATATTTATACATTTCACCTTTATTAGCTTTCATGGCTGCTATAATTATTAGCGCTACTTTAATAAGAGCGACAATACTTACGACAGAAGCGAATCCAAAAATACCAAACAATCCTCCATGTCCATGATGTCCACCAAAGTCGATATCTATACCATCAAATCCGTTGAAAATTCTTCCGAAGAAAAAAGGAATAAAAGAAAGGCCTAGTATAAAAATGTATAAACTATAACTGATGTTAAAATTAACGGCCTCTTTACCATGTTCATCTAAAAAAGTACTTCGTTCTTTTAAAGTTTGCCATAATATAAGTGGGGTGATAATACTTCCTAAAGGAAATAAATACCCTGCAAAAGCAGAAATATGTATTAAAAAAGCATTGGTATTTTGGTTGTTGTGTTGCATAGTGAAACGATTTATATAATACTTTACAATGCAAATATATATCTTTTAAAAGGTATTATGCAATACATAGTACTAAAAATTAACAAAATTTAACATTTAAATGAAACGATATAATTAAATAAAAAGCTGTACATTGCTTGTAAATACTGAAAAAATGAAGTTTACACCAAGAAAAGTTAATGCCTTTTTATTATTTAAGTTACCCTCAGCTTTTTTTACTGGAGTGCGATTAAAGTCGCTTACTAACGACAGAGCAGTGGTTAAAGTAACCCACAAATGGGTAAATCAAAATCCATTTAAATCAATGTTTTGGGCAGTACAAGGAATGGCATCAGAATTATCTACAGGTATTTTGGTAATGAAAGAAATAGATGCTTCGAATAAAAAAATTTCTATGCTGGTTACTAATATGAATGGAACTTTTACTAAAAAGGCTACAGGGAAAATACGTTTTGAATGTAACGATGGTAAATTAATAAGAGAAACAATACAAAAAGCAATTGATACAGGTGAAGGGCAAACAATAACTGTTACTTCAGAAGGTTTTAACGAAGAAGAGGTTTCTGTTTCAAAATTTGAATATGAATGGAGTTTAAAGGTTAAAAATTAGTTTTGTGGTGAGGTTTAATTATATTTTTATAATTATAGTACTGCTATTTTCTTGTAAGAGTGAAGAAGAGAGTAAAAAAGAGAAAGTTGAAACAAAGTTTTTAGTTAATAATCAGTTTCAAGGGGTACTTGATATAGCAAAGTTAGAAGGAGCTATATTAGTTTATGATTTGCATAAAGATGTGTATTATTCTAATAATTTTGATTGGTGTAAAACAGGAAATTTACCAGCGTCAACATTTAAAATTCCGAATTCTATCATTGCTTTAGAAGCTGGAGTCGTAAAAAATGATAGCGCAATCTTTAAATGGAACGGAGAATCTAGGTATCTAAAGATTTGGGAGCAAGATTTAACGTTTAAAGAAGCTTTTCACTACTCTTGCGTTCCATGTTACCAAGAGGTAGCTAGAAAAATTGGAGTTGAAAGAATGAAATCTAGTTTAGCAAAGTTGAATTTTGGTTCAATGGATGTAAATGAAATGACTTTAGATAATTTCTGGTTAGAAGGTAAATCTAAGATTAATCAATTTCAACAAATAGACTTTTTAAAACGATTACATAATTCAGAGTTACTTATTAGTGAGCGTACCGATAGTATCATGAAAAGTATGATGATAATGCATAAAAGCAATCAGTATGTATTGAGAGGTAAAACAGGTTGGTCAGTAAGAGGTGAAGAAAATAATGGTTGGTTTGTAGGCTATGTTTTAGTTAAAAAAAATGCTTATTTCTTTGCTACAAATGTAGTTCCAAAAAAGAATTTTGATATGAAGTTTTTTAGTAGAGAAAGAAAAGAAGTGACTTTTAAGGCTTTAAAAGTGTTAAAAGTATTAAGCGAAAATGAATCTTTTGTAACAAAACAGTAAAAAACTCTTCTTATAAATATAAAAACAAAAAATTATGAATGCACACGAAATAGATTATCGCATTTTTGGAGAAGAAATGCAGTATGTAGAAATAGAATTAGACCCGCAAGAAGGAGTAGTTGCTGAAAGTGGTAGTTTTATGATGATGGATGCTGATGTGAAAATGAACACAATTTTTGGAGACGGTTCAAATCAAGAAAAAGGATTGTTAGGGAAAATTTTTTCTGCAGGAAAACGAATCTTAACAGGTGAAAGCCTGTTTATGACGGTTTTTACCAATGATGGTCAAGGAAAAAAACAAGTTTCTTTTGCTTCCCCTTATCCAGGAAAAATAATTCCAATTGATTTAACAGAATTTGGAGGGAAGTTTATTTGTCAAAAAGATGCTTTTTTATGTGCAGCTAAAGGGGTATCTATCGGAATTGAGTTTTCAAAACGCTTAGGAAGAGGGTTGTTTGGAGGAGAAGGATTTATTATGCAAAAAATGGAAGGCGATGGTATAGGCTTTGTGCATGCAGGTGGTACAATGGCAAAAAAGGTATTACAACCAGGAGAAGTTTTAAAAGTAGATACAGGCTGTATTGTTGGTTTTACTCAAGACGTTGATTATGATGTTGAATTTGTAGGAGGTATAAAGAATACCATTTTTGGAGGAGAAGGATTGTTCTTTGCAAAGCTGAGAGGTCCTGGAACTGTATATATCCAATCATTACCATTTAGTAGGTTAGCAGGTAGAGTGTTGGCTATGGCTCCACAAACTGGAAAAGGTGATAGAGGAGAAGGAAGTGTTTTAGGAGGTTTAGGAAATATTTTAGATGGAGATAATAGGTTTTAATTATCAATTATTCAATATTGTGAAATTTAACTTTAATTCAGTTTTTATTATATCCTAATGAGAATATGAATCATTATATCTCATTTTTTTTAGATTAATATATAAATGTTTACTAGAAGGAATTTGTTTAAAAAAAAAGACTCCGAATAAACTTCTTTTTTTGTTAAAATACATAAATTTTTTAAAAATATTTGTTAATTTTTTTGTGTTGTTTTGTTTTTTTTGTTTTTTCGTGCTAAATAGAAAAGAAAAAAATTGTTTTATGTATTAAAAGATTGCTATTGTATTCTTAAAATTTTCTCTTTTTATTTTTTTCCTTATAACAAAGATTTTATTATAAAAGTATTGTTATGTGTAATAACTTTTAGTCGTAAGTAAATAGAGATAGGTTTTATTGCTTGATTAAAATCTATAATAAAACGTAAAAAATATTTTTTCGTGAAAAATAGACATAAATCTTGAGTGTCTTAAAATGATCAAGAGTTTATTAAATTTTAAATTATTATTATGAAAAAATCAATTTTAAATCTTGGAAAAGCTTTAAACCAAGAGCAATTAAAACAAATTTCAGGAGGTGAACATGATCCATACGATGCGTGGGGTAATGATTGTGAAAACCACAATCATATCTATGATTATAATCATGAAAGATGGCTTTGTTTAGGGCCTGGACCTGAGTAATTAATCTAGTTTTGTTGTCGAATATTCTTCTGTTAGATTTTGAGACTCTCGTCTATTTAGAAGAGATTTGACAGCAAAACTAATATCAATTAGCAAGTTTTTTTACTGAATTCTCAAAATTAGACTTGAATAAAATAAATCCAGAGAGTTAATTTATTTTCAGCGTAATCTTTGATTTTTCTTCTAAATGTAGAAAGACAATGTCTTAATTGTATATTTTAATTCTAAAAGTTTCTGTTTAGGAGGGAAATATTTATATTTAGTTATTAACTCATAGTAATGCGTCTATTAAGATCAATAAAAATGATTAATTTGTCTGTTTCTTAACTTTTTCCAAAGCCTTACTTCTGTTTTTGTAAATCTATCTTTATAGAAAAACCGACAAACCTTTTAACAAATCTATTAATGGTAATCCATATTCAACAGTAGTTTTTTATTACCAATATAATTGTATACTTTTATCTAACTTAACTATTTCAATAGGAATTTACTGTGTTGGTAAACCTATGAATTCTCCCTTTTCTTTATGTAATAATAGATAGTTATGTGGCTTATCTTTGGTGTTTAGCCTATTGGAAGAAAGCCAAAACCTTCTAAATATATTTCTAGATTTATAAATGACTTACTTGTTTTGGTTTTACATCAGGTTTTACAGATACTGATAGCGAGAACTGGGCATATAGTAACTACTTTAATTTAACAATACCAGTTTTCCTTATTCTAATATATGTTTTAGGGTTTTATAGAGGTAAGGATGAAGGGGAAGGGAGAGAAATTTGGACAATATTTCTGGCTACATCTAATGTGATTTGTTTGATTTTTTTATTAAGGGTACCTCTGTAGAAAGAAAAAGGAAGTTAGTGAGAAAAAGCAATAAAAATTTATAGTAGCAAAAGTCCATCATTGTTCGAATAATTTATTTATGCCTAATCAAAAATATGAATTAAAGGTAAGTCATAAATTTAAACAAAGTATGATTCTGTTCTGACTGAATCGTATAAAAACAAAAGGTAGTAATTTTAAATTACTACCTTCGATGTTGATTAATCTTGTACTACTATTTATAAGATAAGACAAATGATTTATATTCCTAATTCCTCAAACATATTGATTAATTTTTCTCCTTGTGATGGGGCAGGAGCATTTGGACTTACAATATTACCGTCAGGGTCAATAATGATAAACCTTGGTAAACCTTTAATTAAGAAGTTTTGAGCCCATTCTAAATTTAAGTGACTATCTCCAGCCATTAACTGTATACCAGTCATTTCTCTATCTTGGATAACTTCCTTCCATTTTTCATCATTTCCTTTGGCATCAACATTAATACTTACAAACTCAATATTTTTACCGTGGTACTCTTGCTCTAATCGCTTTAATAAAGGAATTTCTCTTTTACAATAAGCACACCAAGTAGCCCAAACATCAATGTATAAGTACTTTCCGTGGCCTAATAAATCATCTAAAGAAGTTGTGCCACCATCATAGTTTACATAGTCTTTAAACTTAGGAGCAGGTTGTCCTTTAGCAGTGGTTTTTAATAGTTCATAATCTTTAGTAATCTCTTTTTTATGTGCTTTATTTGTAGAGTATGCCATAAACTTTCTATAAAACTCTTTTAAGTCACTAGTGTATGTAATACTGCTTTCAGCGCTATTGTATAATAAATCATTTTTTGCAATCGTATCGGTAACTTCAGTTTGAACTGTTTCTAAATAAGTTAAGGGTAAATCTTCCCCTTCCTTATTTTTCTCCTTAGCAATCCTTTGAAGTTCAGTTTCTAACATTGCTCTGTAGAAATATGAAGAAGCATAATCACCTCCACTATAGTTAAAGCTTTCTAATGGGTTAGGGAAATCATCTGAAACTTCAAAGTCTTTATTTCCAGTTAATGTTCTGTGATAATCTTGATAATTATAAAGGTTTCTTAAACATTCATAGTCAATATTTTTGACTTCCTTTTTTAAGAAATCAGCAGGCAATTGTTTAGAAATAGATGCTTCAGTTACAGCATCTTTATATTCATTAGTTTTTGCTAAAAACTCACCTTCTTCTAAGGCAAAATATTGATTAGCACTAACAAGTATTTCAGGCCAAGTTTTTTGTTTTTCATGAAGATAGCTATTTATTTTTTTGTTTGCACCTTCAAAATTAATAAAATCTGGGTTGTCGTAATCAAATACAATACCTGTATCATCTGTCTTTGTTAAATATAAGTTGATAGCTTTAATAGGTTTTGTATTGTAAACCAAGGTGTAATAGCCTTCTCTATCAATTTTAAGAGTATCAACAAAAGAACCAGTCTTTCTGTCAAATTTTATTTTCTTTTCAAATTGAAAACCATTTAAGGTAACAGTTCTTTTTTTAAGGTTATCAATTTTACCAGTTAAAACCAAGTAGTCTTTAACAGGTTTTTCTTCCTTTTTACATGAAATTATGGTAACTCCTATGAGGGCTAAAAGTACTAGTTTTTTCATTCTTTAATGTTTAGTGAGAATAACGGTGTTTAAGCCGCCGAAGTTACTTTTTTTAACTTTTTTATCAAAGAAATTAACATTTTATTTAAACTTAGTTCTATTTTTTATAAAAAATCAGCTTGAAGTTTTCTCTTTTTTTTGGTTATTTGTACACCATAAAAATATTAAAATGAATACTACACATATAATAAATTCCCAACCACTTGGTTTAGAAGATATTCATAGTATTGTATTACTAGATAAAAAACTTTCTTTATCAGAAGAATCAAAAGAAAAGATATTAAAATGTCGTGCTTACCTTGATGAGAAAATGAAAACTCATAACGATCCTATTTATGGAATTAACACAGGATTTGGTTCGTTATGTAACGTCAAAATTAATGGAGATAATTTACAACAACTTCAAGAAAACTTAGTAATGAGTCATGCTTGTGGAACTGGAGATGAAGTTCCTCAAAAAATTGTAAAGTTAATGTTGTTGCTTAAAATACAATCATTAAGTTATGGTCATTCTGGTGTACAGTTGGCCACTGTTGAGCGTTTGATTGAGTTTTATAATAAAGACATTTTACCTGTTGTATATACACAAGGTTCGTTAGGAGCATCTGGTGATTTAGCACCATTAGCACATCTTTCTTTACCATTGATAGGATTGGGAGAAGTGTATGTTGAAGGAGAACGAGTTTCAGGAGATGTTTTAAAAGAAAAATTTGGTTGGAAGAAAATTAATTTACAGTCTAAAGAAGGATTAGCATTGTTAAATGGAACTCAATTTATGAGTGCATATGGTGTATATAATTTATTAAAGGCTTATAAACTTTCTTATTTAGCAGATGTTATTGGTGCAATTTCTTTAGAAGCTTTTGATGGAAGAATTGAGCCTTTTAATGAGTTGATTCATTTAGTGCGCCCACATAACGGACAGTTAGCTACAGCTAAACGTATTAAAGAAGTATTAGAAGGAAGTGAATTAATCAAGCAACCAAAAGAGCACGTACAAGATCCTTATTCTTTTAGATGTATGCCACAAGTTCATGGTGCAACAAAAGACACGTTAGAGTTTGTAAAGAAAACATTCATAACAGAAATAAATTCAGTAACAGATAACCCAAACATATTTGTTGATGAAGATATTATTGTTTCAGGAGGAAACTTCCATGGCCAGCCACTAGCCCTAGCTTTAGATTATTTAGCAATTGCTGTTGCAGAATTAGGAAATATTTCTGAAAGAAGAACCTATCAATTAGTTTCTGGTTTAAGAGGGCTACCTGACTTTTTGGTATCGAACCCAGGTTTAAATAGTGGGTTTATGATTCCACAATATACAGCTGCAAGTATTGTGAGTGGAAATAAACAATTTTGTACTCCTTCTAGTGTAGATTCTATTGTGTCTAGTAATGGACAAGAAGATCATGTAAGCATGGGAGCCAATGCAGCTGTGAAAGCAAAAAAAGTAGTAGATAATGTATGTTCTGTACTAGCAATAGAGTTAATGAATGCTTCTCAAGGACTTTCTTTTAGAGAAGAGAATACTTCTGAGTTTTTATCTTCTTTTGTAGGAATGTTTAGAGAAGATGTACCTTTAGTAAATGATGACAGAGTACTACATAATGATATTAAGAAAGCAGAAAACTTCATTAATGATTTAATTATTGAAGTAGAAGAACTGTTTTAAGACAACTATAGAGATTAGTGAAAAAGCTCAAATTGTTTTTACAATTTGAGCTTTTTAGTTTTTCAACGTTTATATGAAACGATGATAAATATTAACTAGAATAATAAGATATTAATATTTATTTATGTTAGCACTCTGTTAGAGTAGGATTTTTTTTGAATTAAAATACTTTTAATAATTACCTCTATGGCTATATAGCAAACATCTTTTACAAAAGTATATTGATTAATGTGTTGTAATGCATGTAAATAGCCTGAATAAAAAGTAATTAAAGCTCCCATTCAGATAATGATAGTGAAAAACAAGGATTTGTTATTTGGAAATGGATGGAGGAGTTATACTTACTCGAATAGCTTGTTTAGAAAATATTGTAATTAGACAGTTTATATCTAATCAATCAAAAACAATGAGATAATATGGAAAATTAGCCATTATTATTTGTGGTCCATAAGGCTATAAATTTCAACTTAAAATGTTAAAAAAGATAGAGATATCTATAAGCTAGAAAAAATATTTAAATATCTACTTAATAAAAGTATTCATTTTTTTTAGTAACTAAAAATAATACTATAACTTTGTCCCGTTTATTAACATATTGATGTTATCAAGAAAGGTGGAGGGAATAGACCCTTTGAAACCTTAGCAACCCTTTGTGCAAACAAAGAAGGTGCTACATTCTACTGCTTCGGCAGAGAGATAACGAAAAGAATTTTACTTCCTCTTTTCCTGATAACATTACACTAAATATCAGGAATGTCAAACATTTATCAAGAAATACAAAAACGAATCCTTGTGCTCGATGGCGCTATGGGAACCATGCTTCAGGAATATAAATTTACTGAAGAAGATTTTCGTGGAGAACGTTTTAAAGACTACCCAACACCGTTGCAAGGAAACAATGATTTGTTGTCCATTACGCAACCCGAAGCCGTAAAAGAAGTACATAGAAAATACTTTGCGGCAGGAGCAGACATTGTAGAAACCAACACCTTTTCAGGAACTACCATTGCCATGGCAGACTACCAAATGGAAGAGTTGGTATACGAGTTAAATTACGAGTCTGCTAGAATAGCCAAAGAGGTGGCCGATGAATTTACAGCGAAAGAACCACATAAACCTCGTTTTGTAGCAGGTTCTATCGGGCCTACCAACCGTACCGCAAGTATGTCACCTGATGTAAACGATCCGGGATACAGAGCAGTTACTTTCGAAGAGTTACGTATTGCCTACAAGCAACAAGTAGAAGCCTTAATTGATGGTGGTTCAGATATTTTGTTGGTAGAAACCGTATTTGATACCCTAAATGCCAAAGCAGCTTTATTTGCCATTGAAGAGGTAAAAGCTGAGCGTAATATAGAAGTACCTATCATGGTTTCTGGAACCATTACCGATGCTTCAGGTAGAACCTTGTCGGGACAAACAGCCGAGGCGTTTTTAATTTCCATCTCTCATATTCCGTTGTTATCCGTAGGTTTTAATTGTGCTTTAGGGGCTAATTTATTACAACCACACTTAGAAGCGATTGCTTCTAAAACAGAGTTTGCCATTTCTGCACATCCAAATGCCGGATTACCGAATGCCTTTGGAGAGTATGACGAAACTCCAGAAGAAACAGCGGAGCAAATAGAAGAATATTTAAAGAAAAACTTAATCAACATTATAGGAGGATGCTGTGGTACCACGCCAAAACATATTTCAGCTATCGCAGCAATAGCAGCGAAATACAAACCACGAAAAGCTGAATTTGTTGCAGCAGGACAAAATAGTTAGTAGATGAGTGAGGAAAGAAGATACATGAAATTATCGGGGTTAGAACCGTTAATTATAACACCCGAAAGTAATTTTATCAATGTAGGGGAGCGCACAAACGTAGCAGGATCACGTAAATTTCTTCGATTGATTAAAGAAGAAAAGTTCGACGAAGCCTTAGCGATTGCGCGTCATCAAGTGGATGGAGGAGCACAAATCATCGACATTAATATGGATGATGGTTTGATAGAAGGAAAAGAAGCAATGGTACGCTTTTTAAACTTAATAGCTTCTGAACCTGATATTGCCAGAGTTCCTATTATGATTGATAGTTCTAAATGGGAAATCATCGAAGCTGGATTACAGGTAGTACAAGGTAAATCGGTTGTAAACTCTATTTCTTTAAAAGAAGGTGAAGAAAAATTTATTTGGGAAGCAACTCAGATAAAACGGTACGGAGCTGCTGTAATTATCATGGCTTTTGATGAAGTAGGACAAGCCGATACCTATGAACGAAGGATTGAAATTGCAGAGCGTTCGTATAATATATTAACCGAGATTGTCGGTTTTCCGCCAGAAGATATCATTTTAGATTTAAACATCTTTCCTGTAGCTACGGGGATGGAAGAGCACCGAAAAAATGCATTGGATTTTATAGAGGCTACCCGTTGGGTACGCGAAAACTTACCACATGTAAGTGTAAGTGGTGGAGTAAGTAACGTATCATTTTCTTTTAGAGGAAATAATGTCGTTCGTGAAGCGATGCATTCGGTATTCCTGTACTATGCTATCAAAGCAGGAATGAATATGGGAATTGTGAATCCGACGATGTTAGAAGTCTACGATGATATTCCAAAGGATTTACTAGAGCATATTGAAGATGTTGTTTTAGATAGAAGAGACGATGCTACAGAACGCTTATTAGAATTTGCTGAAACGGTAAAAGGAACAAAAAAAGAAAGCAGTAAGCAGGTTTTAGAATGGAGAAGTTTACCGCTACAAGACCGTATAACACACTCTTTAGTAAAAGGAATAGATGCTTTTATTGAAGAAGATGCAGAAGAAGCGCGTTTGAGTGTTGAAAGACCTTTACAAGTTATTGAAGGTCATTTAATGACAGGGATGAATGTAGTTGGAGATTTGTTTGGTGCTGGAAAAATGTTTCTACCACAAGTAGTAAAATCTGCCCGAGTAATGAAGAAAGCCGTAGCCTATTTGAATCCTTTTATTGAAGCAGAGAAAAGCGAGGAGCAACAAGCTATCGGAAAGATATTGATGGCAACAGTAAAAGGAGATGTGCATGATATTGGTAAGAACATTGTATCCGTAGTATTAGGCTGTAACAATTATGAGATTGTCGATTTAGGAGTCATGGTTCCGCCAGAGAAGATTATTGAAACTGCTAAAAAGGAGAACGTAGATGCGATTGGTTTAAGCGGATTGATAACGCCTTCGTTGGATGAAATGGTGTATTTAGCCAAAGAAATGGAACGCCAAAACTTGGAGATTCCTTTATTGATTGGTGGAGCAACAACCTCGAAAGCACATACCGCTGTAAAAATTGATACGCAGTATAAAAATGCAGTGGTGCATGTAAACGATGCATCAAGAGCAGTAACCGTAGTAGGAGATTTATTGAGTAAAGAAACCTCAAACGAGTATGTTGCCAAGTTGAAGAAAGATTACGAAGAGTTTCGAGATAAATTCTTAAAACGAGGAAAACAGAAGCACTACATACCAATTGAGGAAGCTAGAGAGCGAAAATTCAGAATAGATTGGGAGACTACTAACATTACTAAACCAAAAGAATTAGGAGTACAAAAGCTAGAGCAAGTAAGTTTAAAAGATTTGGTACCATATTTTGATTGGAGTCCGTTTTTCCGCTCGTGGGATTTACACGGAAAGTTTCCTGATATTTTAGAAGATGAAGTAGTAGGAGAAGAGGCAACCAATTTGTTTGCAGATGCTCAAAAGATGTTGCAACAAATCATAGAAAAACAAGCATTAAAGCCCAAAGCTATTTTTGGTTTGTTTGAGGCAAACTCTATTAACGACGACGATATTTCAGTTCAAAAGAAAGGAAAAGAAGTCGCCATATTTAGAACCTTACGTCAGCAATTAAAAAAACGTGAAGGAAAACCAAGTTTTGCTTTAGCAGATTTTATTGCGCCCAAAGAAACAGATAAAACGGATTATATAGGAGCTTTCTGTACCGCCATTTTTGGCGCTGATGAATTGGCATTACAATACAAAGAAAATCACGACGATTACAATGCAATTATGGCACAAGCCATTGCCGATCGTTTTGCTGAAGCTTTTGCAGAATATTTGCATCATAGAGTAAGAACGAAACACTGGGGCTATGCATCCGAAGAAAACTTAACGAATGATGAATTGATAAAAGAAGCGTACAAAGGAATTCGTCCTGCACCTGGGTATCCTGCATGCCCAGATCATCTAGAAAAAGAAACAATTTGGCAGCTTTTACAGGTAGAAGAGAACATAGGAGTAAGTTTAACAGAAAGTTTAGCCATGTGGCCAGCAGCGGCCGTTTCAGGATATTATTTTGCCAATGAAGAAGCTAGGTACTTCGGGTTAGGTAAAATAACAGACGATCAAGTAAGAGATTTTGCAGAGCGAAAAAATATACCCTTAGAAAAAGCCAGAAAATGGTTACATCCAAACATATCAGATAATTAATAATAACTTTAAAATAAACAAACAAAAGAGCGTATTTAATTAACAATAAGTTTTAAGTTAGGTAAACTGAAAACTACAAAACAGTAGTAATATTGCCGTATAAAAAATCAATAAAATTAGACAAATGAAAAAGTATAATTTAGAGATTCGATTTGCAATACAGCTACTGGTAATGGCAGTCGTATCGTTGTTGGCAGCTTCATTGGTATAGTTAAATACGCCTTTATAAGATACACTTATGAAGGTAATAGAACACTTAGAAAAAGCTAACGGAAGATCGTTGTTTTCGTTTGAAATACTTCCACCGTTAAAGGGAGATACAATCGAGTCAATATTCAAAAATATTAATCCGTTAATGGAGTTCAATCCGCCATTTATAGACGTAACCTATCACCGTGAGGAATACGTGTATAAAGAGTTAGGAGACGGACTCTTAAAAAAGCAAGTAGTAAAAAAACGTCCAGGTACAGTAGGTATTTGTGCGGCGATTCAAAATAAATACCAAGTAGATGCTATTCCGCATATTTTATGTGGAGGATTTACCAAAGAAGACACTGAAAACTTCTTAATTGATCTCGATTTTTTAGGAATTGATAACGTAGTTGCATTACGTGGTGATGCAGTAAAAAGCGAAACTTATTTTAAACCTGAAAAAGACGGACATGCATACGCAAGTGAGTTAGTTACACAAATAGAGGACTTAAATAAAGGAAGATACTTGGATGATAATTTGCAAAACTCATCAAAAACCGATTTCTGTATTGGAGTAGCTGGATATCCTGAAAAACATATGGAAGCACCAAGTTTAGATTCTGATATTCACTTTTTAAAGAAGAAAATTAAAAACGGAGCAAATTATGTGATAACTCAAATGTTTTTTGATAATCAAAAGTATTTTGAGTTTGTAAAAAAATGTAGAGAAGAGGGAATTATGGTTCCTATTATTCCGGGATTAAAACCAATCTCAACCAAAAAGCAATTGAATTTAATTCCGCACCGTTTTAAAGTTGATTTACCAGATACTTTGGTAAAAGAGGTTGTTAATTGTAAGAGTAATGCAGAAGTACGACAAGTAGGAGTAGAGTGGTGCATTGCTCAAAGTAAGGAACTACAACAAAAAGGAGTACCTATTTTACATTATTATTCAATGGGAAGATCAACCAATATTCAAAAAATTGCTGAAGGAGTTTTTTAAGATAAATCGTCATTTCATCCATTTGAAAGAATACTGAGTGAATTAGGAATAAAACATCGATATATAAGGCCTTATAGACCACAAATCAATGGAAAATTGAACGATTATGGAGAACCATTGAGGAAGATTTAATTCATGGAACTTATTTTGAATCAAAAGAATATTTAAAAGAAGAAATATTATAATATATTTATTACTATAATCAATAAAGACCACACCAAAGTTTAAATGGTGTGGCTTCTAATATTTTTAACCAAAAATGTCAACGAATTAGTTAACTTTTACAGAAATGATAACATAAGGGATCAAAACTTAGCAGAAAAACCTTTACTCTAAAAGTGAAGCGGTCTTTTTTTGGGTTCTAAAATTAAGAAATCAACAGTTAATAGTTACTGCGTCTTTTCCAAAAAGTAGCTTCTTTCCATCTAGTCTCAGTACTGTAGAAAAAGTTTTTATGTTTTAGATAATGATTCCAAACTTGTTGTAGTTGATTTTCATATAATCTATTGAATTGCTCTTCCTTAGTGGAGTCCAAATCCTTAATAAAATCATAGTTAATAAGTAGTTTTTGAAGCTGCATTGCATTTGCCATAGCGTTGAACATCCCCTGAGAAGAAAGCGGATCAAAACTCATAGCTGCATCACCCAAAGCAACCCATTGTTTACCTGTTACTTGTTCTAAACGAGTAGAGTTAGCACTTACCGTACCATGAAAGTTAACAGTAGTTTCGTTACCTTCAATTAAAGGCTGAATGAGTTTGTGTTCTTTGGCAAAGGATAAAAATGTATTTACATGCTTAAAAGTGTTTCTATCCACTAAATCAGGATCCGTTTGAAAAGCGATGACCCTTTTATTATCGGGAACTACAGCACTATACCACCAACCTAAATCATCAGTAGCAATGGTGCTCATGGTATTTTCTTGGGTATTAGGTAAGCTCATCCAACAAGAAATCAATTTATCGTACTGTGTACGTTGAATACCTAAGCTTTTGGTGAAATGCGATTGCCTACCAGTGGCGTCAATTACGAATTTTGCCTGAATAGTATGTGTGGTTCTGTTTTTTAAGTCATCAGACTTTGTGGTTACTTTCCAGTAATTATTTTCATAAGAGCTATTAGAAAGGCGTGTTCCCCAAATACAATTAACTCCTCTTTTAGCAGCAATCTTTCTTAGATATACTTCAAAGTTCTTTCTGTCTAAACTTCTAGAGAATCCATCGGGGTTCCTCATATGGTCAACAATTTGAAGTTGACTATTTCCCCAATAGGATTGCATTCCTAAATTATTACGAAATATGGTTTGTTTTATGGCTTCCGATTCATTTTCTAATAAATCTAACTCTTTTAAAATTCGTTGTGCAGCAGGTGCTAGTGATTCTCCAATTCTATCAACAGGTTCAACTAGTTTATCTAGCAATGTAACATTATAATAATTAACTAAAGAAATGGCGGCAATGCAACCTGCAATGCCACCACCTATAATTAGTATGTCAGTAGTACTATTATATTCTTTCAATTTGTATATTATTTAGGAATATATCTTGAAAAACGTGTCATCTTTTCAGGAATACCAACTTCAACTCTTTTAGGAGCTGTTTCTTGATGTGAATCAGACTGTTTCATATGATGTAACTTAGAAGCAATTAAATGTATGGTTTTAATAACATTTGGTGTTGCTTTAAAGTCTTTTTCTAGTTCATCTTCCGTTAAGCTTAATAAACTACGCTGAGCATCTTCCAATACAAATTGCTCGTTTAATAAATTATCGTGTGATAGTTTTTCTACGGCTGTATCTATTGTATTTTGAAGTCCTTTCTTTAACGCATGTTTAGCAGTTAAAACACTTTGTAATTCTTGTATGGTAGCTTTTAATAATGTTGCCTCTTGTTCTGGAGTAGGAGTAATACCCACCTGCATTTCTTCAGGGAAATTAGGATCATGCTGAACTCCTGGACGCTTTTGAACCACGGCTAATTTATCAAAATACTTAATCATACTATTAATTTGATTCGTATAGGTTGGCGCTTCACCATCTAAGGGAAGATTGTCTAACCAATCGGAACGGAAATTAAAGGCTTGTATACGGGTTTCTTCAGATAAATTCGAATCCATTGTTTCTTTATAACGTTCTTCATTTAAAACGTTATTTGGTACTCTAGCAGGCCAAAACGTAGGTAAATATGGATCGTATTCACTAGTGTATCCATCTCTACAACTAGCGGTATCTGTTTGCCAAGGAATCGCCATCCAACGAGTAATTCCCCCAGCTACTTGTCCGCCTAAAATAGGTCCTTTTGCCAATGGTAATATATCGTTATTCATCATTGGACCATAATACGTAGTATTAACAGGTGGCGTTTTAGGTGCATGTTTAATTCTAAAAGGAGCCATATACATTCCAGACGAACGCATAGGCCACGTCATTTCACAACCAGGGTGAAAAGCATCAGCTAAACAAAACTCCATAGCTGCTTTAGTTAACATATCTGGTTGTTCTGAAACAGGAAGTTCGTCTATCGTTGGTGGTTTAGGTACGTGCGGACATCCAGTCATGTCTACATAATCAGCATCAAAATCACCTTGTACCCATTGATCTAAAAATTCTAATTGTAAATCAGATAACGTAGCATGTTGACGTACAGAGCCTGTGGAAGGAATACTAATTGCATCACCATACAACCAAGGCCATAGTTGAGGTGCTTCTGCTCCTGATATGTCAAAACGACGGAAGTTGTTAGAAATCGTTCTACGCATTTCCATATAGGCAGGTGACGGATTCCCTAATCGTTTTATCCACTCATTAGTGGTGTAGTTGAACTGACCGCCAAAACCAAAAGCCCCAGCAAAACCAGCATTTACCCATTGTAAATCAGTTATACGTTGGAAAATTGGTAATATATCTTTGGTAAACGATGGTCTTACAGGACGTACCAACATTTTAGATTTTACAGCTACATCACGCATTAAATCCCACATCGTACGTACCGATTTTTGCATCGGAGCATAATCTGGTGGAGCACAAATAACCCAGGCAGGATCTACTTTTAATTTTGTTCCTTCGTATTCAACTTCCGCAGTAACAGGACCATCAGAAATGTCATCGTACCAACCTTCGTTATTGGCAAAAGTAATGGCAATATCTCCGTTGATATTTTCCGATTTTCCGTGTCCACCTAACATCACTAAACGTCCTTTTTCATCCGTACGCATTTCACCTAAGTATACTTTTTTCGAAAGAAATTCCCCTTCAAAGAAAGGACCTTCGGTAACATTGGTTCCAGTAATAGATTTTGCACCTCCATCAATTAATAAAGAGTTACGGTCTTTTACATCAATATTACGTAACATAGAAGGAGGCATATCAGCAGCTTCAGGAATGTCTAAGGCAATGTTAAATTGATACCAAGACGATTTTTGATTGGCTAAATGACTATGCCAGGTAATTTTTGCATTTTCAGCCGTTAATTCCTTCACCGCTTTTCCTGCAGCATTGAATCCGTAGATTCTAAATTGTGCTGCTTGTCTTTTTAAAGCTCCTGTTTTATCTCGATACGCATATGGATCGGTTTGTGGTTCAGGATTGTCAACCAGTGGACCAATAAAGTATTCGTTTTCACTATTTCCTACACGCATCACGCCAATAGGAGGGTAGATACCTGCTTTTACGATACAGTCACTATTTTCATCGGTGTTACCTTCAAACTGTGGATTGATTTCTTTAGGTTCTTGTAATTGCTGTCCGTTAGCTTGATGTCGTGCCTCAGCACTTGCAGCATATACTACTTTTCTTGCTTGCGCAATAGATCCTAAAGGTTCGTGTTGAGGTAAGGTTCTCCAAATATTAAAGGCTAAGTTGCTTCCAAATTCGGCTTGTCCAATACTAGCCACATCTTGTTGAGGTAAGTGTAATTTAGCAATGCAGATATACGGACTTTCTTCTGTGTTCCAAACTAACTGTGCATCATCTAAAGGCATGGTAGCATCGTTGGTACGCAATTGTATTTCGAAACGGAAGGTCGCTTCTTTGGTTAACAACCGTTGTTGTAAATCGATACCTAAATAATTATTATCGTTAAAAGGAGTTCCTTTATAAGTGTCTTCAGGAACTAAACGATATTTTACAATTTGTGAATCACCTAATTTAAAAGGAAGAATTGCCCAATAGCTAGCACTTAGTACACTAGCTTCTTCTTTGGTCATTGCTTTTAGAATACTGGCTAATTCAGGGTGCTTTGCTATGTATGAATCATAATCGCGGTCAATAACACCAGCAGTGGTAAAGCTACACATCTGTTGTGCATCACGTGCAAAAAAACGGTCGATGTTTTGAAAGATAAAATCGGCATTGGTACCATCTCCTAATAGTTTAGGACCTTCTACACCAAAGAGTTTTAAACCGACTCCTAAGGTAGAATGTAAATCAGGAGAAGTTGGTCCAGTATCACTTGAAAAACGAACAGCACATTCGTAAGTATCACCAGCAAAAATTCCGATTTTGAATTTTTCTTCGATGTCTTTGTTTACTACAAAACGACCGTAGGCTATACCGTGTTGTTTTCTAAATACAGCTCTCTCGGCAGGTTGTTGTCCGTTTTCAATGCGTGTTTTTTGTCCCATTTCTACAAACATTTCTTTTAAACGTTGTGTAACTTGGGTAATGTCTCCATCGCAGTTCCAGCATGATGAAGATTGATTTTGTGAGGGGTTTGTCATTTTTTGGTTAGTTTTAGTTTGACATTATATACCTTTAAAAATAAGGAATATAAGTTAGAGTTGGTTTTAAGAAACTCTTAAGCGTTAGGATTTTGGTTATTAGTTAAAGGTATTGGGTAATGGGATAGGAGTTGATATTTTAAAGGGAAGTAAGTATTTTTAAGAAGATTTAGAAGTGAATTATATAAATTATAATACTTCAAATTAATTTTTAGTTAAGAATTTTACAGACGTATTTTAAGTAGGTAAAAGGTCTAAAAAAAGAAAAGTTATAGGCAAGACTAATAAAATATAATGTATGAAAATGTAGTTAGTTAGCCATTTCATAAATGTTTAAGTGTCTTTTTAAAATTCCTGAAGGCGTGTTTTTGGTTTCATCAAAAATTCGAGTGTCTCCAAAAAGAATAAAGCTTTCTTTAGCTCTAGAAACCGCTACATTTAGCATGTTAGGCTTGTTGTCTTTTTCAAAAAACAAGGTTCCTTCGTCGTCATTAGAATATACGGAGCTGAACAAGATAATGTTTCGTTCTGCACCTTGTAATGCGTGTACAGTACCTAATTTAATGTCGCTTACTTTATAACCCGCATCGGTTAAGGCTTTTGATAATTCTCCTTTCTGACTTGCAAAAGGAGTAATAATTCCTAAAACAGGTTCAATAGCGTCTACATCGTATGCTTCTTGAATGGTTTCTTTGTTTTGTTGTAACCAAGAAATAATAGCTTTTACTTCACTTATATTTTGACGACTGTTGTATTTGCGTTCGCTAACTCCTTCTATATGATATGCCATCATTGATGGAAATGCTTGATTTTCTTTCGCCTTTCCTTTCATAGGTTTTAAAATACCATCGTATGCCAATTCGTTACAAAAACTAATAATTTCATCATTACATCGTCTATGTTCCAATAAAACCAATCCTTGTTCTTTTTTAGCGGGTAATGGTGTTTCAAATTCGCAGGCATTTTGAGCCATTTTCATAATACTTCCGCTAGACGCTAAAAAACCTAACTCATCTAAATGTGTGTCATTTTGATTTTCAATAATATCAAGACTTGTTAAGTTTCCTTGGTCAATTTTTTTAGGGATAGACCAAATAGGTTCAATTTGTTGTAAATCACCTACTACAAAGGCTTTTTGAGTTAATGAAAATACAGGGATGCTTACTTCTGGAGTAACCTGACCAGCTTCATCAATAATTAACAAATCCAAAAAGTTGTATAGTGGTAAGTATTCAAAAATAGGTTTTCCGTTTTCGTTTTCTCCTTGAAATTGACTGTATAAAAAGTGACTTGGAGCTGTATAAAAAGTAGCTACAAAGCAAGGAGTAAGCATAGCTCTTCGTTTCCATTTTGCTTTAATAGCATATTCTCCTGTTCCTTTTTCGGTGTTCTCTTCTAGCATTTCTCTGGTCTCCAATAACCAACGCGCTTCCCAATAATGGGTTGCTAATAAGAATGCTTTATGGCGTAAATCAATATCTAATTCATCATAAAAGAAACGCTGTGTTGCATCATTAGAGTTTATTTTTTCATATTCATACGCCCACATTTGTTCTTCTGAAACAAAAGGAAATCCTTTGATATTATTTTCGTACTTCCAATTTTTTAGGCTTAAATGTGATTGCAGTAGCAGATTTACATTGTTTGTACATTCTTTTATATATGCTGCTGCTTTTTTAGCATTCAACAATGTTTCAGCGTTAGCTTTAAAAATGTGTTCAGCATTTCTTGATTCAAACTGAGCTTCATCAATAAAATAGTGTTTTACTTTATCAATAAAATCAGTGTCTTTTGTAGCTGTTTTTAAATCGTTTAAAACAGTTCTCCATTCTTGTAGTTTGGAGATTTTAAACGTACTTTTTTGAACAAAATCTTCTTCGTGTACAAGTATGCTGTTGATGTAGTTTACAGCATTTATATAGTTTCTAGAGAAGTCAACACCATCAGCTAAAATATTTTGAATACCTATAATTTCTTCTTGTAGATGGTTACATACATCGTCAAGTGAATTTGTTTGGGTATTGAAATACTGACAGTAGTTTGTTAAAAAATAATATTCTGCTTCAGAGATATATTTTTCATTTTCCAGATTACAAAGTGTTCCTTCATGACCAAATAAGTTTCCTTTTAAGTAATTGATATTGGCTAGTTTTTTCTCACTTTTTGAACTGGATGGGAGGTAGGTAGCATATCCGTTAAAATCAGGAATCCAACGGTTGGCTAATTCTCCCATAGTACTTTCAGAGTTGATAAAACTATCAATAATATTGGTTACTGCTTGGTTGTTGTTTGAGCAGGCTAAAATTATAGGAGCTTCTTCACCATTAATAGCGGCTTTTACAAACTCGGTAGCCACTAAACTTTGTAATAGGGTAGTTTTTCCAGTTCCTGGAGGTCCGTTTACAGCGGTAACTGCATTTTCTTCGGCTACTAAATACGATAGTAATGTTTTTCGCTGACTAACCGAAAGTGGGAACTTATTCGACATTTGTCCTAAATGCAAATGGTTATACACTAAAAATCCGTTATCGGTAATGGCTTCTTGTCGTTCTCTAGTATATGGGTTGATGATTTTAGAGAGTACAGGTAACTCATCCGTATTTTTAAGTAGATTTTCGTACAGAAATAGAATACTTTTTGCTGTAGAAATTTTAGAACTTAAAGCGAAATAAGTAAGTTCATATTGTGTGGTATGGCGTTCTACTTGATAACGATATAGGTTGCTAAAAGTTATCGCAGAAAACACTTCGTTAATATAGTTCCAGTATTCATCCCAAGGTATAGGTTCTTCGCTATTTTCAAAATCGGGAGCATCTAGGTCTTTGGCATCTAAAACGGTATCGATAGAAGAGAAGATAAAATCGTTCTTAACATCCGCCATAGGAGTTAGATAGTTACGAACAATTAAAGGAAAGCCATCTTTTGGAGCAGATAATTGTCCTGAACGATTTACAATTGCACTCACCCAAAAAGGATGAATGGTGCGCTGTTTGAATTTAGTGTTGTCGGTTTGATATACTAAATGAAAAGGCGCTATTAATATTTTAGTTTCTTCTACCTTATGCCACTTAGGGTTGTCTTTTTTAGTAATTCCTTTTAACCGATTAATTCTACGTTCTTCAACATCTAATAGTTGACTTGCTTGTTTAGCGTTGATGAGTGCGTTACTTAAATCGGAAGATTTTTGATGAAAAAGGTTTTTTATTTTACTAATGTCAATAGCTAAGTTTTCACTATCAGATAAGCTGTTTTTATAATATTGTAACCAGTTTTTTTCGTCGTTCATAGTTGTTATCGTACCCTTGAAATGTGATTTTTTCTGTAAGAAAGGGTGCGAAAATACTATATTCAACGTGTGAAAAAATAGTTTTTGTTAGCTTTTTATTAACGAAAAAATAAGAGAGAGGATAGTGGGTTTGTTTTCAGTAAATTAAAAATTATTGTTAAGATGTTGCTTTACACTATGCATAGTTTTCCATAAATATAGCTAGTTTAACTACGAGAGTTTGTAATAAAATTTAAGTAGTAAAAAAAATGTGTTTATATAATTTAATTTATTATATTCGTGACCAAATGGAAAGTAATCGTTTAAAAAATAGCATTGCATATTTATTTCTTGTTCTGTTTCTATCAATGAAAGTAGGTGGGTTGCACGTGCTATCTCATACAGACGATAAAGACCATACATCACACTGTACGATATGTGATCATGCAGTTGCAAGTGATTTAACTCCGTTAGTTACTCCTGATACTTTAGACTTTTCAATAGAAAGCAATGAATATATTGTTTTGAGGGAAGTAATTAAAGATTATAATTTTATTATTTCAGGTACTATTACTGCGGAGCAACTTTTTTCTAGACCTCCACCTTTTTTAGTGTAAGAGTTTTTATTTTACATTCAATCTTTCTAATTAATGTTTTTTTATTCAAGTATTTGAGCAGTTATAGAATATTGGCTTAAATAGTACTTGTAATGAATCTGAGATACGTTGTTGTGATGTCTCAGTTTTAAAGAGGAGAAAATACCAGCTTAAAAGCTCTTACCACCACTTTGTTTTTATTTTAATAACCTATTTTCTTTATTGTTTAAAGGAATAGCTCGTAGTATATTTAGATGCAGGATTATCTTATCTAAAATATATTATAGCAGCTTAGATGTCTTTACGTGTTTTTAAGGGTTTTAAACAGTTATAGGCATTAGATATAACATAAGAAGTAAGAAAAGTACCTAAATATACTAGAGCATAGGTTATTACTAAAATTTAAATTTCAAAAGAATCTTTACAGAAATCTTTCAGTTTTTCAAAAGACTAAGTCTCATTTTGAAAAGCCTAGGAATTCTATTGGATTTATGTACCATAATATTAAAGAAGTTGCAACAAAGGGGATGCTGAAAACCTTATAAAATAGAGTAGGCCAAACTTTAAAATTTTTAATTATGAAAACCAAAGAATTAATGATTTCAGAAATTTTAGCTGATAAGTCTAAGCAAGCAGCTGGAACTACACATTGTAGTAATTGTGGGCACTGTGTTAACACTTTATAGTCCCAAGTTTATAGCGGTAGGAATTTATCCTACCGCTTTTTAAAAAGTAAAAACAGTTAAATATAATGGAAGGAAAAGTTACAGAAGAACAATTAGAAAAGCTCCTAACTTTTAGTGATGAAAATGTAATATCTAGGTTTTTAGATATGTATGATGTTACAGAAACTGAAGCAGAAGATATATTAATGGAAACGTTGAAGTTTTTGTACATAAGTCAAATTCCAGGAGTCTTCATTCCAGATGATTTATTAATTATAGACGAAATGTGGCACAATCTTATACTGTTTACACCACTTTACCATAAGTTAAGTAAAGAATACTTAAACACGTCTTACTTTCATCATCTTCCTGCAACTAAAAAAGAAAAAGATGAAAGAAGAGAGGCCATGAGAATTGCGCCAGATGAAGCAAAAGAAGAGTACCTCAAGAAATTGGAATTTTTGTTGTCTACAACCTACGATTATTTAGGTGAAGAAACCATGGTAAAATGGTTTAAAGTATACCCTCAAAAATACAGCAAAGAAAATATTAAAAAATTGAAAAAATAAGAATGAGCATTTTTCCCAAAAGAACCATTCAAGGTACCACTGTTACCATTCATTGGAACTTTAATACAGCACACTTAAAAGATAAACACTTATGTCCATTGGTAAAAATAGGAGTAAAAGATCCCAAAGGTAATGTAACAATGCTTTTTGAAGATCATGTTGTTGCTTTTCCAGAAGAAAATGAAAATAAGGAAGTAGTACCACAAAAATTAAAATATTTAAACAAAAACACTCCGCTTTTAGTGTTGGCTTCATATTTAGAAGGAGCTTGTAAACGTGAAAAACTTGTAGAAATTCTTACAAACATACAAGCTGGTCGCCATTATTATTTTACATATAACGTTCCCGATAATGCTCCTCTAGGAAAATATACTCTCGTGTCCGAGGTGCATAATAATGGAAATATAAAGTACTCAAAAACTCACTTAGATGATCATTTTTGGGTAGAAAAAATCTCATTAATCAATGTAAAAAAAGAAGAAAAAATAGCAATGGTTTACAATCATTCAAAAGAGAAAACTCCAGTAAAAATAGTAAGGAGCTTTATCAACTCTGAAGGTTGTATGAAAACAGAAATGGAAGCTTTTGAAATGAATCCAAATGAAACAAAATCGCTTTCAATTTCAACAGGAAATACTTTTTTACTCTACAATGAAGAACGAGAAATAGTGCCATTATTAGAAGAGAACCCCATACACTTAATAAAGAATCACGAAATACTATTAGTTAGTAAATCACCAGAACTTAATTATCTCATGAAAAAAGATACAGATGAAGCTTTTTCTCTTACGTCAGAAGCAAAAGAATTATGGGATAAAGCGGATGGATTACTCACTAAAAATAGCCTGTCAAAAAAAGAGTTAGAGATATTTAAAGAAATGGAAGCTGAAGGGCTGATAAAGCAAGTAAGGTTATAATGACTAAAAATTATTTTAAATCAGAGATGTTATACCTTGAAAAATTAGGAAGTAAAAAAGTTATATGCATACTATTTTTTAGCCTATTAACAAGTAGTTTTTTGTATTCGCAAACAGTAAAAGTTTCAGGAGTAGTAACCGACAATTTAGGGATTCCTTTATTTCAGTCTCATCTCCAAATACAAGAACTTAATAAAAGTACAGTAACCAATGAAGATGGAAAGTTTACATTTAAAAAGATTCCGAAAGGAAAATATAGCTTAAAAATATCTTATGTAGGTTTTAAAACAAATTACCAGACAATAGATGCTTCAGGTGAAAAAACGAATATAAAACTTACTATTCAGTTAAAGCCAGAGCAAAATCAGCTAAATGAGGTAACTCTTGAAGGAAAATCAACAGCTCAAAGATTAAAAGAGAGTACTGCTAACGTGTCAGTTTTACAAATGGAAAAGTTTCGAGAGAGGAACATTAATACAAGTGATATTGTAAAACAAATTTCAGGGGTAAATGTACGACAAACAGGAGGTTTTGGTAGTGCTGCAAGAATCTATGTAAATGGGATGACTGGAAAATCGGTACCCTTTTTTCTAGATGGAATTCCTTTATCATATTTTGGAGCGGGATTAGGGTTAAACGTATTGCCTTCAAACTTAATAGAACAAATTGAAGTTTATAAGGGGGTAGTACCTGTAGACTTAGGAGCAGATGCGCTTGGAGGAGCGGTTAATATAATTCCTAGAAAATCATATTCAGATTACTTAGATATTTCCTATTCAGCAGGATCGTTTAATAGCCATAAAATGAGTGTAAATGCGCAATTGATGAGTCCAGACAATCAATGGATGTTTGGGGTAAATTCATTTTTTAATCACTCTGATAATAGCTATAAAGTTGATGTTGAAATACCAAACGAACAAGGAAATCCAAAGCCAGCGAGAGTTAAACGGTTTCATGATAAATTTTCTAACCATCTTTTAAACGTTTATGCAGGAGTTTTAGATAAAAAGTATGCAGATCGATTGGTTCTTAGTGCGCGTTATTCAGGACTTGACGATGATATACAGCACAATGCTATTATGGCTCAACCTTATGGAGAAGCCACTTATAGTGAATCAACAGTTGGAACTTCCTTAGAATATGAAAAAAAGAATATTTTAAAGAAAATGAACATGAAATGGTATAGTGCTTATAACCGTACCAGAGGACATTTTATTGATACTACCCTAAATGCCTATACTTGGGATGGTAAAATATATCGTAAACGGACAGATGGTGGGGAAATTTCTGCCTCACGAAATTCTTTAAAATTAACCTCTCAAAATGTTTTAAATCGAGTTAATTTAAACTACCATCCTTGGGAAAAAGGAAAGTTTACGTTAAACCTTTTTTCATCTTGGTTTAGAAGAGTAGGAGAAGATCCAATTGCGGCTGAGTTTTATGGAGAAGATTTTTTTAAGAATCCAACCCAGCTTTTTAAAAACGCTTTAGGAATTGCTTATGAACACCGTTTTTCAAAAAGTTTAACGAGTTACACGGGAGCAAAACATTTTTGGTTAGATGCAGATGGGTATGAAATAAAAAACCTTGACTTTGTTCCTAACCAACAAGAAACATCTAATTTTGGATTTTTACAATCGCTTCGTTACCATCTTACAAAATCTTTTTTAGTAAAGTCTTCTTACGAGTATGCTACGAGACTTCCTGATGAAGTGGAGCTTTTTGGAGATTTTACTTTAATAAAATCCAATCCATTTTTAGAACCAGAACAAAGCCATAATTTTAATTTAGGTTTCCAGTTAAAAACAAAGAAAGTTAATTGGGATACGAATCTTTTTTATCGAGGAACAAACAATGTTATTTGGTTGCGAACCTCACAGTTTTATTCCCAATATCAAAATTTACTAAAATCACGTACGCTTGGGGTTGATATGGAGCTGCGTTATCGTCCCGTAGATTTTCTTGATATAAAAGCAAATGCTACCTATCAAGATTTACGAAACCGTTCACCGAAAAATATTACGGGGGCTGTGGACAATCGTTATTTTAATGCAAGACTACCCAACATTCCTTATTTTTTTGGAAATGCAGAAGTACGCTACCACAAAGAAAATTTCTTGCACACAAAAAATAATATTTCAGCATGGTGGTCTGCAAACTACGTAAATGAATTTTATCTGTTTTGGGCTGTAGATGGTAATAAAGATTTAAAAAACACCATTCCATCTCAATTTACTCAAAATTTAGGTATCACTCTTTCTCACCCGGAAAATAGATGGACAGTTACTGCTGAAGCGACCAATATATTTAACGAAAAAGTATTCGATAACTTTAGTGTGCAACGTCCTGGAAGAGCATTTTATATAACACTTAGAACATTTATAAATTAAAAATAAACATCAATAAATAAAAATGAAAACACAATTCTTTAAAAAAATAAGTTTAGTATCATTTTACACATTTGTATTAGTTTTTACATTCATAGGGTGTAGTAGTGATGATAATTCACCAGTTGGAACCGATCCAGTAATTATTAATTTTGGGATTACAACAGTAAGTGGAGCATTTCCTAATCAGACCTCTTATATTCAAGGAAAATCAAGTTTAGAATTTTCAACGATAGGAAATGACAAGGCTTTAGAATTAACAGGAAATACAAGAACCGTTTCTTATAATAAAGAGTTGTATGCATTGCCTTTTGGCGCACCTGCAACCCTTGCAAAATATTCATTTAATGAAGAAGGAAATGCAGTCGAAGATCAACGTATTGTTGTTCCTGGGGCAAATACTTTTTCTGCCCTTTATTTTGAAAGTAAGGAGGTAGCGTATGCTTCAGTAGCAGGGGGAATTTCAAAACTTATTATTTTCAATCCAACTACAATGCGTATTACAGACGAAGTAGCTTTAACATTAATTAAAGAAAAATTTCCTGAAGCTACGCGCACCTATTATACAGATATGATTGAACGCGATGGAAAGTTGTTTATGGGAGTACATTATGAGAAAAATTTTGCTCCAGTAAACGATTGGGCTTATGTAGCGGTAATTGATTTAAAAGAGAAAAAGGTAGAAAAAATAATTTCGGATAAAAGAACAGGAATGGTGTTTGGCGGACATGCAGCAAATGCAGGAATGGTTAAAACTACTAATGGAGATATTTATGTACAAGGTTTAGGAACTACAATGAGTAGTGGAAGTAGCCCTAGTGGTTTGCTAAAAATACCTAATGGAGAAACTTCTTTTGACCCAGATTATTTTATGAATATGCAAGAAGCAACAGGAAATGTATGTTATGGAATTTATCATGCACCTAATGGAAGAAGCTTTACAGCAAGAGTAGAGGAGGTAAGTGATTTTTATGAGTATCAAACTGGGCAACCTCAATTCAAATATTTTGAGATTGATGTTCAAAAAAAGTCGAGTTTAGGGGCTGTACCAGGACTTCCTACCACATATGGATCTCGTAGTATGATTATTCTTCCCTATAAAGACCAAAAATTATTATTTACAACAGCAACGAATGATGAAAATGCTGTGTTTAGTTTTGACACCAGTTCAAACACATCTAGTAAAATGTTTACGTCTACAGGTGGTTACATATCAGGTCTTGAAGATTTTAATAACGAATAGAATACACCATGTTAAAAGCACAAGATCTCACAAAAAAATATGGTGATTTTACCGCCTTGAATAGTTTAAATTTAAATATTAAAGCAGGAGATATTTTTTGCTTGCTCGGAGCTAACGGTGCGGGAAAATCAACAACTATTAATTTGTTTTTAAATTTTATTGAGCCTACATCTGGTAGTGCTTTTGTTAATGATTTAGATGTAACAAAGAACCCACAAGAAACAAAAAAATGGTTGTCTTATATTCCTGAAAATCTCCAGTTGTATCAATATATGACAGGACTGGAGAATCTTCACTTTTTCTGTGGTCTACAAGGTGTGGATATAGAAAAAGAAGCATTAGAAAAGTTATTAATACAATCAGGTTTACAAAAAGATTTTATTAAGAAAAGAGTTCGTAGTTACTCTAAAGGAATGAGACAAAAAGTAGGGATTGCTTTAGCGAGAGCTAAAGGAGCCAAGGTATTACTTTTAGATGAGCCTACTTCTGGATTAGACCCAAAAGCAAGTAATGAGTTTTCTGAGCTTCTACTTAACATGAAGCAACAAAAAGTTGCCACTTTAATGGCAACACATGATCTTTTTAGAGCTAAAGATACAGGAACACATATTGGTATTATGAAAGAAGGAATTTTGGTTGAAAAGATGGAATCAAATCAAGTTTCTTTTCATGATTTAGAACAAAAGTACTTAAAGCACATGCATGAATAGTGTGTAATAAGTCATTACATCTAAAAAATAAAAATGTAAACAGATGATACATCAAGTATTTTTAATAGCTAAAAAAGAACTTACCAATATAGCAAGGCAAAATGCTTTAAAAATTTTGTTTCCTATTATTTTGTTCCTCTTAGGGTTTTCACTTTATGCTGGACATATAGCTTATAAGCAGGAAATGGGTATGGTGAAAAAGGCTCAAGAAGAAAGAAGAGCTGAGTGGTTAGAACAAGGAAATAAGCATCCGCATATTGCGGCTCATTATGGAACATATGTTTTTAAGCCTAAAACGCTTTTAAGTCTTTTTGATTTTGGATTGGATACTTATACAGGAACCTCCGTTTATTTAGAAGCACATTATGCACATGAGTTTATGTTTAGACCTGTACAAGGATATGGTAATATGGCTCGTTTTGGAGAATTGAGTGCAGCTTTGGTTCTTCAGTTATTATTACCACTTCTTATTATATTCATCACTTTTCAAACTTTTAGTAAAGAAAAAGAGACAGGAACCTTAAAGCTGCTAATAGGGCAAGGAGTTTCAATGAGATCCATTTATTTAGGTAAAGTTTTGGCTTATTCTTTAATAGTTCTACTCATATTAATATTGTTTTTTACAGGACTTTATATTGTGGGAATAATTGAAGGTAATAGTTTAGTAGTGCAAGATGTAGGTTTACGAGTTTTATTTCTCTTTTTTCTTTACGTTGGGTACTTATTTGTTTTTACAAACTTTTCTGTTTGGGTTTCTTTTAAGTCTTCAAATGCACGAAACTCTCTTCTAACTTTATTAATGTTTTGGATTACAACTGGTATTATTATTCCAAAAACTTCGGCTAATATAGGAGAGAGTTTATATCCTTTACCATCACTTAAAGCATATAAAGAAAAAATTAAAAGGGATATAGATAAGGGTTTGCCTATGGATGGCTCTAAAGAAGAGAGACTTGTTAAATTAAAGGAACAGTACTTAAAAAAATATGGAGTAGACTCTTTACATCAATTACCACTAAATTTTGAAGCAATACGAATGCAAGAGGGAGAAGAATATGCTTATAAAGTACAAAAAGTTCATGATTCTCTTCTTAACAGAAGGTTTGAATATCAAAATAGAATAGGAAGTATAATAGGGTTTGTTGCACCTTACATTTCAGTAAGAAATTTTTCAATGGCTTTTGCAGCAACAGACGGGTACAGTTTTAATGATTTTCAAGAAAAAACAAAAGTATACCGCCTTAAACTAATGAGAAAAATGAATAATGATATGGCTGTAAATTCACGTTATGGCGAGTTTTATGAGTACAAAGCAGGAAGAAATTTATGGGAAACGGTTTCTGGACTAGAATATCGTACACCAAGTGTAATGAAAATCTTTAAAAATTACAGAATAGAATTAATATCATTAATTTTTTGGGTTTTAATAATGTTCTTACTAATACCTTCTTCTCACAAAAATAAATTGATATGAAATTAACTATATTATTATGGAGACGTGAAGGTATTTCAATCGTTAGAAATACGTTTCAAATAGTCTTGCTTACCATCGTATTTTTATTGGGAATTTATGCTGTTTATTATGGGCACTCAAAAATAACGGAGCAGCGTAAAATAATTGAGAATGTTAAACATATTGAAAAGAAAGAATTTGAACAGTATAAAGAGAGTTTTTATGCCAATCATACTTCGTTAAAAGATAAACAGTTATTTGACATAGCTTCTAAGCCAGCCTATGCATGGTATCGACATGGATATCATGCAATTTTACCTCCTCATGGTTTAGCGCACATGTCTTTAGGACAAAGAGATATAGAACCTTATTACTATAAGTTAACGGGAATGAGTTTATATTATCAATTATTTGAAAATGAACTGGCAAACCCACTTAAACTCTATGTTGGAAATTTAGACCTATCGTTTGTTTTTGTTTATTTGTTTCCGTTACTTATCATAACTTTTACTTATGGATTATATGCAGAGGAGAAGGAAAATGGAATGTTACCCTTATTAAGGTTACAATCTATAGGGCTAAGAAAAATCCTCTTAATTAGAATTGCTTTTTATTATGTTTTAGTTTTAGGATTAGGAATCCTTTTGTCTATAATAGCCTTTACGGTTGCTGAAAAAGTAAGTATTTTAAGTGCTTGTTTATGGTTATTAGCAGTCTTGTGTTATTTCAGCTTTTGGTTTGCCTTAATGTTTCTTTTAATAAGCTTGAAAAAGAATTCTTCATTAACAGCCATTACTGCTGCTGGTTTATGGTTACTTTTTTTAATAGTTTTTCCAGCAATATTAAATGTATATGCAAATATTGTACATCCGATAGACAATACTTCATTAGCTGATATAACCCGAAGAAGAAGTCTTGAAAATGAAGAGAATATAGAAGAAGCTAAAGCTGTAGTTGTTGAGTATTTAGATTACCGAGATGATTTAAAAGGAGCAAAATCTTTAATAGATGTAAATACAATGGCCAAGGCTTATGCATCTTTTACTGCGCTTAATGATAATCATCACAGAGAAGAAGTACAGGAGTATTTTAAACAAATTGAGTTAAGACAAGAATGGGTTTCTAAATTTCGATGGGCAAATCCAGCAGTAAATGCTCAAGGAATGTTTAATGAAATAGTTGAAACGGATTCTGAAATTTTTCAATCCTTTTATCAATCAATTGAAGTTTTTCATAAAAATATTACCAATTTTTACTTCAACAAATTGTTTTTGGGCAAGCAAATAACAATAAGAGATTATGAAAGGTTGCCTAAGTTTAAGTTGAATGCTGATTATACTAAAGGTCAAAGAATAGGAAAAAGTTTACTAGAAGTAATGCTTATAACCTTTATAATTTTTGGAGTATCACTAGTTTTTTTTAAAAAAATAACTTCTTAAAAGAGTGGTGCAAATATGAGTTCCAAAATAAAAAATAACACAAAACAAAAGCTTGATTTTATTAATGATAGCCTTTGGGGGCTTATGTTAAAACTATCTGTTCCCAGTATTTTGGGTATGATGGTTATATCTATAAACGGGCTTGTAGATATATTTTATACAAGCTATTTTATAGGAATAAAAGCTTTTACAGGAATTTCAATGTTGTTTCCTTTAATGCTAGTTGTTACAAGTATTACTGTTTTTATAGCTGCAGGCTCTGCATCTGTTCTTAGTAGAGCTATAGGCGCCAAACAAATTGAAGTTCAAAAGAAAATAATTCCAAACATGATAGCCTTATCTCTCATAGGGGCAGCTTTAGTAACTGTTTTTGGAATTATTTTTTCTCATGAAATAGTTTCAGTAATAGGAATTACAGGAGAATTATTTACGTATGCTTTAGAATATTTTAAAGTATACGTTTTGGGAGCATTGTTCAGTATTTATGGTCTGTCAGCTAATAACTTAATACGGGCAGAAGGAAACATAAAAGTAGCAATGCAATTCACAATAGCTTCAGTAATTTTAAATATTTTACTAACTCCCATCTTTATTGGCGTTTTACATATGGGAGTAGCAGGTGCTGCATGGAGTAGTATTATAGCAATGTTTATTTATAGTTTGTTAACATCTTTATATTTTATCCGTGGAAAAGCAACATTTAAAACAGGGGCTTTTCGAATAAGGTTGGAGTATAAAATACTTAAAAATGTTTTAAGTATTGGTTTTTCAGCATTTACAATGCAACTATCTAATTTGTTTAGGCAGTTTTTACTTTTCAGGTTAGTGGTTTTCTATGGAACAGTAGAGGCTATGGCTTTTTTTAATGCTGTTTTTAGATTGTTTACTTTTTTAGCTATCCCGCTTTTAGGACTTTACCAATCTATGCAGCCGATTATAGGAATTAATTATGGAGCTAACAAGCCGTCTAGGTGTTTAAAAGGAGTAAGGGTATACAGGTTAGCAGGGGTTGTTCTTGGTGCAGGACTATTAATTCCGATACTAATTTTTCCTGAGGCAATGGTTAATGTTATATTACCTAATGTAGAACTTAATGATACAGAAATTTTTAATGTACGAATGCTATTGAGTATTTTATTAGTTATTCCAATATCTTCTAGTAGCATAGTTCTTTTTCAAGCTATAGGAGAAGCAAAATTAGCAACGTTGTTACCTATTGGAAGACAATTATTATTGTTTGTTCCGGTAGTATTACTTTTAACTAAATACTTTGGAATAGAGGGGATATATTACAGTTTGGCTTTAGAAAATATTTTATATGCTTTGGTTTTATATATTGTATCTAGAAAAACACTTAAGCAAATATCCAAGGGAATAATATAGGGGTAGGTATAAATGAGTTAGTTTATTATTTTATAAGGTGTTTCTTTTTTGCCACAATATGAAAAACATGCCAAAATTTTTCTTTTCCAGATAATGTTTTTCCTTTTTTAGAGATTTCATTAAAATAAAGAATCTCAAACTGATCAAATAAGTTTTTTACATCTTGTATATTGTGAAAAGTCATATCAGAGTTAGAGCTCCAGGAATCTTGTGGTCCAAAAAAATGTCCGCAAAAAATTCCTCCAGGAGATATACATTTAATGATATTCGACCATAGATTGTCAAATTGATTAGGATGACAAAAAGGAAGTGAAAAAGAAGCATTAACCAAATAAGCTAAAGGAAACTCTTTTATATTCTCAAAAGAAACGTTATTAAATTTTAATAATTTTGAATGTTTAGGAGCTAAATTTTGTTGTAGGTGAAGCAATGAGTTAGGATTACTGTCTATGGCAACTACAGAAAAACCATTTTCTAGCAAAGCAAATGTATCTACACCATTACCACAACCCAAGTCTATAGCTGTTTTTTCTGTTATATTATCTTGGGAGGCTATAAAATCTAAAGCTTTACGTAGTGTATAAGCTGGGGGATGTTTTTCTTTTTTAATTTTATTATAATGCTCTTTCCACATTCTATATTTTTTTCTGAGATAAACAAATATAATGAAGTATTACACTGTTTAAATTAAAAAATAAGATATTCTATTATATTTTAACTTTTATAAGAGTAAAAGGTTTATTATTATGTGTTTAACTTGATTGAGGTATTTGTTTTTGGGTGAAAGCAAGTGTGAAATTAACACCTTTTCAAGTTAATTTTAGTAGGTTTGTAAGTAATGAAAAAAGATTGGTTAAAGAATAGTGTAACCTATTTATTCCTTGTACTTTTTCTATCAGTGAAAATGACAGGAATTCATGTATTGATGCATACGGATGATATGGATCATGCAGTACATTGTACTATGTGTGACCATAGTATAACACATGATTTAACTCCTGCACTTACTCCTAATTTTCAAAATTTAATTATTGATAGGTTTGAAATTATAGTTCAAAAATCAATTATTAAAAATTACAAGTTTATTGCTACAAGTAACTTTGCTTTGTATCAGTTTATCTCCAGACCTCCTCCTCCTTTCTTATTATAATTTTTTAGAGAAAAACAAAGCAAAATATCATCGTGGTTTTTTATAAGTTATTCTAGTTTCTTTTAATGATAGCGTAATCAAAAGTTAAAAACTTTGGATTAATAAAATGTATCTAAATATTTAGAGCATAAAGCTATGTGTAAAGAAAAAACATTTCCACATTCAATTTTTTGAAAATAATTGCAACTTTTTTAAAAGGAGTTGAAGAACATTTTATGCAACTAATTGTAATGAAAACTTCTAGAACTTAAAAAAACAAAATAATTCATTCTTAAGTAATACTTAATATTTAGGTATCTGTGTAAAAACAGAAATTAAATAAGCAGAATGATTACAGGTAGATAAATCTATCTAACTAAAAAATAAATTAAATAATGAAAAATTATATCAAAATACTTATACGTTACTTTTTAATTCTTTTCCCATGGCTTGTTTTTTCACAGGAGGTTGAAGTAAAAGGAATCGTTAGTGATGTTACAAATCAAGTATTACCAGGTACAACTGTTTTTATAAAAGGAAGTAATAAAGGAACAGTAACCAATTTAGATGGGAAATATTCAATAAAAACTACTAGAGGATCTGTTTTGGTATTTTCTTTTGTAGGAATGATTACGAGAGAAAAAAAAGTAACTGATGAAGAAAAGATAAACATAACCTTAAAAGAAGATACTAATGCGTTAGACGAAGTAGTGGTTAATTTTAAAAAACCGCTTATTGAGGCTAGTAAAGGAAAATTAACATTTAACCTAAAAAAATCTACTCTTACAACAGGGCAATCCGCTCTTGATATGTTAAAAAAATTACCAGGGATAAATGTAGCGCAAAACGATGCTATTTTATTTAGAGGGGCGTCTGGGGTAAATATTATGATAGATGGTAAAATGACCTATTTATCTGGAGGTCAATTGTCAAATTTATTAAAAGGAATGAGTGCTGAAGACCTTAAAAAGATAGAATTGATAACATCACCAACAGCCGAGTTTGATGCAGCAGGTAATACAGGTATAATTAATATTGTTCTCGAAAAAAAACTTAAAAAAGGTTATGCAGTCAATTTACGAACTACCATTTCAAAAGGGAAATACTGGATGACAAACGAAAATATTTCGGCAAGTTTACGCACAAAAAAAGTGAATTTATATGGTTCTTTTGATTATAATACGCCTCATAGATTTACCAAAAACAAAAGTGGAAATACCATCAATGAGAACGGAGAATCTCTGTGGCTTAGTCGTAAAAACGAAAGTAACTATAAAATAAAATATTATACTTGGCGATTTGGAGCTCAATGGCAGTTTTTACCTAAACATAGCTTAAGTATTAACTATCATGGCTACTTTGATGACTTTAAAAAACAAAATTATTCTACAGTTAATAAATTTAATAATCTCAAAGAATTACAATCTTACACATTAACAGATAATAAAATAATTGAACCTTATCATTACGATGCGGGGAGTGTGCATTATATGTTTGTTATAGATTCTCTTGGAAAAAAATTAACAGCAGATGCCAATTATACATCCTATCGAAATTATTCAGATGGAATACTGATAACAGACAATTATGATGCAAATCAAAATAAATTAAATACTAACGTACTCAAGTCACACCAACCAGGAAGTGTAGATATTTTTTCAGCACAAATTGATGCTAATTTGCCTTTTAAGAAGTATGCTATTAAAACAGGGGTTAAATATGCTAAGGTAAAAAATGATAATCAATACGAATTTGAATCGTTAGAAGAAGATACTTATGTAAAAGTACCAGCATTAAGTAATCATTATAAATATAATGAACAGATTGCAGCAGCATATATAACAGGATCAAAAGAAATAAATAAAACAACAATAGATGCTGGACTTCGTGTAGAATATACCAGAGCAGAAGGATATACAGTAAAAGAAAATGAAACAAATCAATGGCAATATACCAAGTTGTTTCCCTCTTTTTCAATTGGACAAATTTTAGATAAAGACAATAAAATAGATTTTTCGCTTAATAGACGTATCAATCGTCCATCTTACACCGATTTAAATCTAGTACGATGGTATAGAGATCAGTACTTCTATTATTCAGGAAACCCTAATTTAACACCTGAATTAGCTTGGGTATATTCGTTTACATATAGCTTAAAAAATAAATATGTTTTTTCTGCAACGTATAACCAAAGTGATAATTTTATAAATCGAAGGCTTTTAGTAGATAATAATGGTACTACTATAAAAAGTCAAAGTGATAATTTTGGTAATCGTGAACGTTTTGATTTTACAGTATCAACCCCATTTAAATTATATTCGTTTTGGAACTTACTTTTCTTTTCAGACATAAGTTATACTACTTACCCTATTTCACAAGTTTCAGGAGAAAAACAACTATCAAAGTGGGCTACAACATTTACATTACAACAAGATATTTCCTTGCCAAAAGACTATAAAATGAATCTTTCTGCACACTGGTTTTCATCGGAGTTACTTGGTTTGTACAGTACAAAAGCAACAGGTTATGTAGATTTCGGTATTAAAAAAACATTTCTAAATAAAAAATTAGTAGCGCAACTGACTATAAGTGATGTATTTAACACCAACCATTATGAAGCCTATTCTCAAAGTGATATTATAGATTATTACTATAACAACAAACCCGATTCAAGAAGGTTTGGTATAACTTTACTTTATCACTTAGGAGGAAATTTAGTGAAAGAAAATAGAAAAAAAACAGAAGAACAAAAAAGGTTATGATTTTTTTCAAGAATTAAATTACGAGATAGAATTCCATAAAAAAACAAAGAATGTCATCTTTTTAGAGCGGCGTTCTTTGTTTTTTATCACGGTGTTTGTTTTCAGTAAATTAAAGGGTATGGTATTAAAAACACATTTTAAGTCCAGAAATAACCTTTATTTCCAAACAAAAATTTTAAACATAATGTAGACAAAGATGATAACTATTAATATTGGAGTTATAATCTCTTTCAAAAATTCCTTAACGCCTTTTTTGTTTTCTGTTTTCATATATTTCTGAGTATTGAAAAATTACTGCCTCGCGTAATAATGATAATCTTTAATCACAGTATCTATAAATTGAGCAGGCTTTTGCTCGGTAGTAATTCCTGTTAACTCAATAACTTTTGTGTATAGTTTCAAAATTACTTTATGATTTCTTTTCTTCATGGCATCTTTATATACTCTTGTGATAGTGTGAATATCATTATCACTCAATAACGTTACCTGTGAATAGGTTGGTGTATAGTTATCAACTACATCGCTTGCAATAGTATCTTTTAACGTAATTCTTTTCTTTTCAGATATTACAGTAGTTCCTGCAGCAATATCTCCTAAACGTTGCCCTTTTCCGTTTAATAAAATGGTAAGTACAGCAACAGAACCACTAGCTAAAGTGAAATCAACAAAACGTAATAACCATCTAATTAAATAACTTCCAAAAGTGGGTTTTGAACCATCTAATTTAACCACTCTTATTTGGTTGAAGTATTTACCAGGCGTTTGTCCGTTCATTAAAACCTCAAAAAGTAAGCTGTAGAAGAATACAGGAAGCCCTAGTAAAACAAAGAGACTCATGTATTCCATACGCATGGGAATGTCTAACATTCCTATTATAATAGCAATGATAATGTAGTACCCAACAATAAATAACGCATCAATTAAATATGAACCAATGCGAGTGGTAACATGAGCTACATTTTGACTGATAGCAATGTTTTGAGCTGTTTCTATTTGAAAATTATCCATTAATTAGTTTTTCACTTTTTTTGTTGATATTTATGCAACTTTTTTTAGTTTAGCGAAGATAAAAATATTCTATGATTAGAGAAACTTCTCAACAAACATGCTTTAATTTTTTAAACTCATGAGAGAAGCTGCCTTTGTAAATAAAAATAAAGAAAAGTGGCAGCTTTTTGAAGATGCGTTGTACAACAAAACAGTTATTTCACCAGATAAACTATCTGATTTATATGTGGAGTTAACTGACGATTTGAGTTATGCCAAAACGTTTTATCCTAACGGAAATACGGTGATATACTTGAATTCAATAGCATCTGCAGCACATCAAAAAATTTATAAAACTAAAAAAGAAAGCAAAAACAGGTTTGTTAGTTTTTTTAAAACGGAATTTCCTTTAATGTTTTATAGTCATCAAAAACAATTACTGATTGCGTTTTTAGTATTTGCTTTTTTTTCTATTTGTGGTGCTTTTTCAGCCGCAACCGATATTGATTTTGTCCGTTTGATTTTAGGAGATGGTTATGTAAACATGACTCTGGAGAATATTGAAAACGGAGATCCAATGGCTGTATATAAAAAAGCTAATGAAGTAGACATGTTTATTGGAATTACTGTCAATAATATAAAAGTAGCTATGTATGCCTTTGTGTTAGGAATGTTATTTTCGGTAGGAACCTTATACATTATGATGCAAAACGGAATAATGTTAGGTTCGTTCTTATATTTTTTTTACGATAAAGGGTTGTTTTGGGAATCGTCAAGAACCATTTGGATTCACGGAACCATAGAAATATCAGTAATTGTTATTGCAGGATGTGCCGGATTGGTATTAGGTAACGGATTACTATTTCCAAAAACCTATTCACGACTAGAATCATTTAAAAGAAGCATGAAAGATGGATTAAAAATAATGGTAAGTACCATTCCGTTTTTTATAGTTGCAGGATTTTTAGAAGGTTTTGTAACCCGTCATACAGAAATGCCCGATTGGTTAGCAATTTTAATCATTACTACCTCATTAGCAATTATTATATTTTATTACGTCATATACCCAATTAAAGTTTATAAAAATCAACAAACCAATGCATAAAGAATACGTAGAGTTTAAAAAAGAAAGAGATTTAGGAAGTATTATTTCAGATGCTTTTAAGTTTATAAGATTAGAGGGGAAGCAGTTCTTTTTAACAATTTTAAAAATAGCGGCAATTCCTATTGTAATTACTGTTGTTACTTCTGTTTATATGACTTATTTATTATCTGAAATTCCAAATAACAACCCTTTTGATACATTGAGTTTTGGAGGGTCGGGTATAATAATGGGTATAGCCTATTTGGTAACAGTTGTTTATGTTAATTTAGCAGGGATGTATTATATCAAGTCCTATATAGACAATAAAGGAGTTGTAAAAAAAGAAGAAGTAATAGCTGGTACAAAAGCTAAGTTTTGGTCGTTTACAGGATTTGGGATTTTAGCTGGATTAATAATTTTTGCAAGTATCTTACTTTGTTTTCTACCTGTTATTTATACAGCGACAGTATTGTCTTTAGGAGCTTCAATTTTAGTGTTTGAAAATGAAGGAGCAACTGAAACTATTAGTAAAAGTTTTAATTTTATTTCTGGTTATTTTTGGGAGACGTTCGGAGTAATGTTTGTTGTAGGTCTTTTAGTAGGAGTTTTAGGTTATGTGTTCCAAATACCAGCGGTGATTTATCAACTTGCTAAGATGGGAATAAGTATGGGAAATGAAGACCCTACATCAATGTTTAATACATATAGGGATCCTATTTACTTATTGTTAAATGTGTTGGCAACTGTAGGAAAGTTTTTATTCTATTCGATAACACTTATTACAAATGTACTTTTGTACTTCGATATTAATGAAAGAAAAAATTTGACGGGGACTATTGAAAGAATTGATAGTATAGGACAGTAATCTTTTGAAGCAGTTTCTTTTTTACATAGCGTTTTTTATTTGTTCAATCACTGTTTTTTCTCAAGAAGAAAAAATAGAGGTGCAGTATGATGATACTATTATAGAACAAAAAAAGTTTGATACTCAAAAAATAGAGGAATACAAACAAAAAGATGAATTTATATACATTGTAGAAAAAAGAGAACCTACTATTTTAGAAAAAATATGGGACTGGTTAAAACGAACCGTCATAAAAATTCTCTCTTATATTTTTGATGATATTACACCAGCAGTAGGATTTTTACGTGTTGTTTTAAAGGTTTTACCATACGTAATAGCAGGACTCGTACTTTTCTTCATTATTAAATTCTTTTTAAAAGTAAATGCACGCAATATTATTGATGGTAAAAAGGCTAAACCTATTGTGCACTTATCGGAAGAGGAAGAGTTAATTAAAGATAAAGATTTACCAAAGTTAATTCAGAAAGCAACTTCAGAAGGAAATTATCAACTAGCAGTACGTTATTATTATTTGTTGTTGTTAAAAAAACTGTCAGATAAAGAGTTTATTTCTTGGCAACAAGAAAAAACAAACGAAGATTATATAAAAGAGTTATCATCTAAAAAACAACTGTATACAGACTTTAAAGAGTTAACTTATTTGTACGATTATGTGTGGTATGGTGAGTTTTCTATAGATAAAGAAAAATTTACACAAGCGGAGAACAACTTTAAAAACACACTAGCTAAAATTTACTAATTTGGATAAAAAACTTAAAATATACATTGGTCTGTTGGTGCTTATAGTGCTCGGTATTTTTTATGTTGAATCTGTAAAGCCTAAAGAAATCAATTGGTATCCAAGTTATGCTGCAAAACATAAAATTCCATATGGTACATATGTATTGCATAAAGAAATGCCAAGTTTATTTCCAAAAAGTGAAGTAAAAGATATCTACCAAAATCCGTATGTGTACTTAAAAGACGATAAGAATAACGGAACCTATTTTTTTCTTGATAATAAAGTGAATTTTGACAAAGATGAGTTGAATGAGCTTTTAGAGTTTGCAGATAGAGGAAATGATGTGTTCATAGCAACCAATGGAATATATTTAGATACGTTGCAAACAAAGACAAGTTATTTAACAACTTCAGCGTTTGAGGAAAAAGCCTATCAAAAAATGAGTAACCCTATTTTTGGTGGAAAAGAGTATTATTTTGATAGAGATTTTTCAAAGCTGTATTTTTCTGAAGTTGATACGCTCAATACAACTATTTTAGGCGAGTTGGTAATACGAAATGAAAACGATTCCATCATCAGTAAAAAGCCGAATTTTATCAAAGTTAAACACGGAGAAGGTAATTTTTATTTGCATACGTTCCCGCAGGCATTTACGAATTATAACATGCTATTAGATAATAATTATGAGTACGTAGCGAATGTGTTATCATATCTAAATAACTCGGGTAATAAAGAAGCAGAGGTGGGTTCTAATAGTAACAATACCATTTTATGGGATACCTATTATAAAACAGGAAAAAGTAGAATAACCTCTCCCATGCATTATATTTTATCAACCCAATCGTTAAAATGGGCATATTATATAGGATTGATAGGGGTGTTGTTCTTTATTATTTTTAAAGGAAAGCGTAATCAGCGATTAATTCCTGTTATTACACCGTTAAAAAATCAAACACTGGCTTTTACACGTACTATAGCCAATATGTATTACGAAAAATCAGATCATAAAAATATAGCTGAACATAAAATCAACTATTTTTTAGAATATATCAGAATAAAATACCGATTATCAACTTTAAACATAGACGAACGTTTTTATAAAAACCTTGCTAATAGAAGTGGTAATTCAGAAGAAAAAGTAGTTGCTTTATTTAAAAAGATAGAGCAAATACAGTCAAAATCAAGTATAACCGAAGAAGATTTAATAGCCTTAAATAAAGCTATTGAAGCTTTTAAAGCATATAAAAAAGAATAGGATGGATACAGAAAACAATCCAATAGAAAATACGAATGAGTTATTTTCAAGTAGAATAGATTTGTCAAAGTTAAAAGAAGCGGTTGTAAAAATAAAAGAGCAACTAGGGAAAGTAATTGTAGGTCAAGAGGAGTTTATGGAGTTACTGTTGGTTTCTTTACTGGCTGACGGACACGTATTGATTGAAGGTGTTCCTGGAGTAGCCAAAACAGTAACAGCAAAGTTATTGGCAAAAACCATAGCAACCGATTTCAGCCGAATTCAGTTTACGCCTGATTTAATGCCTTCGGATGTATTAGGAACTTCGGTTTTAAACATGAAAACATCTGATTTCGAGTTTAAAAAAGGTCCGATTTTCTCTAACATTGTGTTGATTGATGAAATTAACAGAGCACCAGCTAAAACGCAAGCAGCATTGTTTGAGGTGATGGAGGAAAAGCAAATTACAATGGATGGTGAGCGTTATGAAATGAATCCACCCTTTATGGTATTAGCAACTCAAAACCCAATAGAGCAGGAGGGAACGTATGCCTTACCAGAGGCTCAATTAGACCGTTTCTTATTCAAAATAAATGTTGGGTATCCGAATTTAGAGGAAGAAATACAGATAATCACTGCTCATAACGATCGCAAAGGAGCGTTACCGCAAACGAAAGTGGAAGCTGTGTTAACAGAAGCTGAGTTATTAGAATACAGAAGCAAGGTTTTTGAAGTATTGGTAGAGGAAAAAATAATTAAATACATAGCACAACTTATTTCCAATACACGTAACAATGCACATTTGTATTTAGGAGGTTCACCAAGAGCAAGTATTGCAGTATTAATGGCCTCTAAAGCATTTGCAGCAATCAATGGACGTGATTTTGTGATTCCTGAAGATGTAAAGAAGAGCATTTACCCTGTATTACGCCATAGAATTATGTTAACTCCTGAACGTGAAATGGAAGGAATGACAGCCGATAAGGTGATTGAAATGATTGTACAATCTGTAGAAGTTCCAAGATAGTGATTCAATTCTTTAAATCGTTATACGTACACAATCGCTTTTTTATCTATATAAGCGTTATTTCGGCATTATTTTTAGTCTCGTTTTGGATTCCTGCGCTTTATTCAGTAACATGGATGCTTGTGTGGTTATTTGTAATAACGATATGTGTTGATGTGTTTATCTTATACCGATTTAAAAATGGATTTTTAGCGAAAAGAATTACATCAGAAAAACTATCAAATTCAGATGATAATGAAATAGCCATTACGCTTGAAAATAATTATCCGTTTCAAGTTTTTATTTCATTGATTGATGAATTGCCAGTACAATTTCAAAAAAGAGATTTCGAACATGCAATGTCTTTGAAGCCTGGTGAGAAATCAACCTATACCTATAGTGTTAGACCAGTTGAAAGGGGGGAATACAAATTTGGGAAAGTAAATATATTCGTGTCTTCTTTTTTACAAATGTTTTCCAAACGTTATTCCTTTGCTGCGGAAGAAAGTGTGAAAGTATATCCGTCATATATACAAATGAAAAAGTACGAGTTTCTGGCGATGCACAATAACTTAACGGAGTTTGGTATGAAGAAAATCCGACGAATAGGGCATACCATGGAGTTTGAGCAGATAAAAAACTATATTCCTGGTGATGATGTACGTACCATAAACTGGAAAGCAACTGCTAAAAGAGCAGAGTTGATGGTGAATCAATATCAAGATGAAAAATCGCAACCCATATATTCTATTATCGATTTAGGTCGTGTCATGAAAATGCCTTTTGAAGGGTTGAAGTTATTAGACTATGCAATTAATTCAACCTTAGCTTTTTCAAACATAGCCTTATTAAAAAACGATAAAGCAGGGATGCTTACCTTTTCCAAAAAGGTTGAAAAGATAGTAGCTGCTAGTAACAAAAAAACAAACTTATCGGTTATTAACGAAGAGTTGTATAATATTACAACCGATTTTTCAGATGCTAATTTTGCGTTATTGTATGCGAATATTAAAAGAAAAATAAATCAACGTAGCTTGTTAATTTTATATACCAATTTTGAGCATATATCGGCGTTAAAAAGGCAATTACCATATTTAAAAGCAATAGCTAAAAAACACTTGCTAGTGACTGTTTTTTTTGAAAATACGGAGTTAGATACGTTGATTACTGAAAATGCAGAAGATTTACAAAGTGTGTATCATAAAACAATTGCTGAGAAATACGCATACGAAAAACGTTTGATGATAAAAGAGCTAGAAAAAAACGCTGTGCATGCTATTTTAACAAAACCACAACATTTGTCTGTTAATGTAATAAATAAATACCTAGAGTTTAAAGCAAAAGGAATGATATAAAAAAAGCGACCATTTGGTCGCTTTTTTATGAGTTATTATTGATATTGTTCTAACTGTCTGTTATATTGTTCCATAAGAACATCCCAATCTGTTGTTGCAACTCTATAAATAGTCATTGACAAATAAATGGCATTTAATATTAAAGCAATCATAGCAACTGTTTTAGCTGTTTTTATAGACTTGATTGTAGCAGCATTGTATTGCTCAGGATTTGCTTCAGCTTCTTTTAGTTTATTGTTTGCCATTATAAAAGCAGGTGCAGCCAATACAATACCTAATCCAGCAAAACAACAACATAGGAAGCTAATTATAGATAGTACATAAATAGCCGTTGGATTGAATTGTTTTTCCATAGTTTTCTAAAGTTTAAATTAATTGATTCATTTTTATAACATAACTACTCACTATAATAATTATGTTAATGATAGCCAATATACTGATTATTTTTTGAGCATATTTTACTTTATAGAAGAAGTTAATGCCTACAACAAAAGCTAAAAGTAGTAAGGTATATATAGCAGGGTACATTTTAAAAGCAGCAACGAACTCTCCTTGTGAAATTAAGCTCAAAGCACGCTGTATACCACAACCTAAACAGTCAACTCCAAAGAATTTTTTGTTTAAGCAAGGCAACATATAATCTTCTAATTGTACAGGCATAACTTATTATTTGAACATATCCATTCCAGGAATATTAGGCATTCCGCTTTTAGCAGCAACAGCTAATTCCTGTTCGTTAATTTCACCAGCACGTTTTAATGCTTTGTTTAGCGCTAAGATTAAATAGTCTTCCAATTCTTCTTTGTCATCTAACAAAGACTCATCTACTGTAATAGCTTTAACTTCACGATTAGCGGTTACGGTAACTTTTACATTTCCTCCAGCAATTGCTTCATCAATTAAAACGGTATCTAATCGTTTTTTTGTTTCTTCTACTTTTTGTTGGGCTTCTTTTAGTTTACCCATCATTCCAGAAATATCTCCGAACATATTGTACAGTTTTTATGATTTATTTTCCAACAAAAATAGTATTTTCACAAGAAATATAAACCAACTTAAAAAATGAAAAAAATAATGCTACCGGCTTTGTTTTTTAGTCTTATTTTTGGTTCTTGCAAAAAACAAGAAATGAATAAAGATATCAAAGCCCCAGTTGCTGAAAAGCAACCAACTAAGTTAGAGAAACACGGAGATATACGTACTGATGATTATTTTTGGATGCGTTTAACTGATGCTCAAAAAAATGCAGAAGTTAAAGACGAACAAACTCAAAAAGTATACGATTACTTAAATGCAGAGAACGCTTATTATGAAGAAATGACAAAAGAAACTAAAGAGTTTCAAGAAGAGTTATTTCAAGAAATGAAAGGGCGCATAAAAGAAGATGATGAGTCAGTACCATACAAAAAAGATGGATACTTTTACATAACTCGTTATGAAAAAGGACAGCAATATCCTATTTATAGCCGTAAAAAAGAAACTTTAGAAGCAGAAGAGGAAATCATGTTCAATGTGAATAATGAAGCAAAAGGATATGATTATTTCCAGCTAGGAGGGTTAAATGTGTCGCCAGATAATAAAATGACAGCTTTTGCTACAGACACAGTTAGTCGTCGTCAATATTTTATTAGAATTAAAAACTTAGAAACTGGTAAAATCTATAAAGATATTATTGAAAATACCACTGGAGGTTCTGTATGGGCTAATGATAATAAAACGTTGTTTTATGCTAAAAAAGATCCTGTAACGTTACGTTCTTCAAAGATTTACAAACACACATTGGGTTCTGATGCATCTTTAGATGAATTAGTGTATGAAGAAAAAGACGATACGTTCGGAGCTTTTGTTACCAAATCAAAATCTAAAGATTATATCATAATAGGTTCGTATAGTACTGTTTCAACAGAATATCATGTATTAGATGCTAATAATCCTGATGGAGAATTACAAATAATTCAACCACGTGAGCGTGATTTAGAATATGAAGTAGCACACTACGGAGATCATTTTTATATTAAAACCAATAAGGACGGAGCAACCAATTTTAAGTTGATGAAAACTCCTGTAGATAAGCCTGGGAAAGAAAACTGGGTAGATGTAATTCCACATAGAGAAGATACCTTATTTGAAGATTTTTCAATTTTTAAAGACTATTTAGTTTTAGAAGAAAGAAACGAAGGATTGAATAAAATCCGTATTAAACGATGGGATGGAACTGAAGACTACTACTTACCTTTTGAAGAAGAAACCTATTCAGCAGGAGTATATGGTAACCCTGAATTCGATACAGAGGTAATTCGTTACTCATATAATTCAATGACAACTCCAAGCTCTGTGATTGATTTCAATATGAAAGACAGGTCAAAAGAAGTTAAAAAGGAGCAAGAAGTTTTAGGAGGAAAGTTTGATAAAAATAATTATGTAAGCAAGCGTATATGGGTACCTGCACGAGATGGTAAAAAAGTAGCGTTATCAATTGTACACCATAAAGATACGAAGCTTGATAAAAATACACCAATCTTACAATATGCGTACGGTTCTTACGGATATACAATTAATGATGGGTTTTCAACAACACGTTTAAGTTTATTAGATCGTGGATTTGTATATGCTTTAGCGCATATTAGAGGAAGTCAGTATTTAGGACGTGAGTGGTATGAAGATGGTAAAATGTTGAACAAGAAAAATACATTTACCGATTTTATTGATTGTTCTAAATATTTAATTGATAACGGTTATACATCTCCAGAGCATTTATATGCTATGGGAGGTTCTGCAGGAGGTTTATTAATGGGGGCTATTGTAAATATGAATCCTGAGCTATATAACGGAATCATAGCTGCGGTGCCTTTTGTTGATGTAATTTCTACCATGCTAGATGATAGTATTCCATTAACTACAGGTGAATATGACGAATGGGGGAACCCGAATAATAAAGAATATTACGATTATATTAAGTCGTATTCTCCATACGATCAAGTTGAAGCAAAAGCATATCCAAATATGTTAGTAACTACAGGTTTACATGATAGCCAAGTGCAGTATTGGGAGCCAGCAAAATGGGTAGCGAAACTACGTGAATTAAAAACAGATAACAACATGTTATTCTTACATACTAATATGGAAGCAGGTCATGGAGGAGCCTCAGGAAGGTTCGATGCTTTAAAAGAAACAGCAGAAGAATATACGTTCTTTTTAATGTTAGAAGGTAAGTTAAAAAAATAATTATATTTTTGCGCTCGATTGAGTGTAAGTGTCATTGCGAAAGCAACGAACAATCTCAACAGATTTTTCGTGTCTAATTTTCGTAATGACACTTTTTCTTATTTATAAAACATAATGAAAAGACATCAAGGTATTACCAATTCAATAATAGATTTAGTAGGTCAAACCCCCATGATTCAACTGCATCGAATTACCCAAGACTTACCGGGTACGTATTATGCAAAAGTTGAAGCTTTTAACCCAGGTCACTCTGCTAAAGATAGAATTGCATTGCATATCATAGAAACAGCAGAACAAAAAGGAATCGTAAAAGAAGGAGATATTATTGTTGAAACAACATCTGGTAACACAGGGTTTTCATTGGCAATGATTAGTATTGTAAAAGGATATCGATGTATTTTGGCAGTGAGTGATAAGTCTTCTCAAGACAAAATAGACATGTTAAAGTCTATGGGAGCAGAAGTACATGTTTGTCCTGCAAATGTTACTCCTGACGATCCTCGTTCGTATTACGAAGTAGCTAAAAGATTGCATAGAGAAAATCCAGGGTCTATTTATATCAATCAGTATTTTAATGAACTAAATATTGAAGCACATTATAAGAGTACGGGACCAGAAATTTGGGAACAAACCGACGGAAAAGTAACTCACGTAGTTGCAGCAAGCGGGACAGGAGGAACGATTTCTGGAACAGCACGTTATTTAAAAGAACAAAATCCTGATATTCAAATTTTAGGAGTCGATGCGATGGGCTCAGTGATTAAAAAGTATCATGAAACAGGTGAGTTTGATTCAAATGAAATTAGTCCCTATAAAATAGAAGGTTTAGGTAAAAACTTAATTCCAACTTCTACTGATTTTGATGTAGTAGATGTGTACGAAAAAGTATCAGATAAAGAAGCGGCTTTAAAAGCCAGAGAATTAGTGAAAGCAGAAGGTATTTTTGCGGGATATACTTCAGGAGCAGCCTTACAAGCTACACAACAATACGCAGATAACGGTTTTTTTGATGAAAATAGTGTAGTAGTCGTAATTTTACCAGACCATGGTTCTCGTTATATGAATAAGATTTATTCTAATAAGTGGATGAAAGAGCAGGGGTTTTTATAGGTAGTTCTTACTTGCTCTTGTAGTCCTTAGGAAGATTAAAAGAGAATTTTTTCATTTCTTCTCTTTTAATTTTATTGGTAATTGTATAGTTCTTTTTGTTAAGAAATTGTACCATAATAGGATAATTAGCTTTATTATTAACGTTTTTTAATTCACCTTCTTTGTATTCGAAAATATTAAATGTCCAATAATTATGATTGCTATAATTTGTTAAGGTCATTGTAATAATTTCATGGTTTCCGTCTCCATCAAAATCGTATTCTGGTCGAATAGTATCCATTTTATCAGTAAAAGAAATCTTATGGAAGGTAGAGTCTTGTGTTTGAAATAAGTATATTACTCTAACATTCATTGCTGAAATACCATTACCCATATACGGAATTATCATTTTTATGTCTTCCAGACCATCACCATTTATATCTCCAACGTAAATAGGATCGTGACCTGTATTTATTGTTGAAAATAACATGCTTTCTGGAAATTTGCAGATTTCTTTTTTATTACGAAATAAGCGAATCGTAGAAGTGTTTTCGAAATAAGTAAGTAAAGAGGTTAATTGAACTGTTAAGCTCTTTTTATTATCAAAAAAAGAGTCAATAGTAAGTGTGTGATGTATCGTATTTTTTGTGTCTAACCAATCGTAAAGCTTCCAGTTCTTATATTCTTTATATTCTGTAGAAGGAAGTTTTTCAAAAGGAAATTGAGCAAACGAAAAGCTGCTAATTAAGAGAAATATAGTGAAGTAAAATTTTTTCAAAGTGCAGCAATTTACAATAGTTTTATTTGAGATTATAAAGATAAGAAGTTTTTTTACTTTAGAGTTTACTGTATGTAAATTGACTTTGTTAAAAATTTATTCTAATAACTGTATGAAAAGATAAGGATTTTCATGAAACCCTTAACTTGTTGTTTAGTCTTTAGGAAGAGAGTTTTCCTATAATTGACAATTTAGCAAACTGGAGAATTAACTATAGACAATCGATGTGTGAGGAGAAATGATTTAATATTTATTCTGATAACTGGATGAAAGATTGATGTTTTTTAGTTAATCTATACCAAAGCAATAAATTTTAATAGTGTAGCTATACCCCATGGCAGTTTGTCCACTGTTTAGCGCAGGAATGATAGCATATTCTCCTTTTTTAAGTATGTCATCAAAAATTATTTCGTAGGTGTTTTTTTCAATCTTTTTAAGCTTGAAAGTTACTTCATTTTCAGAAGTATCTCTTGCATTTCCTCCCAATGCTATACTACTTTGAATAAATTGTCTTTTTTTTCTTTTTTCATTAGCCTTTATAACGGTGAATAAATCTTCAGGATTTAAAAGTCCTTCATATTTAAATACAATTTTTGGTATTGATTGATTATTAAATCTAACATTAGATTTAGCTTTAAATGCTATTAATTGAGTTTTAACACCTCCATAACCTAGAGCCTTGACTTTTGCTTCGTATTTTGCTTTAACTTTTTCTAAGCTTACTAAATCATCTCGATTTAAATAATAGGGTTCATTAAAGTTTTTTAAATTTAATTTTTTTTCATCTGTTATTTTTTTTGACCAAGTTCCGTCTGAGTGTAGTATAAAAATTTCACCACTAGAGGTTACAGCTTCTTTTGTTTGAGCTAAAGATGGAGATACGATAATCAGTATAAGTAAAATAAGATACTTTTTCATAGTCAAAATTTTTAATAATCAAAAGTATTAAAAAAGAACTATTCATACAACAAATACTGTTCACGTACCTTTTTAAAGTCATTTAGACCTTCTTGCCAACTTGCTTTGATTTCTTCTTCAGAAAGTCCTTGTTCAATTTGTCCTTGTAGTTTTTTAGTTCCTGCTAGTTTGGTAAAAAAAGCATTGAAAAAATCTTTTTTAGGAGACTGCTTATAGGCTTTCACTAACCAACTAAGATTTAGGTTAACTAAACGTTCAGAAGTGCTTAAATCTTCCCCAAAACACATTTTTTCTTTATGTTTTGGATGTTTTGCACCTTCATTGGGTTGTGGTGTAAAACTAAAATCAGTTTTTTCTAAATGTGGTGAACCATAAATTTGAAATTGTTTATCTGTTCCTCTTCCAGCAGACACATTGGTTCCTTCAAAAAAACATAAACTAGGGTATAAGTTTATTGAAACATCGTTCGGTAAATTAGGCGATGGTTTTATCGGTAAACTATATGTTGATTGATGTGTGTAATTTTCTAGCGGAATTACGGTTAAGTTACACTGAATACCATTTGCTAACCACTTTTCACCATTAATCATTTTACCGTATTCACCAATTGTCATTCCGTAAACTACAGGAACAGGGTGCATGCCTACAAAACTTTTGTGTTCAGGTTCTAAAATAGGTCCGTCAATATAATGTCCGTTTGGGTTTGGTCTATCTAATAAAATTACAGGAATATTTGCCTCGGCACAAGCTTCCATCACATAATGTAACGTAGAGATATAGGTGTAAAAACGTGCGCCTACATCTTGAATATCAAAAATAACAACATCAATTCCGTTTAATTGTTCAGGCGAAGGTTTCTTGTTTTTTCCGTACAACGAAATAATTGGAATCCCTGTTTTTACATCTTTTCCATCAGCTATGGCTTCACCAGCATCAGCTTTTCCTCTAAAACCATGCTCAGGAGCAAATACTTTTTGAACGTTAATTCTATCGTAACTATGTAAATAATCTACTAAGTGATGTTGTACCATTTCAGACCCCATAATGTTGGGGGCAACTTCAGCTCGTTGTAACACTTGCAATACGGAAGTTTGATTTGCAACTATGGCAATATTTTTATTCTTTAAAAGAGGAAGGTAAGCTGTAGTTCTATCAGCACCCGTTTTAATTGTTTTTGGCTGTTCTTGTATTGGCACTTCTTTAGTAGTTGATTTTTTTTGTTGTTGTGCACAAGAAGAAAATTGAAAACTGAATACTAAAAAAAGTAAAAAAACGTAATTAAAAGTAAGCTTCATCTATAAAAAATTAAAACATAAAGGTACAGATTTCTATTTTTTAAGAATAATAAAAGTTAAAGAATTAAAACCTAGGTAATCTTCTCTTTCTTTACATAAGAATTAGTTACTTTTGGTTTGTAAAAAAGAAAACATTTGAACTTCGAATTATTTATAGCAAAACGAATCATTGCTGGAAAACAGTATAAAAGCAGTATTTCATCACCAATTATTACCATTGCAACCATTGCAATTGCTCTTGGTGTAGCTATTATGTTAATTGCAGTGTCGATTACCTCTGGGTTTCAGAATAAGGTGCGCGATAAAATGACAGGCTTTAAAGGGCATATTCAAATTGTAAATTACGATAATAACAATTCAGATGTTTCAACAGTACCGATTGATATTAACCAAGAGTTTTATCCAGAGTTTAAAAACATTGACGGCATAAAAAAAGTACAACCTTTTGCTAATGTTGGAGGGATAATTAGAACTCCTACTGATTTTGAAGGAATTATTTTTAAAGGAGTTTCGGCTGATTACGATTTTACTTTTTTTAATGAGTGTTTAGTTGAGGGTCGTTTACCAGATTTTACCCAAGATAGAAACCGAGAAATTCTAATTTCTCAATCTATTGCAAACCGATTGCATTTTAAACTAAACGATACCATTCAAACATGGTTTGGAGCAGAAAACAGTAGTTTGAAATTTAAATCAAGAAAGCCAATTATTGTGGGAATATACAATACAGGTTTTGAACAGTTTGATAAGATTATGTTGTTGGGAGACTTAAGAGAGGTTCAAAAAATTAATCGTTGGAAAGACAATGAAATAGGAGGCTTTGAAGTGTTGATTGATGATTATGATATGCTTAAAGAAAAAGGAGATGAAGTGTATACAAGTATTGGAGCAACCTTAAATAGTATTACCATTGTAAATAATTATCCTGCTATTTTTGAGTGGTTAAAACTATTAGATAATAACGTATGGTTTATTATTGGAATCATGGTGTTGGTTGCTGGAATAAACATGGTAACAGCATTGTTGGTTCTTATTCTAGAACGTGTACAAATGGTTGGAATTTTAAAAGCATTGGGAAGTGTAAATTGGAGTATCCGAAAAATATTTTTATACAATGCTTCTTACTTAATTTTAAAAGGATTGTTCTGGGGAAATCTCATCGGACTTAGTATGCTTTTAATTCAAAAATATACGAAGTTAATAAGTCTAGATCCTGAAACTTATTATGTATCGACAATGCCTGTAGATATTAATTTCTTGGCAATTTTATTGTTAAACATAGGTACGCTAATACTTTGCTTTTTAATGTTGATAGTACCTTCATATATCATTACAAAAATTCGCCCTTCAAAATCCATTCGATTTGCTTAGTTTTGCATAACATTAATAAGATATGAAGTACGCAAAAAATATATTAGAAACTATTGGTAACACACCTTTAGTTCAATTAAACTCAGTAACAAAAGAAGTAGATGCTTTAGTATTAGCTAAAGTAGAAACGTTTAATCCAGGAAACTCTGTAAAAGACCGTATGGCACTTAAAATGATAGAAGATGCCGAAGCAGATGGTCGTTTAAAACCAGGAGGTACTATTATTGAAGGTACTTCAGGAAATACAGGAATGGGATTAGCATTAGCAGCTATTGTAAAAGGGTACAAATGTATTTTTGTAATTTCAGATAAGCAATCAAAAGAAAAAATGGATATTCTGCGTGCTGTAGGAGCAGAGGTAGTTGTTTGCCCTACGAATGTAGAACCAGATGATCCTCGTTCATATTATTCAGTATCTAAGCGTTTAGGGGAGGAAACTCCAAACTCTTGGTATGTAAATCAATATGACAATCCTTCAAATGCACAAGCACATTATGAACAAACAGGACCAGAAATTTGGGAACAGACCGATGGTAAAATCACACATTTTGTTGTTGGAGTAGGAACAGGAGGAACGGTTTCAGGGACTGCTAAGTTTTTAAAAGAAAAGAATCCAAATATTAAAATTTGGGGAGTAGATACATACGGTTCCGTATTTAAAAAATATCACGAAACTGGTATCTTTGATGAAAATGAAATCTATCCATATATTACGGAAGGAATTGGGGAAGATATTTTACCTAAAAATGTTGATTTTTCTTTAATTGATGGATTTACAAAAGTAACTGACAAAGATGCTGCTATTTACACACGCAAAATAGCTAAGGAAGAAGGGATTTTTGTAGGGAATTCAGCAGGTTCAGCTATTAAAGGATTATTACAGTTAAAAGACGAGTTTAAACCTGATGATGTAGTGGTAGTGTTGTTTCACGATCATGGAAGCCGTTATGTAGGAAAAATGTTTAATGACGATTGGATGCGTGATAGAGGATTCTTAGATGAAGAAATTACTACAGCTGAAGATTTAATTAAAGATCATATAGATAAACCATTAGTAACTGTTCAAACAGAAGAATTAGTATCGCATGCTATCGAAAGAATGCGTGCATTTAAAATATCACAGATTCCTGTAAGAGATGTAAATGGGTTTGTAGGTTCAGTAGATGAATCAGCATTATTATATAGTTATTTAGAAGATAAAAATATAGCAGAAAAGCCTATTAAAGATGTAATGGGAAGAACATATCCTACAGTTAAAAAATCAGCTTCTATTGATGAGGTATCTAAGTTAATTAACAAAGAAAATCAAGCAGTTTTAGTTGATTTAGAAAATGGAAAACACCACATCATTACAAAATATGATATAATTAGAGCTATTTAAAATTAGCATCTCTAAAGAGAATAAAAACAGGAAGCCCACTCAATTTGAGCGGGCTTCTTTGTTAATCAACTAATTCAAATAATTTACACAATGAAAACAATGTTACTTGCTTACGGTATTGTTGTTTCCAATATCTGTGCCAAAATTATAAATAAAAAGCGGTACTTTATTTAATTTTTAATTATTTGACATTTTTTTAACGTTAAACCGTTAAAAAGTTAAGGATATTTTAATTTAAGGTTAGCTAGCGTGTTTGTGTGCTTTATACGATGAACGTACTAAGGCACCACTTTCTACATACATAAAGCCCATTTCTAACCCTAATGTTTCGTATTTTTTGAATTGTTCTGGTGTTATAAATTCCTTAACAGGTAAGTGTTTTTTACTAGGTTGTAAATATTGACCGATAGTAATAACATCCAATCCAACATTACGTAAGTCTTTCATGGTTTGTATTACTTCATCTTCTGTTTCGCCTAAACCAAGCATAATTCCAGATTTAGTACGCATTCCGTTTTCTTTTAGGTATTTTAAAACCCCCAAGCTACGATCATATTTTGCTTGAATACGAACTTCACGAGTTAAGCGACGTACCGTTTCCATATTGTGAGAAACAACTTCAGGAGCTACTTCAATAATACGGTCTATTAATTTTTCGTTTCCTTGAAAATCAGGAATAAGAGTTTCTAAAGTAGTATTCGGATTAGCTCTACGAATAGCCTGTACTGTTTCAGACCAAATAATAGAACCTCCATCTTTTAAATCATCACGGTCAACAGAGGTAATTACCGCATGTTTAATATTCATTAATTTAATAGAACGAGCTACTTTTTCAGGTTCATCCCATTCAACGGTGTCTGGACGTCCAGTTTTAACACCACAAAACCCACATGAACGTGTACAGATGTTACCTAAAATCATAAAGGTAGCAGTACCTTCTCCCCAACATTCACCCATGTTTGGACAGCTTCCACTGGTACAAATAGTGTTTAATTTATATTTATCAACAAGTCCTCTTAGTTCCGTGTATTTTTTTCCTACAGGTAATTTTACACGTAACCATTTTGGTTTTTTCGTTCTTTCTGGTGTTGCTACAGTTTCGTTTGCCATTCCATAAAAATTGAACTGCAAATTTACAAAGAAAAGATTTATAAACTAAGTAAAAACCAAATACTAAATCCGAACAAAAAAACAATACCTATAAGACTCAAAATGCGTAAACCAATATTTGGTCTGTACTTTTTTGGCGTATGCTTACCAGTAATTAAGATATAGTTGAGAATAGCATAAAACGGAGCTGTTAAAAAAGATAAAACTGTGGCTATTCGTACAAGAAATACCATATCACTTAAAAAACAATATAAAATAACAGAGGTTCCAAGCGTTAACAGTAGTAACCAAAACCAGTAGCCTAATTTTATTGTTCTTGTTGTTCTCGGAAAAAGTAAAAAAGAAGATTTTTCCATAGCTCTTGGTGAAGCATCTAATGTTGTAATGGTAGTACTAAACATAGTTGTAAAAGCTGCAATACCAATAAATACAGAAGAAAATTCTCCTAAGTTTTTTGTGTATAAATTGATTAGTTGAGAAGCAAAAATAGTTCCTTTACTAGAGAATGATTCTCCTGATTGATGCATAACTAAAGCACCTAACATAACGAAACAAACTCCTAAAAATAAGGCTCCAATATAGCCAACATTAAAATCAAAAATGGCTTGTTTAGGCTTTATTTTTACAAAAGTAGTTTTGTCTTTTTCTACCGACCATAAAGAATGCCAAATAGAAATATCCAACGGAGCGGGCATCCATCCTAAGAAAGCAATTAAAAAGGTTACTTGAGCTGTTCCGCTAGGTATTATTTGTTGAAAGCTAAAACCCTTGTCAGTTTTAAATAGGGCAATGTTTACGGCTATTATAGTGCTAATGGTTAAAATAGCAATAATATACTTCATTAAGTTATCTAAAAATTTGTATTTCCCTATGCCTAGTAAAACAATACTAATGAACATAATTAATACAGACCACGCTACTAAATCAAGTGAAATACCAAAAATATTAGAAGCTAAACTGGCTGTAACAATAGTTACTGCAGCTTGAATGGTAAACATAGTTGCAATATTTAATATGAAATAGCTGATTAAAACTCCTTTACCAAGTTTTTTATAACCATCTAAAAGCGTTTCGCCTGTTGCTGTAGCATATCGAGGGCCAAATTGAAAAAAAGGATATTTGATAATGTGTACTAGGAGTAAAGCCCATAGTAAACCAAAGCCAAAATCGGCACCAGCTCTAGTTGATTGTACTAAATGGGAAACACCTATGGCAGCACCAGCAAATAATAGTCCAGGGCCTAATAGGTTTAAGAGAGATTTTTTCATGAAAAAGAGAGCTTAAAAGTTTAAATAGTCACCATCTTTTAACTTTTCAAACAAAGTTTTCAGATGCTTTTTTTCTTCTCTTTTTGGTTGAAATTCTTTTTTATGTAGATATTTTCTTATTGCATTAAACTGTAAAATCATAAAGTTTTGATTTTTATGGTTTTGCAATTTATGATTTCTTTATTATTTCAGCTAATAATTTTTTTGCACGTAATAATTTTACTTTTACATTATTTATCGGTTCCCCAATTTGCTCAGAAATTTCTTTATAACTTAATTCTTGAAAATACCGAAGGTTGATGACATCTTGATATTTTGGTTTTAATTTTTTAATGTCTTTTAGAAGTTTCGCTAAGTTTTGTTCAGTAATAATTTTGTCTTCAGGAGAAGGAGCGTCATCAACAACAGCATACACTTCTTTTTCTTGTTCTTCAGTTGTTTGTGTATATATGGTAGATTTTTTCTTTCGAAGAGAATCGATGTATACGTTTTTTGAAATTGTAATTAACCAAGTTTTGAATTGATAGTTTTCATCAAAAGTTTCAATTCTATCAAAGGCCTTAGAAAAAGTCTGAATAGTAATATCTTCAGCATCATTATCATTTTTGGTTTTTTTCAGCTGAAAAGCATACACGCTCCCCCAGAAAGTATCTAATAAATAATTAAAAGATATTTGATTTCCTTTTTTAGCTTGTTGAATGTGGTGAAATACTTTTTCCTGATTTATGTCCAATGCTTGGGTTTCAAAATTTGATTTGATATAAATATACTAATTTATAGCGATATTCGGTAAATACCAAGTATACCAGCTATAAAAAACTAAGTAACTCTAGTTATGGAAGAGTAATATCTTGAACGATATAACATCTAAACATAGATTTTTTTACTTCCTTTTGCAAAATAGTAGCTGCTGTAAGAGAGAAGGGTAAAGTGATAAATTCTAAAAAAGATTAGTTAATTGGTACTTGTTTAATAATTATGTTGAGGTTCACTACAAGTATCAAACTGGTCTGGAGTTTTACCACAAAATCCACAAGCTTCACCACTCTCATTTAACATCGGGTTTTGGCTAGCACAAGTACCAGCAAACTCTCCGTCTTTTTTTGCCCAAATTTTAATGGCAATTCCAGCAAATGCTAACGCTAATAATCCTATGGTAACAAAAATTAATTTCATGATGTATTGTTTTGTACTGCAAAGATACGAACTTCATATTTTTTTGTATGAAATTAAATAAATTTATACTAATGAAATTGAAGTATGGCTAAAATGTTAGAATTAATTGTAATTTTATAAAATAATGTTTACCTCTATTTCTAGGTTAATATTAAACTTTTCTTTGATAGTGTGTTGAATATTTTGTGCCAATTCATAAATTTCATTTCCCTTTGCATTTCCGTAATTTACTAAGACTAAGGCTTGCTTTTCGTGGACTCCATAGTCGCCAAAACGCTTTCCTTTAAATCCACTTTGTTCAATTAACCAACCAGCTGGTACTTTAATTTCAGTATCAGAAATAACATAACTAGGAGTATTAGGATACTTTTTCTGAAGTTTTTCAAAATGTTCTCTTGAAATTACTGGATTTTTAAAGAAACTACCACTGTTTCCTATTTCTTTTGGATCTGGTAATTTTGATTGACGTATGGCGATTACAGCATCAGAAATATCTTTTATAGTTGGATTTGTAATATCTTTTGAAGCTAACTCAGACTCAATAGCTCCGTAGGAAGTATTAAGTTTGTGATTGTTTTTAGTGAGTTGAAAACTTACTGAAGTTAACACATATTTCCCTTTGGCTTCGTTTTTAAATATGGAATTACGGTATCCAAACTGACATTCTTCCGCAGAAAAAGAAACTAATTTTCCTGTTTTTATTTCAACAGCTTCTACTTTTGTGATAGTATCTTTTACTTCAACACCGTAAGCACCAATATTTTGGATAGGACAAGTACCTACATTTCCAGGGATTAGAGATAAGTTTTCCAATCCACCATAGTTTTGAGAAACGCACCACAACACAAATTCATGCCAGTTTTCACCAGCATTTACAGTTATGTAGATGTCATTATTATTTTCTCTATCAATAGAAATTCCTTTAATATCAATATGTACAACTAGGTTTTCAATATCTTTGGTAAGTAACATGTTACTACCACCAGAAATTAAAAAAAGATTTTTTTCCTCTTTTAAAAGCTGTTGTAGTTGGTATACAGAAGTAATAGAAACAAAACGTTTGGCATTTACATCAATACCAAACGTGTTGTACTCTTTTAAAGATATGTTTTCTTGAATATTCAATTAACTATTATATTTTTCTAAGGCGATTTTTAATATCTCAACTGAACGTTTTAAATCGGCTTTGTTTAAAACATAGGCAATACGCACCTGATTTTTTCCTTCACCTTCGGTAGAATAGAATCCACTTGCAGGAGCTACCATTACCGTTTCATTATTATCGCTGAATTTTTCTAAAATCCATTGAGCAAAGTCATCTGTATCTTTTACTGGTAATTCAGCAACACAGTAAAAAGCACCTTTAGGATTGGCAACTTTTACTCCTTCAATTTTTTGCAACTCAGAAATCAAGGTATTTCTACGATCCTCATACTCTTCAATAACTTCATCAAAATAACTTTGAGGAGTATCTAAAGCAGCTTCACTGGCAATTAAGGCATAGGTTGGTGGGCTTAGACGTGCTTGAGCAAATTTAATAGCTGTTCCAATAAATTCTTCATTTTTAGAAACAATACAACCAATTCTTGCACCACACATACTGTAACGTTTCGATACAGAATCAATCATAATAGCATTTTGTTCTAATCCTTCTAAAGCCATTACCGAGTTATGCTTTTCACCATCATAGGTAAACTCACGATATACTTCATCAGCAATTAAAAATAAATCATGTTTTAACACAATTTGTTTTAGCTTTTCAATTTCTTCTTTGCTGTATAAATATCCAGTTGGATTCCCAGGGTTACAAATTAAAATTGCTTTAGTTTTTGGAGTAATTAACTTCTCAAAATCTTCAATAGCAGGTAAAGCAAAGTTATTTTCAATTTTAGAAATAACAGGAACTACTTTTACACCTGAAGCTGTAGAGAAACCATTATAGTTAGCATAAAAAGGTTCAGGTATAATAATTTCATCTCCTGGATCGGTAATACTACCAATAGTAAATAATAAAGCCTCTGAACCTCCTGTAGTAGCTATGATATTATTAGCCGTTACATGAATGTCATTTTTAGCATAGTAATTAGCAAGCTTAGTCCTGTATTCTTCTGAACCTTCAGATCTAGCATATGATAATACTTCAATACTATTGTTTTTTACTGCGTCTAAAGCAACTTGTGGTGTTTTAATATCAGGTTGACCAATATTTAAATGATAAACTTTTGTTCCATTTTTTTTAGCAGCCTCAGCAAAAGGAACCAATTTACGAATTGGTGATTGAGGCATTGCGTTTCCTTTACTAGAAATTGATGGCATTTTTAAATTAAATTAGTTGTTTGAAAGGCAAATTTGCAAAATATATTTGAGAGTATTAGAATGTTTACGATGAAAAAATCGGTTAAAAAAATCATAAAAACCAGAATTTCTAAAATGAAGGTTGTATATTTAAGTATATAACTATAAAATAAGTTCTTTTGAATAGATTATTACTATACTTTTTTATACTTTTTTTAAGTACTTCAGCTTTTACTCAACAAAACTTTCAGTTTTTAGGTAAAGAGATTGATAAACAATCGATAAAGTTTCAGTTAATTAACAATTTAGTCGTTATTCCATTGGAAATTAATGGACACAAACTATCATTTATTTTGGATACAGGGGTAAATAAGACAATTTTATTTAATCTAACTTCTAAAGATAGTATTGGTTTAAATAATGTAAAAAAAGTGTTTATAAGGGGGTTAGGGAGTGGAGCTCCAGTAGAAGCATTATTTTCTAGAGGTAATAATTTTAGAATTAAAAATATAGCTAGTTCTAATCAAGGGTTATATGTTATTTTGAAAGATGCTTTTGATATTTCTGCTAAAATGGGAACAACCATTCACGGTATTATAGGGTATGATTTATTAAAAGATGTTATAGTCAAAATTAATTATGCTAGCAAGAGTATTGATTTTTACAACCCTAAAACTTATAAACTGAATGTATGTAATAGATGTGAAAGTTTTCCTTTACAATTTTATAGAAATAAACCTTACATAGATGTAAATGTGCAAGTTGATACTTTGAAAACAACAATGTTACCAGTAAAATTATTAATTGATACAGGAGGTAGTGACGCAGTTTGGTTGTTTGAGGGAACAAAAAAAGAGTTGAAAACACCTAAGAAGTTTTTTAAAGATATAATAGGAGAGGGGTTTAGTGGTACTATCTATGGAAATAGAAGTAGGCTTCAGAAAATTTCTATAGGAAAGTTTAAAATAAGTGAACCAACAGTATCTTTTTTAGATTCTTCATCAACCTTTAATGCCAGACAATTTAAAGAAAGGAATGGTAGTATTGGCGGAGGAATTTTAAAACGTTTTAAGGTATGGCTTGATTACCCGAATAAAAGAGTAATACTGAAAAAGAACGCTTCATTAAATAGAGGCTTTTATTATAATATGAGTGGTCTACATATAATATATGATGGGCAAGAGTTAATAAAAGAAAAAGGAGCGACTAAGTTTGAAGATGCTTATGGTTCAAATAATCAAACACAAAAAAGTAATGTAATTTCTTTAGTAAGTACATATTTTTATCGTTTTAAGCCTAAGTATAAAATAGATAAAGTAGTAGAAAATTCACCAGCTTTTAAAGCAGGTCTTCAAATTGGAGATGTAATAAAGAGAATTAATGGAAAGGCAGCACATGAATATCATTTAAATGAGATTATAGATATGTTTCATACAAAACCAGGTAAGAAAATAAAGATAGAAGCAGAAAGAGCAGGTGTTAGGCTAAGGTTTATGTTTAAGCTAGAACAAAGAATATAAAAAAAGCTCAACATTTGTTGAGCTTTTTTTTATGTATAATAAGTTTTTAGCTATCGCTTACCGTACTTTTCTCTTTGGCAGGAGTTGCATCCTTTACAATGAATCCTTTAATTTTAACTCTTTTTCTTTTGTTTTTAGCATTTGAAATAACAGTTAAAGTTTTAGAAAAACCACCTAATCTTTTTGTGTCATAAGAAACTTCAATTTGTCCTTTTTTACCAGGCATAATTGGCTCTTCAGGTTTAGTAGGTACTGTACATCCACAAGGAGATACGATATCCTTAATTATAATAGGAGCTTCACCTACGTTTGTAAATTCAAATACGCGTTTTCCTTCAGACCCATAAGCTATTTTTCCATAGTCAATAGTTTCAGTTTCAAATTTAAATTCTTGAGCGCTTACTGTTAAGGTAATAAAGCAAACAGCGATAAATGATAAAATTGTTCTCATAATGTTAAAAATTAATTTTTTAGGGTATTAACCGCTACAAATTTAGTATTATTTCTTTAAGTTCTAAAAAAACAACCTCTAATTTTCTGTACCTCATAGATAGTTGTATTTTTGCTAATCGAATTTCAAAAACAATGCCAAAGGTTAAAAAATGTTAAATTATTAACCATAAAGATACACATAACATATGAATATTCCATCAAAATATAATTCCAAAGAAGTAGAAGGAAAATGGTACGATTACTGGATGAAACACAATTACTTTCATTCAGAAGTAGATGAACGAGAACCATACACAATTGTAATACCTCCACCAAACGTAACAGGAGTGTTGCATATGGGACATATGTTAAACAACACGATTCAAGATGTGTTAATTCGTCGTGCTCGTTTACAAGGAAAAAATGCGTGTTGGGTTCCAGGTACTGACCACGCCTCAATTGCTACTGAAGCAAAAGTAGTAGCGAAATTAAAAGAACAAGGTATTGATAAAAATGATTTAACTCGTGAAGAATTTTTAGCACATGCTTGGGAATGGAAAAATGAGTATGGAGGGATTATTTTAGATCAATTAAAAAAGTTAGGAGCTTCTTGTGATTGGGAACGTACTGCATTTACCATGGATCCTGCATTGTCAGAATCAGTAATTAAGGTATTTGTGGATCTATATAATAAAGGGTTAATTTACCGTGGATATCGTATGGTAAATTGGGATCCAGAAGCAAAAACTACACTTTCTGACGAAGAAGTTATCTACGAAGAACGTCAAGGTAATTTATATTACTTACAGTACGATATAGTAGGTTCTGAAGAAAAAGTAACTATTGCAACTACACGTCCAGAAACTATTCTAGGAGATACAGCTATTTGTATCAACCCAAGCGATGAGCGTTTTACGCATTTAAAAGGTAAAAAAGCAATTGTTCCTTTATGTAATAGAGAAATTCCAATTATTGAAGACGAATATGTAGATGTTGAGTTTGGTACAGGGTGTTTAAAAGTAACTCCTGCACACGATGAAAATGATAAAACCTTAGGAGATAAGCATAAGTTAGAAGTAATCGATATTTTTAATGAAGACGCTACCTTAAATTCTTTTGGATTACATTATGAAGGAAAAGACCGTTTTGTTGTTAGAAAGGAAATATCTAAAGAATTAGAGGAGAAAGGTTACTTAATTAAAACAGAAGTTCATACTAATAAAGTTGGGACTTCAGAAAGAACGAAAGCGGTAATTGAACCAAGATTATCGGATCAATGGTTCTTAAAAATGGAAGAGTTGGTAAAGCCAGCTATTGAAGCTGTATTAGGAGAAGATAGAGAAGTAAAGTTATTCCCTAAAAAGTTTGAAAATACATACCGCCACTGGATGGAAAACATCCGTGATTGGAATATTTCTCGTCAATTATGGTGGGGACAACAAATTCCTGCTTTCTATTTTGGAGATGGAAAGGAAGATTTTGTAGTAGCTGAAAATATTGAAGATGCAGTAAAATTAGCTCAAGAAAAAACAGGTAATTCTTCGTTGTCTGCGTCAGATTTAAAACAAGATCCAGATGCGCTAGATACTTGGTTCTCTTCTTGGTTATGGCCAATGTCGGTTTTCGATGGAATTCGTAATCCAGAAAATGAAGAAATAAAGTACTACTATCCAACCAATGATTTAGTAACTGGACCAGATATTTTATTTTTCTGGGTGGCACGTATGATTATTGCTGGATATGAATACAAAGATGAACGTCCGTTTGAAAACGTATACCTAACAGGGTTAGTACGTGATAAGCAACGTAGAAAAATGAGTAAATCCTTAGGGAACTCACCAGATGCTTTAAAGTTAATTGAAGATTTTGGAGCTGACGGAGTTCGTGTAGGGTTATTATTAAGTGCAGCGGCTGGAAACGATTTATTATTTGATGAAGATTTATGCCAACAAGGAAAAGGATTTGCTAATAAAATTTGGAATACCTTCCGTTTAATTAAAGGGTGGGAAATAGACGAAAGTTTAGCTCAACCAGAAACGGCTAAAATAGGATTAGCTTGGTATGAGGCTAAGTTTAATAAAGTGTTGTTAGAAATAGAAGATCACTTTAGTAAGTATCGTTTATCAGATGCTTTAATGGCAATTTACAAGTTAATTACTGATGATTTCTCATCATGGTTATTAGAAATTGTTAAACCAGGATACCAACAACCAATCGATGCAAAAACATATAAAGCTGTAATAGAAGTATTAGAGAATAACTTAAAAGTATTGCATCCATTTATGCCTTTCTTAACAGAAGAAATTTGGCAACACATTACTGAAAGAACTCCAGAAAGCGCATTAATCATTGCTAAATATCCAACAGTAGGAGAAACAAATGAAAAATTGATAACGAATTTTGAGTTTGCTACGGGTGTAGTTTCTGGAATTAGAACAATTAGAAAAAATAAAAATATTTCGTTTAAAGACGCAATTGAACTGTCTGTTGTAAATAACGAAAAGTTTACAAAAGAGTTTGATGTAGTAATTCAAAAGTTAACGAATGCTTCAGAAATTAACTATGTTACCGAAAAGGTAGAAGGTGCAGCATCTTTCCGTGTAAAATCAAATGAATATTTTGTTCCGATTTCGTTAGATACCATTGATGTAGAAGCAGAAATAACTAAGCTAAATGCAGAGTTAAAAAGAGCTGAAGGTTTCTTAACAGGAATTCAAAAGAAGTTGTCTAATGAGCGATTTGTAAGTAATGCACCAGAGCAAGTAATAGCCCTAGAGCGTAAAAAAGAGTCAGACACCTTAGCTAAAATTGAAACAATTAAAGCTAGTTTAGCTTCTCTACAGTAAGTTAATTGTTTTAAATAAATAAAAAAGTCCGCTGTAAACTTACAGCGGACTTTTTATATAGTAAGATACTTTAATTTTTATCAATAACATTTCCAGAGCCTAAAGAAGTCTTATCTATGTCTGAAGGGTTTCCTTTATAATATATACTTCCAGACCCTACTATTGTAGCTTTAATCTTATTGTTAACGGTTACTGATATATCACCAGAGCCAGCAATATTAGCTTTTAAAGAACTTGTTTTTAAATCGTATGCTTTTATATTTCCTGACCCACCAATAGAACATTTTAAGTAGTCACTTTTTCCTTTTAGTTTAATGTTTCCGGAACCGCCAATAGAAGTTTTAACAGTATTAGCGTCTACACTGGCTATAATATTTCCGGAACCTCCTAAACCAAAAGAAATTACATCAGCCTTAATACGTTTTTTTGCAATTATATTTCCTGATCCTCCTAAAGCTACGGCTTCAATTTTTTCAAAAGGAATAGTTACTGTTAGCTTTTTTGTAGCTTTAATATTGGTGTTTTGTTTAAAGTGTACATTTAATTTTCCGTTTTTAACTTCAGTTTCAATATACTTTAAAATATTTTCTTCTCCTTCTAAGGTTACTTTACCTTCGGTTCCGTTAATTAAATAAACATCAAATGAGCCTCCAATGTTTACTTTGTCAAAAGAACCGATTTTTCTAATTTCTGTAGTAACGTTTCCGTTTCCTTTAATTTTTTTTGAATTCCACCAGCTTTGTGCTTGTGTTTGAAAGCTAAAAAAAAGAGATAATAATAAGATTGCTAATTTTTTCATTGTAATATAATTTGTAAGTTGGTTAATCATTTAATTTTAAAGAAACACCTCCGTATTTAGATTTTATGGTAATGGTAGAATTAGAATTTCCTTTACCAAAAGTTCCCTCGTAGTATTTTTTAGATGATTTATTAATGCTTTTAAACATGTTTACATAGTTTTCAGGATATCCAAATCCAGCATAACCTAAATCAACAGTAAAAGTAAAGTTGTTATTACTATTCGTGCCAAGTTTAATTCCAGCATAACTTCCATCAATAACAATACTTTCAAAGCCTTTTTTAATATTTCTAACTCTAACACTACCGTAATCAGTATTAATTTTTAAGTTTTTTCTAATAGCACCTATTTTTATGCTAGCATAATCAGAATTACCATTAACGTTTGAGGCATCATCTATAGAAATACTTCCATAATCACTATTAAAATCAACATCGGTTGCAGTACCAATTTTCATGGTAGAATAATCTGCGTTTACTTTTAAATTTTCTGATTTTTGAATGGTTAACTTAGAGTAGTCAACACTTAAGTTTCCTGATTTCATAAAGTTAATTTCAGAAGTACCACAGTAATCTAAATTAATGTTATTAGTTTCATTTAATAATTGGTCAATTTGTATTTTACCATAATCACAATTAATATTAGACTTACCTTCTAATTTATCCAGCTCAATGTTTCCGTATTTATTATTTAAATCAGCATTGTTGGTGATTGGCATTTTAACAAAGTAGTTAATTTTGTAGTTGGTGTTATTATTACCCCACCAAGACCAGCTTGATTTTGTTTTTTCAATAATGGTTCTGGCTTCTATTAAACTAGGTGTAGCTTCAAATTGAACATTAATTGCTTTTAACTTACGTTCAACGTTAGATAAGTCATTGCCCTTAACGGTTATTTTGACATTAATTTCTATTCTGTTTTCGTTCCAAGTAGCTACATTTATATTACCATATTTATTGTTAATGTATAAGGTTGCGTTTTTGTTAACCGAAAATGTTTTACGTATGTTTTTGCTTTTTTCGTGATTTTTATCATTAGCTACTAAAAGAGTAGGAATGAATAACAGTAGGAAAAGTATTTTATATAATTTCATCTTCTAATATTTCTAATTTTGCGGGGTTTTGTTGTAATTCTAATCGTAAAAGAAGTTTTTCTAATACATCTAATCGTTGTTGATAATTTTGTATCATTTCTCTGATGATTTGATGTTTGTTATCTCTTTTAGATAGTTCTTTTACGAGCGTTTTGTATTGGTCTTCTAGCTCTTCAATTTCATTTAAAGAATCTTCAATAACTATTTCGGTTTCTAAATTCCTATATTGTTCAACTTCCTTTAATTCTTGATTTATAGTTGTAACAAAAAAGTTTTGAGCCTCTGCCATTTTGGGCGAAATATCAGCTAAGTCATAGGTGTTTTTTTGTTGATAACTACCAAGATAAAATCCTAAAAATAATACGATTGAAGCTGCTATGCTCATCCAAAAATAAGATGGTCTTTTAGCTCGTTTTGGCGACTCTAGTTTTCGTTGAAATCGATTTAAATGTCCTTGATGAGGCTCGAAAACATCAAAATCATTTTCTTTAAAAAACTGATGTAGTTTATCCTCCATATACTTGTGTTTTATTAGTATTAGCTGCTAATACTTGTTTTAATTTCTTTTTTGCTCTAGATACTGTTGTTCGCACATTTTCATTGGTGTAATTTAATATCTGAGCGATTTCATCATAATCATAACCTTCAACAAGGTTCAAGGTCAATACAATTCTGTAATTATCCTTTAAACTTTGCAAACAGCTTATAACTCTTTTAACTTCTAAAGAACTATAGTCTATCTCAATATCTTCTACTTCGTAGCTAGGAATCACATCCATTCGTACTTCATCATATCGAGTAACTTTCTTTAATTGGGTTAAACTTTTATTAATCACAATTCTTTTTAACCATGCACCAAAAGTAACCTCACCTTTAAAGCTATCTAACTTCATGAAAGCAGTTAAAAATGCTTCTTGGATTAAATCTTCAGCCTCAAACTCGTCTTTTAAGATACGATATGACGTATTATACATAGCTTTGTAATAGTTTTGATAAACCTGCATCTGAGCAGCATTATCGTTCTTTTTACAGCGTTCGATTAGTTGGTTAATATGTGTATGTTGAGACTCCAATAAAATCATTCTACACTAGAGACAATTTAACTTTAAAATTGTGACAGTTTACATCAATAAAAGTAATTTTTTTTTTATAGTTTTAAATTTTATATTGATATTTTGTTGATAATTAAAGTGTTGTGTGTTTTGTTTTTTGTTAGGGATCGGAAGATTAAGACAAGTGAAAAAATGAATCAAAATATGTATATTTGACACAATGGTGAATAGTGTTAAAATTATTGAATGTCCAAGGGACGCAATGCAAGGAATTAAAAGTCATTTTATTCCTACAGAGGCAAAGGCTAAGTATATTAATTCACTGTTAAAAGTAGGGTTTGACACTATTGATTTTGGAAGTTTTGTATCACCAAAGGCAATTCCGCAAATGAGAGATACAGCTGAAGTTTTATCGATGTTAGATTTATCTACTACTACAAGTAAACTTTTAGCAATTGTAGCAAATGTTCGAGGAGCAAATGATGCTTCACAATTTGAAGAAATAGATTATTTAGGATACCCTTTTTCAATATCAGAAAACTTTCAAATGCGGAACACGCACAAAACAATTGATCAATCTATAGATACCCTAAAAGAGGTATTAGCCATTGCTAATCGAACAAATAAAGAGGTCGTAGCTTATTTGTCAATGGGATTTGGAAATCCGTATGGAGATCCTTGGAGTGTTGAGATAGTTGGAGAATGGACCGAAAAACTTTCGTCGTTTGGTGTTAAAATATTATCTTTGTCAGATACAATTGGAAGCTCAACACCTGAAGATATAGATTATTTATTCTCAAATCTAATACCAAGTTACCCTCAAATAGAATTTGGAGCTCATTTACATACTACACCAATTAAGTGGCACGAAAAAGTTGATAGTGCATTTAAGGCAGGTTGTCGACGTTTTGATGGAGCTATTAAAGGGTATGGGGGGTGTCCAATGGCTAAAGATGATTTAACAGGTAATATGCCTACGGAGAAATTGTTATCTTACTTTACATCAAATAAAGTAATAACTAATATAAAACCAATGAGTTTTGAAAGTGCATATAATAAAGCCCTAGAAGTTTTTTAAAAAAATGATGAAATTAAATATTGTTTTTCTTTTTTTCTTTATTTCAGCTTTTTCTCAATCTGTTGATAGTGAAAGAATAGGAGTATGGGACGTGAAAGGCAATAAAATAATTAAAAATCATTCTGTAAGTGATGAATTAGCTTCTTATTATTGGAGTGAGTTTAATAGAATTTTTCCAAAAGAGCTCACTCAAAAATATATAAAGCGTATTGTTTTAATGACAGATGGGGTTGATGAAAAAACAGGTGCTTTAGTAGCTTTGAGTTCAAAAAATGATAAATGGCAATTAGAAATTGATATTAGAGATGTAAACTTTGAAACTAAAGATAAAAGAAGATTACACGAGTCTGTTTATACCTTAGTTCATGAGTTTGGACATTTGTTAACACTTAATAGAACTCAAATAAGGCCAACGAATAAAAGAAAGCAAGAAGAAGGAGAGTTATATTTAACTCATGAGGGAGAGGCTTATAAAGATAGTTATATTAACAGGTTTGTTAATATTTTTTGGAAAGGAGCCCTTTTAAACCGTTGGGATGTTATTCAACGAAAATACTGTTATACAGAGGCAAATTGTGTAGAAAAACTATATGATTTATATTTAAATAACAGAACAGAGTTTCTTACAGACTATGCAGCAGAAAGTCCAGAAGAAGACATCGTAGAAAGCTGGACAGCTTTTGTGTTAAGGCCTAAAATAAAGAAGCCTAGAACTATAGCACATAAAAAAATAAATTTCTTTTATCAATTCCCTGAATTGGTAGAATACAGAAAAATGATTAGGCAAAACACACGTCAATATCTTCACTAAATTTGTAAATTTGATTTCTTTATCAAAGTAAAATCAAATGAAACAAGTTAGAATTCTTTTAGTATTTCCCATAATCTTATTGTTTATAGTTAGTTGTAATTTAAATAAAAAAACAGCTAATGCTTCTACAAACAAATATCAGTTTACAAAAGATGCCGATAAAACGTACTTTACAATACTTCAGTTAAATGATGTTTATGAAATAGCGCCAATACAAGGAGATAAATATGGCGGAATGGCACGGGTGGAAACCGTACACCAAGACTTACTTAAAGAAAATGAACAAACAATGTTAGTGTTGGCAGGAGATTTTTTATCACCTTCTTTGCTTGGAACAATGAAGTATAATGGAGAACGAGTAAGAGGAAAACAAATGGTAGAAGTTATGAATGCTATGAATTTTGATTTAGTTGCTTTTGGTAATCATGAATTCGATTTAAGTTACACACACTTACAAGCGAGATTAAACGAGAGTAAATTTGAATGGATTTCTGCTAATGTTTTGCATAACATAGATGGTAAACACTCGTATTTTCATAAAATAATTGATGGAGAAAAACATAGTTTAAAAGATTCTTATATAAGAGAATTTGTAAATCCAGATGGTACAAAATTAAAAGTAGGTTTTATAAGTGTTTGTATACCTTCCAACCCTAAGAGTTATGTATATTATGGAGATATGTACGAAGAAATAAAGCGGGCATATAATGAGATTAAAGATAATGTTGATATAGTTATTGGGTTAACCCATGCTTCGCTAACTCAAGACAAAGAAATAGCAAAACTATTACCTAATGTACCTTTAATAATGGGCGGACATGAGCATACCAATAGTTACGATAAAGTAGGAGAGGTAGTAATTACCAAAGCAGATGCAAATGCTAAAACGGTCTATATTCATAGATTTGAATATGATCCAGCAACTAAGAAAACTCAATTTAAGTCAGAGTTAAAAGAGATTAACGATTCGATAATTTCAAATAAAAAAGTAAAAGCTGTAGTTGATAAATGGCAGGTTGTTTTACAAAGTAAAATTCAAGAAGTAGTTTCTAATCCTTATGAAGTTATATATACAGCTAAAGAACCTCTTGATGCAAGAGAAAGTACTATTAGAAGTGTTCAAACAAATATGGGTAAGATTATAGCTGAGTCTATGAGTTTAGCATACAATAACGAAGTTGACTGTGCATTAGTAAACGGAGGTTCTGTTAGGATAGATGATGTACTAGCAGGAGATATAAATGCCGTTGATATTTTCAGAGTTTTGCCTTATGGAGGTGAAGTTTTAAAAGTAGAAATCAAAGGAAGTCTATTAAAAGAAGTGTTGGACTTTGGAGAAGCTGCTTCAGGAACAGGTGCCTACTTACAACGATTTAATGCTAAGAAAGAAAACGGAAAATGGATTCTTAAAAAAGGAAAACTTCAAGAAGATAAAAACTATACAGTTGCTTTTTCAGATTATTTATTGAGAGGTCTTGATATACCTATACTTTCAAATAAAAGTAAAGATGTAATGCATATTTATAAACCAAAAAAAGATGAAATGGCTTATGATATCCGTAAAGCCGTTGTAAACCTTTTTGAAAAAAATAAATAGATTAATTTTACTTCATGTGTAACTAAGTAAAATATGTTAAAAATTATTTAAAATAAGTCTTAATAAGATTTGGTAAAATAAATTTCTTACATAAATTTGCCAGTAAATTTAATTAAAACTTAATCTAAATAAAATGAAAAGAGTATTTCTTTCAATGTTAGCTATATCAGCTCTAGTATTTACATCTTGTTCAGACGATAATGATAATGATGTAAAACCACCAGTGGAAGCTCCAGCTACCTACGCTTTTAATGGAAAAGATAATAAATCCAACGTTAGTTTTTCAGGACAAGTAGCACGTTTAAAAATGGCTAAAGAGTTAAAGGATGCACTTGAAGATAACGTTAAAACTCAGGCTCAGTTAGAAGAAATGTTTAAAGATGGTACAGGGTTTGAAGATGCATCATTAAACACTTCAGGAAAAAAACTTAGAGGTACAGTGGCTTCAGCTACAAACTCTAACGTAGATGCTGTTGAAACAGATGAGTTAAGGCTAAAAATGGATGGATGGATTAAAGATCATGCAACAGAGGTATATGCTAACTGGAATACAGATGCTGCTGCTGGTACAGCAGGAAAATTAACTACAGGTAGTAGAACAGTTCATGTAAGTGCTAAAGGAGTTGAGTATAATCAAGCAGTAGCTAAAACATTAATAGGTTCTGTGATTGCAGATCAAATGATAAACAAGTATGTTTCTCAAAAATTTATTGATGATAATAAAGCAGATCATGAAGCAGGAAAACCATACAAAGGAGATGATACCAAAAATTATACAGCTTTACAACATGGTTGGGATGAAGCTTATGGGTATTTATTTGGTTTAGAAGAAGATCCTGCAAAACCAGTTAATTCTTTAGACGACAGAAAAGGCTTCCTAAACTCATATATTAAAAGTGTTGATAATGATAGTAAGTTTAAAGGAATTTTTGATGATGTTTATAATGCATTCAAATTAGGAAGAGCAGCAGTAGATGCTAATGATTATGAATTAGCAAGCAAGCAAGCTGAAACTATTAGAGCATCAGTATCTAAAGTAATAGGGGTTATGGCTGCACATTACCTATTAAAAGGAAAAGGAGCTAAAGATGCAAATAGTTTACATGCATTATCAGAAGCATACGGTTTTTTACAATCTTTAAGATTTGTTGAAATTAATGGACAACAAGTTGAAAAAAACCAAATAGCAGGAACTATCGCAATGTTAGAAGCTGATAATGGTTTATGGTCTATTACAGACGATCAATTGGACCAAATTGCATCTAGATTAGGAACCTATTTTGGATTCACAACAGAAGATGTAGTTAGTTTAAATGATTAAAACCATTAAATTAAGATAAATTAAAATAGCCATGTATAGTTACATGGCTATTTTTTTTTATTTTTGCGTGTTTATTTAGATTAATAAAAAATTAATTAAGACAAAATGAAAAAAATCGTATACATATGTGTACTTTCTTTAATCGTTGCATGTAGCTCAAGTAGTAGCGATAATCCTAGTACATCAAACCCAGATGATTTTAATAGAAAAGAGATGTTGACTTTTTGGGCTGATCAAATGATTATTCCAGGATACAATGATTTTGTAGAGAAAACACAATTATTAAACGAAGCAATAAATAAATTTACAACAACAGTAAGCACAGCTAATTTAGTTGAAGCAAGAACTGCTTGGAAAAATGCTTACGTAACTTGGCAAAAAGTTTCTTTATATCAAGTAGGTAAGGCTCAAGAGATAAACATGGTTGGTTATATGAACACAATACCAACTAACGCTACTCAATTAGATGATTATGCTAAGTCAGGGACTTATAACCTAGAGTCACCTAATTTAATAAGTGTACAAGGTTTTCCAGCTTTAGACTATTTACTTAACGGGAAAGGGACTGATGAGGAAACTGTAACTTTTTACACAACAGCAGAAAATGCAGCTAAGTATAAACAATACTTAAAAGATGTAAGCAACAGAGTTTATAATTTATCCAAAGAAGTTAAGGATGATTGGAACGGAGGTTACAAGCAAACTTTTATTGAAAATGATGGATATTCAATATCAAGTAGTGTAGATAAATTAGTAAACTTTTATGTTGTAGCTTTTTTTGAAAAACAATTAAGAGACCCTAAAATAGCTAATCCATCAGGAGCAAGAACAGGTATACCAGATGTAACCTTGGTTGAAGGATTTTATAAAAAAGACATTTCTAAAGAATTATTTATAACCGCATTAACAGCTACAAAAAACTTTTATAAAGGAATAGGTTATAATGGAAATAACGGTAAAAGTTTACAGCAATATCTTGAATTTCTAAAAAGAAAAGATTTAGCAGATTTAATAAACACAAACTTTACAAATTTAGAAGATAAGGCAAGTTTATTAAAAGATGATTTTACAGATCAAATTCAAAATGACAAAAACGTGTTTTTAAATACTTATGAGGCTATGCAAACAGTATTAAAAAACTTTAAACCAGATATGATGAGTGCTATGAGTATTAAAAATACTTCGAGCGACGCTGATAATGATTAATACATTACAAAAATATTTCAAAAAAAATACGGAAGCTGCTCCACTTGCAGTATTTCGTATTTTTTTTGGTTTTATGATGTTTTGTAGCATACTACGTTTTTGGTTAAACGGATGGATAGAAGAACAGTATATAAAACCAAAATTTTTCTTTTCATACTACGGATTCGAGTATATAAAACCATTTGGTAACTACACTTATTTATTATTTTTAATTTGTGCAATAGCTGCACTATTTATAATGTTAGGTTATAAGTATAGAGCAGCAGCAATTACTTTTTTTTTAAGCTTTACCTACATAGAATTAATGGATAAAAGCTATTATTTAAACCATTATTACTTTGTAAGTTTAGTAGCATTTATTCTAATTTTTTTACCAGCAAATGCTTATTTTTCTGTAGATGCAAAACAAAACGAGAAAATAGCCTATCAAAAAATACCTAATTGGACTATAGATGCTATAAAGTTACTATTAGGTATTGTATATTTTTATGCAGGATTAGCAAAACTAAATTCTGATTGGTTGTTTAGAGCATCACCATTAAATATATGGTTACCTGTACAAAACAATTTACCGTTAGTAGGTTTTTTAATGGTTAAAACATGGTTTCACTTTGCTATGAGTTGGGCAGGAGCTATATACGATTTAACAATACCTTTCTTATTATTAAATAAACGAACACGCACAATAGCGTTTATTGCAGTAATTATATTTCATGTATTTACAAGAATATTATTTTCAATAGGAATGTTTCCTTATATAATGATTGTCTCAACCATTATATTTTTCAATCCAAAGCTACATCATAAAATACTAAATACCATAGCAGCCATATTTAGAATTTCTAAGGATTATTTCGATCAAGGAAAAACCTTAGTAACTACTCAAAAACTAACATTAACAAGAAAATTTTTAATACTATTTTTTGTACTGCAAATAATTATTCCTTTTAGGTATTTGTTGTACCCCGGAGAGTTATTTTGGACTGAAGAAGGATACCGTTTTTCTTGGCGTGTCATGTTAACAGAAAAAGCAGGCTATGCAGAGTTTAAAATAATTGATGAAGAAACAAAAAAGCAAGTATATATTGATAATAGCGATTATTTAACAACATTACAAGAAAAACAAATGAGTTTTCAATCAGATTTTATACTTGAATTTGCTCATTTTTTAGGAGACACCTACAAGAAAAAAGGAATGAAAAACCCTAAAGTGTATGTAGATAGTTATGTAACATTAAACGGTCGACTTAGCACACAATTTATAGATCCAAAAGTAGATTTATATCAACAAAAAGAAAGTTTTAAACATAAAAATTGGATTATACCATTTAATCATGAAATCAAAATTAAAGGCCTGTAGCATTATTTTTACCTTATTTTTAGCTGTGCAAACAGTAGTAGCACAATATACCATTTCAGGAAAAATAATTGATGAAAAAGGAAACCCTATTAATAATGTTGAAGTTTTTGATGCTTCAGGCGGAAAGTTAGCAATATCAGATGCTCAAGGAAATTATAAAACCCAACCATTGCAATCAGGAAACTATTCATTGGTATTCTTTTCTTACAATTTCGAAATAAAAGAACATGCACTAACTATTACAAATAAAAATATTGTAGAAAACATAACACTTTTAAAGTTAGATGAAGAATTATCAGAAGTAATTATCAATCAAAGACTAAGAAAAGTATTTAGTTTAAAAAGATTAAAAGCAGTAGAAGGAACTGCCATTTACGAAGGAAAAAAAACAGAGGTAGTTTTATTAGACCAAACAGTAGGAAACAAAGCAGCTAATAACGCACGCCAAATATACAGTCAAGTAGTTGGACTCAATATTTACGAAAATGACGATGCAGGATTACAGTTAAATATTGGAGGTAGAGGCTTGGATCCTAACAGAACATCAAACTTTAATACACGACAAAACGGTTACGACATTAGTGCAGATGTATTAGGATATCCAGAAAGCTATTATACACCCCCAGCAGAGGCCTTGCAAGAAATACAAATTGTTAGAGGAGCTGCATCATTACAATACGGAACACAATTTGGAGGCTTATTAAATTTTAAATTTAATGAACCTAATAAGAGTAAAGAATTTGAGTTCATAACAAGACAATCTACAGGATCTTTCGGTCTTTTCAATTCTTTTAACAGTGTTGGAGGTACAGTTGATAAAACAGGTTATTACGGTTACATAAATTATAAACGAGGAGATGGTTTTAGACCAAATTCAGAATTTAATTCAATAAATATTTATGGTCATGTAGATCATAAACTATCAGAAAAAACAACTTTAACAGTAGAGGCAACATATTTAAATTATTTAGCTAAACAAGCAGGAGGGTTAAATGATAAAATGTTTAATGAAGATCCTTTTCAAAGTAACAGATCAAGAAACTGGTTTCGTGTAAACTGGAATTTGTGGACGGTAAAACTAGACCATAATTTTACAGAAGACACGCGCCTAAGTGTTAACTTATTTGGGTTAAATGCTTCGAGAAAAGCCATAGGGTTTAGAGGAAATTATAAATCAAGTAATGTAAGTCCTATAACGTATGTAGATGAACCTTTTGCAGATGGAAATTATGCTACGAGAGATTTAATTAACGGACAATATAAAAACTGGGGAACAGAAATTCGCTTTTTATCAAACTATGATTTTAGAGGGCAAAAGAATACTTACTTATTGGGTGTAAAATATTACAAAGCAAATAATTCAGAAGAACAAGGAGCAGGATCTAATGGTGTAGATGCAAACTTTACATTTGCAGATGTAGATGCCTATGCCTCATCTAATTTTAAATTCCCCAATACGAACGTAGCATTATTTGGAGAACATATTTTTAAACTATCAGATAAATTTTCAATAACTCCTGGATTTAGATTAGAATACATAAAAACAGGAAGTAACGGAGATTATAAAACAGTATTGTGGAATAATGAAGATCTACAAAACGGAGTGCCGTTACCTAACGGAATTAATACGTTTAGAGACGATAGAACAAAAGAAAGAAGCTTTGCTTTATTTGGTATTGGAGCAAGTTATAAACCCTCGACAAAGTTAGAAATTTATGCAAATGCTTCTCAAAACTACCGTTCAGTAACCTTTAATGACATCCGTACGGTAAGTCCTACTTTTAAAGTAGATGAAAACATAGATGATGAAGAAGGAGGCACAGCAGATATTGGAATAAGAGGAAAAATTAAAAACATAGTAACCTACGACCTAAGCGGATTTGGACTATTTTACAACAAAAGAATCGGAATTTTTTGGGTAAGTAGCGGACCCGATGCAGGAGACAGGTTAAGAACTAATGTAGGAGACGCTTTTATTTATGGTTTTGAAGGTTTTACAGATGTTAGTTTGGCAAATGTATTTAAGTTGCCATCAAACTACGTGCTAAATACCTATGTAAACCTAGCGTTAACACAATCAGAATATACAGATTCATTAGAAAAATCAGTAATAGGAAATCAAGTAGAGTTTATACCGAACCTAAACTTAAAAACAGGAGTGAAGTTTGGATATAAAAACTTTTTAAGTAGCTTACAGTTAACGCATTTGTCTGAGCAACAAACAGATGCTACACATGCAACAGTAGATAGCACACATCCTAGTTACGGAACAATAGGTCCTATACCAGCATATACAATTGTAGATGCTTCTTTTTCATATTCGTATAAAAAATGGAAGCTAGAAACAGGAGTTAACAACCTGTTAGACGAAAAATACTTTACACGTAGGGCAACAGGATATCCTGGACCAGGTATTATACCATCATCTCCTAGAAACTGGTATGTAACATTACAGTTCAAGATTTAAAATAAAGGGAGAAGCTTCGGTTTCTCCCTTTTTTAGTTACATGGTATTAATATAACGGCTTTATCGTGTTAATAAAGGCTTTCGAAAACTATTAATAATATTTGCTTTGCTAGCGGAAGAACTAGGAGTTTTATAGAGGAGTATTTATCTAGATACTCCTCTATAAATTATTAACAAACTATTTTTTCTTTTCTTTTTATAATTGTAAATTTAGCCAATAACCAAATTAAAATTATAAAAACATGGGAAACCCAGTAAACGTTAACGGAGTTACATTAACATTAAAAGACTTTAGAAAATTTGACACTAATATTAGTGTTGATAATGTACCAAAAGGACCTTTAGTTAACATGTCAGGTCTTGAAGGTAGTACAAGTAACCCTTTTACTGTAACGGTTTTAGCATACTTACCAGATAACCCTTTGAAGCCAATTGAAAATACCACTGGTTTACAACTACAAGGAAATGAAATCTATTTAAACTATTATGGAATTATTCCAGTTCAAATCCCAAATAAAGAAGGAGGGTATAATATGGTAAGTTGTAGAGATTTTAGAGTAGATTTTAATTGTGATCAAGTGGCCAGTCAATATGATTTATATTATATAGAATATACTTATGAATTGGGAGAAGGAACTGAATTAGCGGACATGATTCTTGTTAGGAATAACAATACTAATCCAGTTTTGAAAGATGTGAATGAGGGACCTATCACAGATAGAGGAACAGTTACAGCACCAGCAGAAACAGAACCACCAACAGAATTTTAATTTTGAGCAAATTAAGTTCTGTCATAGGAATAATAACTCTGTTTTTCTTTCAGGTTAATGAAGGGCCTAAAAAGAAAAACAAGGTTTTTATTGAGAGAGGTCATACTATATGCCAAAAATATAAGAATGAAACTTTTTGCAAGGCCTTAAGTTTTTATAAAGAAAAACAATATGATTCCTGTTATGCTTATAGTAGTAAAGCTTTGTTATTGACAAATAAAGCCGAAGAGATTGCTTATATTAATTTTATGCAAGCCTATAGTGCTTATAAAAAAGGTTTTTATAAAAAAGCATTACAAAGTTTACATTCAATAACAAATGAAGAGGAGAATATTTTAGAAAAACAAGTCTTATTAGGAAGTGTATACTTAAGTTTAAAAGAGTATAATAAATCAATAGTTCACTATCAAAAAGCTTTAGAGAAAAAACCAGAGCCTTTTAGGAAAAAGAACATTTACCATAATTTAGGAGTTAATTTCTTACAAAAAAGAGCTTTTGGAAAAGCTAACGAATATTTTTTGAAAGAAGTTTCTCTAATAAAGAAGAAAGATACTGCTGCAATAATTAGAGCCAAAATAGATTTAGCAAACCTATACTATAATCAATATTTAGATGATAAGGCAATTCCTTTATTTCAAGAGGCTTATGATTTGTCCAAATTGTATTCAGATTTTAATCTTAAACAAATATCCGTGAGAAACATGGCGGTTGTGGAGAAGAATAGAAAAAACTACCAAAAAAGTATAGAGTATTATATGGAATATGGTAATTGGAAAGACTCTATTTGGAACCGCGATAAAATTTGGGAGCTTACAGAAAAAGACAAACAATTAGCCGTAGCTCAAAAGCAACAAGAAATCGTTTTACAAGAAGAACAGCTAAAACGTCAAGCGGTAGTGCAAAAGAGTTTAGTAATTGGAGCTTCAGGATTATTAGTTTTTCTCGGGTTTTTAGGCTATTTTTATAGAGAGTTAAAAAGTAAAAATAGGTTTATTACCCAACAAAAGGAAGAGTTAAACGTAGCTAACAAAACGAAAGACTATTTGTTTTCTGTAGTATCTCACGATTTACGTTCACCAATAAATACAATTAAACGACAACACGAAAAGTTAAAACGACAGTTAAAAAACAAAGAATACGATGCGGTAAGTGAAACGACCAACAACGCGATTGCGTTAACTGAAAGCACGAGTCATTTATTAAACAACGTATTGCATTGGTCGTTAGAGCAAAACAATCAGTTATCGTTTAAAGCAGAAGAATATCCTTTAAAACCGTTGGTAGAACAGGCTGTTTATAACTTTGAAGAAATTGCAGAAGCTAAAAACATTGCACTAACGACAAAGTTAGAAGCTACTATTTTGGTAAAAGCAGACAAAGAGTCCTTAAAAATAGTATTGAGAAATTTGTTAGATAATGCACTAAAATACACAGGAGAAAACGGCAAGATTGAAGTAAAAACCTATAACGACTCTGAAGAATTTAGTGTAATTAAGATTAAAGACACAGGTTTTGGAATTTCAGAAGAAAAACTAGCAAAAATAAAAGGATTAGAAGACTTAAGTATTGACAAAATTAACAGATCTGAGGGCGTAGGGCTAGGTATGTTACTATGTCAAACACTTATTAAAAAGAATAATGGAAAATTACTCATAGATAGTGAGTTGGAAGTGGGGACAACTATACGAATTTTGTTACCCAACGCAAGCGCATAAATTATGAAAAAACTACAATTACTATTGCTAGAAGACTTAGAAGAAGAAGCTTTAGAACTTTCTTCTTTTTTAGAAGATAATGACTACGAAGTATCATTAGCAAAAAATGCGGTAGAAGCAGAAAAGCTAATTAGAAATCGCTTTTTTGATGTTATTATTTTAGACATCATGATAAACGGAAGACCAGACGGAATTTCGTTAGCACACCGTTTGAATAAAGAAGGAATTAATGTGCCTTTTTTATTCCTAACAAGTATGCAAGGAAGAGAAATTTTTGATGAAGCAAAACTAACCAATCCGTTAGTGTATCTTCTAAAACCATATAACAAACTAGAATTGTTATTTTCTTTAGAATTGGCAATTGAGTCGTGTTATCAACAAAACAACAGTATTAGTTTAGCATCAAACAATGGTGTAATAAGTCCGTCTTTTTTATTTATAAAGAAGAAAAGAAGCGTGGTTAAAGTAGATGTAGCTGCTATTAATTATGTAGAAGTAAAAGAAAAATACTGTAGCTTAATTTGTGACTCAGGAAATTATCTAATAAAGTTATCGCTAACCAAGCTAAAAGACATGCTATCTAATCCAGATTTTAGACAAGTGCATAGAAATTACTTAGTTAACGTAAAGAAAATCAAAGAAATTTACTTTGAAGATAATCTTATTGTCTTAGATAATGATGAAAAAATACTCTTTAGTGAGCGTTACAAAACAGCATTTATAAAAGACAATACAATTTTTAGGTAGTTATACCACTTTAGAAACTAAACTTATAACAAAGCCAAAGCCATTTTCAATATTAGAAATAGCTTTGGCTTTTTCATTATTACTAATAGTAGCATCATCAATAAGTTTAAGTGTTTTTATGGCGTTTGCATTGGTAATTTTACTTTCCTTAATAAAAGCATCCACTTCGCTAAGCTTTAGGTTTGTTAAACTAGCCAATTGTTTGTTAAACTCAGCATCAGTTTGTGAAGCAGCTTCTTTAGCTATATTGTTCCAGTCTATAGAGTTCATAATCGTTATTTTTCAGAAATTACTTTTTCAATGGTTACCAATTTATTTAGGGCACTTCCAGTTTTATCAATACTCTGATTAATGGTGTTTTCAACCTTTTTTATATTAATTTTATCACCTGTAAGTTGATCTATTGCCGACAAAGCGTCACTTTCTGTAGTTTTTATGTTTACAGCAGAGTTAATTAAGTTTTGAAGCGAAGTAGTAGCTTTACTATAATCGCTATAATTAGAGTTTAGTTGGTTTAAAATATCTTGTCTTTGTAAATCTAATACACTTTGAAGCGAATCTTTTTTATGATTAATAATAGGAACAATACTATTTAGAATATTAGGTAGTTCTTTTTTATAATCTAAAGAATCTGGTAATAAACTTTCAAACTTTTTTAATAGCGTAGGTGTGTACTTGTTTTCAATAAATAAATTGATTTTTTCTTTTCGCTCATCAAAAAGTTTATTGATTAAAGACACATTTAAAGCATGCATATTATCAGCCTCTTTAATAACTTCTTTAGTAAGCGTTACAGTAGAGCTAGGAATACTAGCACAAGAAAGAAGTAAAAAACTAAAAATAGATACGTAAAAATACTTCATAAGTGTAATTTTAAAATTAAAAAGAGGTTGCTATAATATAGAGCTAAGTTTGGTTAGTATGTTGTAAGCTCAATTATAATCACTTAACGGTGCAACCTCTTTTATTTTTAGTAATAGTTATTTATTGGGTTTAGGTACAATAAAAATAGATTTAACCCTATCTATAATGCCTTGTAATATGCTAAAAATAGCTTCTGAAGAAAACCCACCAATCAGTGCTAAAACACCTTTATTAAAAAGGTTGATGTCTTCAGGGCTTTTAGTGTAAAATGAAATAATTTCCGACATAATTAGTCCAGCAATAATACCAAGTACTATCTGTGCTAAATAAGAAATAGACTCTTCAGAAACCATGGTTGATTCTCTAATAGAATCGCTAACTCTTTTCAATAAATAAAAAATAACTCCTAAACCAGCAACAGATGCTAAGTAGGAGAGGTTTAAAAGGAGTGGTAATCCAGAGTTATTCATTAAACCTTTATCTAATGAGTTATTATTTACATCAGGAGAAAGTGCAGTAATAATAAATAAAACCAAAAAGAAAAGAGCTAAAAAAATAAGGTTCCTTACCACAGGAAGCTTGCTAAAAATCGATTTGTTTTGTCCTTCTTCACGCAGTGCTTTAGTGTATTCTATCGATTTTGGCGTTGCAGGAGCAATGTTTTTAACAAGAATATTATGCGCATTTATCAAGTCGTTTAAACCCTTACTTTCAATGAGAGAATTGACTTCTGTATTAATAGTAATCCCATTGTAAATAGCATACGATAGCATGTTGTTAATTTCAGTAATTAATTCTTTAAATACCTTAGGATAAACATCGGTAGTGTTAACTACTTTCTTGGTATCTTTTATGGGGGTACTGTTCTCCATTAGTTGTAGGTTTATGAATAGGAATAGGGTAAACACATACTAAAATTAAGAATGATATAGAAAAGAATGAGCAGAGAAACCTTGAGCGTATAAAAGTTGATTATTAGCGTTATTGATAGAAGGGTAAAGCAATAAACAAAAGATAAAATATAAAGCGATTTACTTAACTTAAAATTAAAGGTAGTTTTTGCATTATTTGTAGTATATTTGCATGCAATTAATTAACAACACACTAAATTGATTGCATATGCAAGCTCATCAAGCTAAAATATTAGGAGAAGGATTAACGTACGACGACGTTTTATTAGTTCCTGCCTACTCAGAAGTACTTCCAAGGGAAGTTTCAATCCAAACAAAATTTACAAGAAACATAACAATCAATGTTCCAATAGTATCAGCAGCTATGGATACGGTAACCGAATCTGCTATGGCAATTGCTATTGCAAGAGAAGGAGGAATAGGAGTGTTACATAAAAATATGACAATTGAGCAACAAGCTCAAGAAGTTCGTAAAGTAAAACGCGCAGAAAGCGGAATGATAATCGATCCGATTACTTTGTCGTTAAGTGCAATCGTTTTAGATGCTAAACAAGCAATGCGTGAGCATAAAATTGGAGGTATTCCAATTGTTGATGAAGCAGGAAAATTAGTAGGAATTGTAACGAATCGT